>CAZBYA010000035.1:0-26470 GCA_964496175.1 uncultured Gaiellales bacterium | reverse complement strand
GCCTCTCCGGGTGGACGCGGCTCGGCCCGCCCGCGCGCCTCGCGGGACGCGCCGGGTGCTGAGCCGGCCGCCTGACGCGCGCGGGGGCGTCCCTCGTCCGAGGGATGTCATCTGACATCTGTTTCTGCTTTCGTAGGGCCCGCGTCTCGACCGCGGCGGGCAGGGTGAGGGTCGAGGCAGACCTGCGGCAACTTCGAAGGAGGACATTGGTGAAGCGCACCTTTGCGGCGCTCGCGCTCGTCGCGAGCCTCGCGGCGCTGACGGTCGGTCGCGCGAGCGCTGCCCCGACCTGCTCAGGGTGGACACCCCCGTCCACCGACCAGTACGTGGGCTCGGTGGCCGTGGACTCGGCCTCGATGCTCGGCAGCACGTTCGCCCTGCCGGCGAGCGGCACCTACCGCGTCGTCTCCTGCGGCGTCTGGAACAACTGGAGCCACGGCTACGTCGACACCGCTTACAACAGCGGCGACGCGTGGAACTGGAGCGCCCCGCAGCAGGGCTGGCCCGGGATCGGCACGACCTGGGGCGAGCTGACGCTGAACGGCGCGTTCCCGAGCTGGGGCGCGTACAACGCCGGGCACCTGTACTCGACCACGCTCACGGGCGTGAGCGGCGCGCTCGCGCTGCTGATCTACGACGGGTACCCCGGCAGCGGCCTCGTTTCCGGCTGGTACGGGGACAACGGCGGCTCGCTCACCGTCGACATCTACCGCGTCAACCCGCGGCCGACGTCGACGGCGCAGTGCCTGAAGGACGGCTGGAAGTCCTACGGCGTCTTCAAGAACCAGGGCGACTGCGTCAGCTACGTGGCCACCGGCGGCACGAACCGGCCAGGCTAGAGCACGTAGTTTCCCGCAACGGATCGCGGGTGCCGGCGGATTCGACGGCGCCCGCGATCCGCGAGCCTCGCGCCATGACGTTCGCGTTCGTGGTCGCACGCGACCCGTCTCAGGATCTGGCCGCCCTGCTGGACGGGATCGCCGCGGAGCTCGCCCGGCGGGGCTGGACCCCGGGCTCGGTCGACGAGGCCGACCTGGTCCTGAACGTGGTCGACCCCGACAATCCCCGCCCGTTCCGCCGCCACTCGCGCGGCACGTACTCCGCGGCGATCTGGGAGGCGACGACCGACTCGCCCGAGATCCTCACCGAGAGCTACCCGCTGCTCGTCCGGTCCCTCTCGAACATCGTGCTCGCCTTCGTCGGCGACGCCGTCTGGTTCACGACGATGGAGCGCGGCACCTACCGCGCCTCCGGCGCGTCGCTCGCCGAGGCGACGCTCGAGCGGCTCCTCCCGCTCGCGTGCGCACGCCTCGTGATCGAGAACGAGTTCCGCACCGACCTCGAGCCGGAGCTCTGGGGCGGCGACGAGCACACCGAGGAGATCCGCGCCGCCGGCGCCCGCATCGACGGGCTCGGCCTGATGCCGGCGCCGTTCCCGATCGAGGAGCTGCTCGACGAGCGCGACCTCCGGCACGTGAAGCGCCTCTACGGCATCGGCGGCCTCTCGTACGGCAACTTCTCGGAGCGACTCGACGAGCGCCGCTTCTGGATGAGCGCGTCGGGCGTCGACAAGGCGCACCTCGACACGCCGGGCCGCGACATCCTGCTCGTCTCCGACTACGACGCCGAGCGCGGCGTGATCGTGCTGAGCGTGCCGCCGGCTGTGGAGCCGCGGCGCGTCTCCGTCGACGCGATCGAGCACTGGATGATCTACCAGGAGCACCCCGAGGTCGGCGCGATCCTGCACGCGCACGCGTGGCTCGAGGGGATCCCGACGACGGAGTTCAACTTCCCGTGCGGCACCGAGGAGCTGGCGACGAGCGTCGCGGCCGCCCTCGCCGCCGAGCCCGACCCGGCGCACGCCGTGATCGGCCTCCGCAACCACGGCATCACCGCGACCGGCGAGAGCCTGTCGGAGATCCTCGACCGCATCGGCGCGTCGCTGCTCGGCCAGGTGCCGATGTCGTAGCGCTAGGCTCCGCCGGGTGGGCTACGAGATCGCGCACCTGACGGAGATCGAGGAGATCGACGACGGCCGCGTGCCCTGGCGGCCCGTGCGGCACCGCTTCGGGATCGCGTCGTTCGGCGTCAACAGCTGGACGGCGAACCGCGGCGACCGGTTGATCAACGAGCACGACGAGGCGGACGAGGGGAACGAGGAGCTGTACTTCGTCGTGCAGGGGCGCGCCGTCTTCGAGCTGGACGGGGAGCGCCGCGACGCGCCGGCAGGCACGTTCGTCTTCGTCGAGCCGCCCGTGAAGCGGACGGCGTTCGCCGAGGAGGACGGGACGACCGTCCTCGCGGTCGGCGGCGTCCCCGGCCGCGCCTACGAGGTGAACGGCTGGGAGCTGTGGGCGCCGGCGGCGCCGCTCTACCAGGCCGGCGAGTACGAGCAGGCGGCCGACCGCCTGCGCGAGATCGTCGCCGAGAATCCCGGCTACCCGACGCTGCTCTACAACCTCGCGTGCTGCGAGAGCAAGGCGGGCCGTACCGCCGACGCGATCGAGCACCTGCGGCAGGCGCTCGCGATCTCGGACCGCGTGCGCGGCTACCTGGCGAGCGACACCGACCTCGACCCGTTGCGCGGCGACCCCGAGTTCCAGGCCCTGCTCGGCGAGAGCTAGAGTCGGCGCCCCATCCGCAGCTCGAGCCGGTGGTGCGCGTCGTCGTAGCGCCACTCGAGCTGCGAGACGTCGACGTCGAGCACGCCGGCCACGCGCCGCACGCACGCGGCCACCAGCTCGGCGTCGCTGCGCGTGTCGACCCGGCCGCCGATCGCGACGTGTCCGCCGTGCACCGCGACCGTCAGGTTCTCCGGCGCCAGCCATAGCCCGCGCACCAGCACGTCGTCGCGGATCTCGCGCTCGATCGCCGAGTCGCTCCGGACGAACGCGCGCACCAGGTCGGTGCGGGTGACGATGCCGATCAGCAGCCCCTCGTGCACGACCGGCAGCCGGTCGATGCGCCGGTCGATCAGCTCGCGCGCCGCCGCGACGACCGACGCGCCCGGCTCGATCGTGACCGCTGGCGACGTCATCGCGTCCGCCGCCGTCACCGCCGCCGACTTCCTGCCGTGCCGGTCGGCGTCCTCCCGGACGATCAGGTCCGACTTCGAGACGACGCCGAGGACGGCCCCGGCCGCGTCGACGACCGGGACTCCCGAGATGCGGTTGTCGACGAGCAGCGCGCCGACCTCCTTCAGCGGCGTCTCCGGCCGCGCCGTCACGACCGCCCGCGTCATCAGCTCTTCGACACGCATGTCTCCTCCTTCGGTTCGGCCCCATGGTCCGGGCGTCGCGGGAGGGTCACATCGGGGAGAAGTACGCGCTTTGCCGGATGCGCGCGCCGTCGCGACGGCGCGATCCTCGGTGCGACGACGAAGGAGGCGGAAGGTGAAGACGACGGATCGCCCCGCCGTCGCGGTCGGCGACACGATCGAGGTGACGGGCCACCGGGTCGGCGACGCCGCGCGCAGCGGCGAGATCGAGGAGGTGCTCGGCTCGGGCGAGCATCCGCACTACCGCGTCCGCTGGGAGGACGGCCACTCGAGCCTGCTCTTCCCCGGGAGTGACACGCGGATCACGCGCAAGCGTCGCCCCACGAGGCGCCGCCGTGCGCCGTCGCGGGCGCTCGTCGAGTCGCTGCGCGACGCGGGCATCGAGTTCGAGCTGCTGCCGCACAAGCGGACCGAGAGCGCGGTCGCGGAGGCGCGCGAGCTCGGGGTGCTGCCGCAGGAGACCGCGAAGACGATCGTCCTCCGCACGGGCGGTGGGTTCGTCCGCAGCGTGATCCGCGCGAGCGACCGGCTCGACCTGCTCCGGCTGCGCGAGACGATCGGCGTGCCCGACGCGGAGCTCGCGACCGAGGCGGAGCTCAGGTCGGCGTACCCGGAGTTCGAGCTCGGCGCCGTGCCGCCGTTCGGGGGCGAGCGGCACGACCGCGTGGTCGTGGACGTCGAGCTCTGCGGCTGCGAGTTCCTCGTGCTCGAGGCCGGCCGGCACGACGAGTCGCTGCGGCTGCGCACCGCCGACCTGCTCCAGGTCGCGGACGCGGAGATCGCCCGGATCTCGGGCGACTAGGCGGAACGAGGCTGCGGCGCCACGGCGGGTGCGTCCCCGCGCCCGCCGTGGCATCGTGTCGAGGTGCGCCTCCTGCTCGCCCTCGGCCTCGCGGTCGTGATCGCCCCGCGGCCGCACATCGTGCAGAAGCCGATTCCGTTCGGAGCCGCGCGGCGCGCCGAAACGGCCCGCTACGCCGAGCTCCACTACGGGCTCGATACCTGGCGCCTCCGGCACCCGCACGTGATCGTCGAGCACTACACCGCCACCGATTCGTTCTCCTCGGTGTGGAGCACGTTCGCGGCCGACACGCCCGACCCGGAGCTCGGCGAGCTCCCCGGGACGTGCGCGCACTTCGTGATCGATCGCGACGGGACGATCTACCAGCTCGTCCCGCTGGACACGATCTGCCGCCACACGGTCGGGCTCAACTGGACGGCGATCGGGATCGAGCACGTCGGCACGAGCGACGCGGAGATCCTGAACGACCCGCGTCAGCTCGCCGCGTCCCTCCGCCTCACGCTCTGGCTGATGACGCGCTATGGGATCTCGCTGCCGAACGTGATCGGGCACGCCGAGAGCCTGACGAGCCCCTACCACCGCGAGCGGTACGCACCCTGGCGCTGCCAGACGCACGCCGACTGGCAGCACGCGGACATGGTCGTCTACCGGAACAGGCTGAAGGCGCTCGCGCGCTCCGAGGGCGTGCGCGTCTCCCCGGCGGGGCACCCGGTCGTTTCGAGCTGCTGAGCGGCGGACACCACGCTGTCCGGTGAGGCAGCCGCGGCGGGTGGACGGATACGCGCCGATCGCCGACTACGGGCTGATCGGAGACGGGCGCGCGCTCGCGCTGGTCGCGCTCGATGGGGCGATCGACTGGCTCTGCCTGCCCGACGTCGACGCGCCGCCGGTGCTCGCGGCGCTGCTCGACCCCGAACGCGGCGGCTCGTTCGTCCTGCGCCCGCGCGGCGAGTTCGCGGCGCGGCAGCGCTACCTCGACGACTCGAACGTCCTCGAGACGATCTTCACCACCGGCGACGGCACGGTGCGCATGACCGACGCGCTGACGATGGACGGCGGCGCGCTCCTGCCGTGGGCCGAGCTCGTGCGGAGGATCGAGTGCGTCGAGGGCGAGGTCGAGCTCGAGTGGCGGCTCGCCGCGCGGCCGCGCTGGGGCCGCGACGAGGTGCGCGCGCACGTCGAGCAGGGGATCGCGCTCGTCGAATGGGAGGACGACGCGATCGCGGTCCTCTCCTACGACGCGGGCACGCCCAAGCCCGACGGCGGCGACGTGCACGGGCGGTTCTCGCTGCGCGAGTCGGAGGACGCACTGCTCGCCGCGCTCTACTTCGACGACCAGCCCCGAGCCGCGCCCCCGCGCGCCGAGCTCGAGCTTCGGCTCGAACGGACGCGCGACTACTGGCAGACGTACACGCGCGAGATCCCCTACGACGGGCCGTGGCTGCACGAGGTCCGGCGAAGCGTGCTGGCGCAGCGGGCGCTCACCTACGCGCCCACCGGGGCGATCGCCGCCGCGGCGACGACCTCGCTGCCGGAGCGGATCGGCGGCGACAAGAACTGGGACTACCGCTTCTCGTGGGTGCGCGACACGGCGCTCGCGCTCGAGTCGCTGCTCGCGGTTCGCCTGACCGTCGAGTGCCACCGCTCGTGGGCCTGGGTGCTCGACGCCGTCTCCCGAACCGCCCCGAAGCTCCAGCCGATGTACACGCTCGGCGCGGAGGCGGAGCTGCCGCGCGAGGACGTCGACTTCGCCGGATACCGCGGCTCGCGGCCGGTGCGCGTCGGCAACGACGCTCAGGACCAGCTCCAGCTCGGCGGCTACGCGGACGTGCTCGACGTCGCGTACCGGTACTGCCAGGCCGGGCACGTCCTCAACCTGCACGCGAAGCAGCTGTGCGCCGAGCTCGCCAACCACGTCTGCGAGATCTGGCAGCAGGACGACTCCGGCATCTGGGAGGTCGACCCCCGGCCCTACGTGCAGTCGAAGATGGCGTGCTGGCTCGTGCTGGAGCACGCCCTCGCGCTCGAGGCCGACGGCTACCTCGACCGGCCGCAGACGAAGCGGTGGTCGTCGACCCGCCGCGAGATCCGCGACTGGGTCGAGGAGCACGGCTGGTCCGAGCAGCGCGGAGCCTACGTCCGCTACGCCGGCAGCGAGGAGCTCGACGCGAGCGTGCTGCTGGCGGCGCGCTACGGCTACGTCGACCCGGCCGGCGACCGCTACCGCTCGACCGTCGAGGCGATCCGCGAGGAGCTCGGCGAGGGGCCGTTCCTCTACCGCTACTCGTCGGTGCGCGGCCAGGAGGGCTGTTTCCTCGCCTGCTCGTTCTGGCTCGTCGACGGGCTCGCGCGCGGGGGCCGGCTCGACGAGGCGCGCGCGCTGATGGAGGAGCTGCTCGCGGCGGCGAACGCCGTCGGCCTCTACGCGGAGCAGATCGACCCGCGCACGCGCGAGCACCTGGGCAACTTCCCGCAGGCGCTGACGCACCTGTCGTTCATCCTGGCGGCGGTGTCGGTGATGCGGGCGGAGCGGCGCGCCGTCTGAGCTCGCATTGGTGTCTGACACCAGTAGGTGTCAGACACCCTCTCGCGCTACGTCTCGGCCCGTCGGCTGAGCTCGTCCTCGACCTGCGCGAGGTCGAGGCCGCGCGCGGCGAGCAGCACGTACAGGTGGTAGACGAGGTCGGCCGCCTCCTCGACGACCCGCTCGTCGCTCTCGTCGAGCGCCGCGACCGACAGCTCGACCGCCTCCTCCCCCACCTTGCGCGCGCACGCGCCCACGCCCGCGTCGAGCAGAGCCGTCGTGTACGAGCCCGCCGGCCGCTCCAGCGCGCGGGAACTGATCGTGCGCCACAGCTCCGGCGCGAAGCAGGAGACGGCGCCGGTGTGGCACGCGGGCCCGGCCGGCTCGACACGCACGAGCAGCGCGTCGCCGTCGCAGTCGTCGCGCAGCTCGACGACCGCGAGCGCGTTGCCCGACGTCTCGCCCTTGCGCCACAACCGCTCGCGCGAGCGGCTCCAGAACCACGCCTCGCCGGTCTCGCGCGTCAGGCGCTCCGCCTCCTCGTCCATCCACGCGAGCATCAGCACGCGCCCATCGCGCGCGTCCTGCACGATCGCCGGTCTCAGCTCCACCGCACCGGCACCCCCAGCACGCGCAGCTCGCCGCGCAGCGTCTCGAGGCGCCGCGGGTCCTCGTGCAGGATCGAGGCGAGCAGCGCCGCCTGCGCGACGCCCAGCGCGTCGGCGACGTGGCGCGCGTTCCCCGCGCCGCCCGACGCGATCACCGGCAGCCGCACCGCTTCCGCGACGGCGCCCGTCAGCTCGAGGTCGTAGCCGGCCCGGGTGCCGTCCGCGTCGATCGACGTGAGCAGGATCTCGCCGGCGCCGCGCTCCTCCGCCTCGAGCGCCCAGGCGATGGCGGTGCGGTCGGTCGGCGTCGTGCCGGCGTGCGAGCGCACGAGCCCGCGCTCGGCGTCGATCGCGACGACCACCGCCTGCGAGCCGAGCCGCTCCGCGAGCTCGGTCACCAGCTCGGGTCGCGCGAGCGCCGCGGAGTTGACCGCGACCTTGTCGGCGCCCGCCTCGAGCAGCTCCTCGGCGTCCGCGCGCGAGCGGACACCGCCGCCGACCGTGAAGGGGATCGCGAGCCGCTCGGCGACGCGGCGGACGAGGTCGACCAGCGTGCGCCGCCCGTCGACCGTCGCCTTCACGTCGAGGAACACGAGCTCGTCCGCGCCGGACTCCGAGTACGCCGCGCCGAGCTCAACCGGGTCGCCGACGTCGCGCAACCCCTGGAAGCGCACGCCCTTGACGACCCGGCCGCCCGCGACGTCGAGGCACGGGATCAGGCGAGGCAGAGGGACAGTGCCTCCTCGAGGTAGCGAGCGCCGAGCCCGCCGCTCTTCTCCGGGTGGAACTGGCAGCCGAGGAACGAGTCCAGCCTCGCCTCCGCGACGACCCCCTCCGACCACGCGGTCGCGCACGGCGTCTGCGCCGCGTACGAGTGCGCGAAGTAGAAGGCGCCACGGTCGTCGACCTCCGCCCAGCCCATGCGCGGCACCCGCCCGGCGGCGAGGCGGACGGCGCGACCGGGCAGCAGGCCGAGCCCCTCGACGCCGCCGTCCTCCTCCGTCCACTCGAGCGCGAGCTGGAGGCCGAGGCAGATGCCGAGAATCGGCCGACCGGCGGCGAAGCGGTCGCGCAGGGCGGCGTCGTGGCCGCGCTCCCGCAGCCCGTGGAGGGCGGTGGCAGCCGAGCCGACGCCGGGCAGCACCGCCAGGTCGGCATCGTCGACCGCGTCGACGAGTGTCGCCCCGAGCCGCGCGAACGCGAGCTCGACGGAGCGGACGTTGCCGGCGCCGTACTCGCAGATCGCGACCCTCACAGGAGGCCCTTCGTCGACGGCAGGCCCGTGCCCTCGGGGCGGACGGCGACACGCAGGGCGCGCCCGACCGCCTTGAAGGCGGCCTCGGCGACGTGGTGCGCGTCGCGCCCGCTCGCGTCGACGTGGATCGACGCGCGAGCCGCCTGCGCGAGGCTCGCGAGCATGTGACCGGCGAGGCCCGGATCGAGCTCGAGCCGGAGCTCGGCGTGCGCGCGGCCGCCGAGGTCGACGGCGGCGCGCGCGAGCGCGTCGTCCATCGGCACGACCGCGTCGCCGTAACGCGCGATCCCGCGCCGGTCGCTGAGGGCCGCGTCGAGCGCGCCGCCGAGCGCCAGCGCGGCGTCCTCGGCCGTGTGGTGCTCGCCCGTCTCGAGGTCACCCGCACCCTCGAGCACGAGGTCGAACCCGGCGTGGAAGGCGAGCTGCTCGAGCAGGTGGTCGTAGAGGCCCGCGCCCGTCGCGACGCGGACGCGGCTCGCGCCGTCGAGCGCGAGGCGGACGGCGAGGCGCGTCTCGGCGGTCGCACGCAGCGTGCGAGCGGTCCGGTGCCCGCCCGGCGCGACCGGCGACGGCCGGTCGAGCACGCGCGCGAGCGTCTCGACGAGCAGGTCGTCGTCTGCCGCGTCGCGCACCGACGCGCGGATCGCCTCCGGGTACGCGCGGACGACGATGCCCTGCCGCAGCAGCGCGTCCCCGAGCGCGAGCCCGTCGTCAACCGGCACGTAGAGGAAGTTCGTGTGCGACTCGAGCGGCTCGAGCCCGAGCGCCCGCAGCGCGGACGCGAGCCGCTCGCGCTCCTCGATCTCCGGCCGCGGGTCCGGCTTCGCCGCGAGCGCCGCGATCGCCAGCTCCGCCGCCAGCGAGGAGACCGGCGCGGGCGACTGGCGCGCGTTCAGCTCCTCGGCGACGTCGACGGGCGCGAGCGCGTAGCCGACGCGCGCGCCCGCGAGCCCGAACAGCTTCGAGAACGTCCGCAGGACGATCGCGTCGCCGCCCGCGGCGGTGTCGCCGCAGTACTCGAAGTACGCCTCGTCGACGACGAGCGGTCGTGCGTCCGGCAGCGGCTCGAGCGCGCCGGTCGGGTTGTTGGGCCGGCAGAAGAAGGTCAGCACGGGATCGTCGTCGCCGACGTCGGCGCCGGCGAGCTGCGCCGCGATCCGGTAGAGCGGGTACGTCGGTCGCTGCGGCACCGCGATCGTGTCGCCGGGACCGGCGTAGGCGCGCGCGCAGAGCAGGATCAGGTCGTCGCCGCCGGCCCCGATCACGACGTTCTCCGGCTCGACACCGGCGTAGTCGGCGATCGCCCGCCGCAGCGGGACGTAGCCGCCGCCGGGGTACCCGCTGATCCGGGCGAGCGCGCCGGCGATCGTGCCCGGCCGCGTCGAGGGCAGCGGCAGCAGCGGCGTGTTCTGGTCGAAGCGCAGCACCTGCGACGGGTCGACGCCCGCGAGCCGCGCCACCTCGGGCGTCGGCATCGCCCACTCGTACGGGCGGAAGTCGGCCGCGAGCGGCCTCACCGCCGCACCGCCGCCGCGTGCGCCGGCATCCCCTCGGCCGCCGCGAGCGCCTCCACGGTCGGCCGCACGCGCGCGAGCCCCGCCGCCGTCAGCCGCTGCACCGTCACCGGCTTCAGGAACGTCTCGAGGCCGAGCCCGCCGGTCGAGCGCGCCCAGCCGTTCGTCGGCAGCACGTGGTTGCCGCCGGTCGCGTAGTCGCCGGCGGCGACCGGCGACCACGGGCCGACGAAGACCGCGCCGGCGTTGCGGACGCGGTCGGCCTCCGCCGCCGCGTCGCCGAGCAGGACGAGGTGCTCCGGTGCGATCGCCTCGGCCTCGTCGAGCGTCGCGACGGTCCTGCACACCGCGTCGTGGCCGTGCTCCCGCTGCGCCGCGAGCTCCAGGTCGACGTACGGGTCGCCGGCGTCGCCGACGACGATGACCTCCGAGGGCCCGCCCGGCAGGTCGATCGCGACGTCGCGCGCCACCTCGAGCTTCGCCTCGTTCACGTGCGCGTTGCCGGGGCCGACGATCTTGTCGACGCGCTCGACGTACGCGAGCCACCCGATCGCCTGCGGCCCGCCGAGCGCCCACACCTCCTCGAGCCCGAGCAGCTCCGCCGCGGCAGCGACGAGGCCGGCGCCTGCCGGCGGCGTGCAGACGACGATGCGACGCACGCCCGCCTCCTGCGCGGGCACTGCGCACATCACGAGCGTCGAGAGCAGGTTGCGCGGGACGTAGACGCCGACCGTGTCGAGCGGCACCCAGCGGCGCTCGAGCAGCACCCCCGGCTCGACCTCGAGGCGCACGTCGGCCGGCCGCTGCACCGCGTGCCAGCGCCGCACGCGATCGGCGAGCGCGAGCACCGCCTCGCGCGGCAGCGCCTCGGGCTCCGGCACGGCGCGCGCGGGCTCGACGCCGTCCAGCTCGAGCGACCAGCGGCGCACCGCATCCATCCCCTCCGCCTTCGCCTCCGCGACGATGCTCACGCCGCCATCCGCTCGACGGGGACGATCAGGATCGACGAGGCGCCCGCCGCCTCGAGCTCCGGCAGCAGCCGCCAGACGTCGGCGGACGGCACGAGCACGTGGACGGCGACCAGCCCCGGCTCCGCGAGCGGCAGCACGCTGGGCGCGCGCGGCGCGACCAGCGCGCAGATCTCGGGCAGCGCCCGCTCCGGCGCGTTCAGCATCAGGTAGCGATGCCGGCGGGCGTCGACGACGGCACGCAGCATCGACGCGAACGGCCCCGCCCGCTCCTCGTCGCGCGCGATCAGCACGGCCTCCGACTCGAGCAACGCGCCGAGCGAGCGCAGGCCGTTGGTGCGCAGCGTGTTCCCGGACGAGACGAGGTCGACGATCGCGTCGGCGAGCCCGAGGCGCGGCGCGATCTCGACCGAGCCGGTGACGTCGACGAGCTCGACGTCGACGGGCAGCAGCTCACGGGTCAGCCGCGGGTAGACGGTGGCGACGGAGGCGCCCGCGAGGTCCTCGACGCTCGTCGCCGTCGACTCCTCGGGGACGGCCGCCTCGAGCCGGCACGAGCCGAAGCCGAGCGGCAGCAGCTCCGCCACCCGCGCGCCGCGCTCGCGAACGAGGTCGATCCCGGTGATGCCGCAGTCGACCACGCCGTCCTGCACGTACTCGGGCACGTCCGCGGCGCGCACGAGCAGCACCTCGACCGGCGCGTTGCGGCACGGGAACGCGAGTGCGCGCTCGCCCGGCTGCTCCGGGCCGAGCCCGGCGTCCTCGAGCAGCTTGACCGCCGGCTCGCGCAGGCGACCCTTGGCCGGGACGGCGACCCTCAGCGCGTCGAGCGGCGATCCAGCGCGAGCCGGTAGCCGCCCTCGCCGTGGCGCAGCCAGTGCGCGACCCGCGTCACCGTCGTCGTCGACGCGCCCGTCCGCTCCGCGATCTCCACGTAGGGCAGCCCCTTGTCGACCAGCCGCGCCACCTGCCAGCGGTGCGCCATCGCCTCGAGCTCCGAGAGCGTGCAGAGGTCCCGGAAGAAGCGCTCCGTCTCCTCCCGGCCCTCCAGCGCGTCGATCGCGCCGAAGAGATCCCTCATCTCGGCGGTCTCCCATGGGTGTCGGATCCTGCTCGCCATCGCGTGCGCTCATGTTAGCACGTTAACATGGTGTCGTGTGGTTCGACGGTCGGATCGAGGTGATCCCCGCGGTGGACGTGCTCGGCGACGAGGCCGTCCGGCTCGAGCGCGGCGATTACGAGCGGGTCGTCGAGCGCGCGGACGACCCCGTCGCCCTCGCCCGCCGCTGGGCGGCGGCGGGCGCGAGGCGCATCCACCTCGTCGACCTGGACGGCGCGCGCGCGGGCCGCGTCCGCCCCGAGCTCGTGCATGCGGTCGCCGAGGCGACGAGGCTCCCGGTGCAGGCGTCGGGCGGCATTCGCAGCCGCGCCGACGCGGAGGCGCTGCTCGCGGCGGGCGCCGACCGGGTCGTCGTCGGCACCGCCGCCTGGCCCGACCCTTCGCCGTGGCTCGCGCTCGGCGACGCCGTGGTGCTCGCGCTCGACGTGCGGGACGGGCGCGTCCTCAGCCGCGGCTGGACGGCCGAGGCTGGGCTGGCGCTCGACGACGCGATCGAACGGCTCCCGCGCACGCGCGTCCTGCTGACGGCGACCGACCGCGACGGCACGCTCGCGGGCCCCGACCTGGAGCTCGTCCGCCGCGTCGCGGCCGCGGGCCTGCGCGTGCTCGCTGCGGGCGGCGTGCGCTCGCCGGAGGACGTCGACGCGCTCGCGGACGCGGGGGCAGAGGCGGCTGTCGTCGGCCGCGCGCTACTCGCCGGCGACGTCGCGCCGTAGGAAGACGACGTAGCCGGCCGCGAGCGGCAGCGCGACGTACAGCGCGCAGACCCACAGCGCGCGGATCACCGGCGCCCAGTCGGCGGGCGTGCGCAGGAAGCCGTGCCAGGCCTCGAACTGCGTGCCGAGCAGGTACGGCCGGATCGGCTCGGTGCCCGGCAGGACGCCGAGCAGCTGCATCAAGAGCGACCACATCAGCGTCCCGACGACAGCGGCCGCGCTGTTGCGCGTGACCGTCGAGAGCAGCAGCCCGAACGCGGCGATGCCCGCCATCGGCCACGCGTAGATCGCGACCGTCGCCGCGAGCAGGCCGAGGCCGTGCCACGCGCTCACGGTCGTGCCCGAGAGGGACGTGAGCGGACGGAAACCCCACTCGACGCTCGCGGCGACGAGCCCGACGAGCGCCATCGCGATCACGGCGACGAGCGTGTACGTCAGCGCCGCCAGGATCTTCGCCGCGAAGATCTCGCCGCGGTCGCGCGAGCGGGTGAGGATCGTCTTCAGCGTGCCGTTGTGGCTCTCCGCGGCGACGATGTCGCCGGCGACGAGCGCGGTGATCAGCGGGAACGCCCAGATCGACATGAAGAAGAGGACGACGAACGGGGTCGCGAGCCCCGTCTGCCGGATGTAGCGGCCGAGCGGGATGTCGTTCGGGCCGCCCGACTTGAAGACGAGCACGAGCACGAAGATCAGCGGCACCGCCATCGCGGTCCCGAGCCCGAGGTACGTCCGCTTCTGCGCGAGCAGCTTCAGCACCTCCCAGCGGTAGACGGCCGTCACGCGACCGCCTCCGCCTGCTCGGTCATGCCGAGGAAGAGCTCCTCGAGCGTCGCGGTGTGCGGGACGAGCGCGGAGATGCCGATGCCGGCGCCGCCGAGCGCGATCGTCAGCGCCTCGACCGCGGCGGGCTCGGCCTGGAAGCGGAGCTCGCCGTCGACGTCCTGCACGCCTTCGACGCCGTGCGCGAGCAGGAGCGTGCGCGCCCGCCCGGCGTCGCTCGTCCGCAGGCGGTAGCCGCCGCCGGCGCTCCGCAGGAGCTCGTCGAGCCGGCCCTCGTAGATGATCCGCCCCTGGCGGATGATCGCGACGCGATTGCACAGCTCCTCGACCTCGGCCAGGATGTGGCTCGAGAGGAGGATCGTGATCCCCTCGCCGGCGAGCCGCTTCACGAGCTCGCGCATGTCGCGCATGCCGGCCGGGTCGAGCCCCGTCGTCGGCTCGTCGAGGAGCAGCAGCTTCGGCTCGCGGAGCAGCGCGGCCGCGATCCCGAGCCGCTGCCGCATGCCGTGCGAGTAGCCGCCGACGCGGTCCTTCGCGCGGTCGCGCAGCTCGACGACGTCGAGCACCTCGTCGATGCGGCGCGCGGGGACGCCGCCGTCGAGGTCGGCCAGCAGCCGCAGGTTGCGCCGGCCCGACAGGTACGGGTAGAAGCGCGGGCCCTCGACGAAGCCGGCGACGCCGTCGAGCGCGCGGGCGCCGTCGGCGAGCGGGTCGCGGCCGAAGAGCTCGACGTGCCCCTCGGTCGGGCGGATCAGCCCGAGCATCATCCGCAGCGACGTCGTCTTCCCCGCCCCGTTCGGGCCGAGGTAGCCGAAGACGTCGCCCGCCTCCACCGTCAGCTCGACGCCCGCCACGGCGACGATCTCGCCGTAGCGCTTGACGAGCCCGCGAACGGCGACGGGCGGCGCGTCGCTCACTTGAGCGCGTTCGCGGCGGCCTCGGCGTTCGCGGCGGAGACCGAGCCGGCGAGCAGGTACGAGACGCCGCCGCGGTCCCACTGCACGACGGTGCCGAGCGGGGTCGAGAGCTCGTGGCCGGTGACGCCGTCGACGCTCGTGGCCGGCAGCTGGCCGAGCGGGTTGCCGCTCGTGCCGCTCTGGGCGTCCTGTGCCCGCTCGACGACGACGATCGCGCCGAGCCCGTCGCCGTAGACGGCGACCACCGTCTTGCCGCCCGTGAGGCGGATGTCCGACAGCGCCTGCCCGCCGAGGGTCTCGGGCGCGACGACGGCGAACGGCGCCGCCTTCTGCACGGCCGCGAGGCCGGTGACCGGCGGCGTGTCCGCCGTGCCGGAGCCCGACCCCTGCGACGACAGGTCGACGACCTTCGCGCCCGCGGGCGACGAGACGTGGATGTCGGAGCTCGCGACGGGGCCGTACGAGATGTCGGTCGCCTCGAGCGAGAGGACGGGCGCGCTCGCGCCGCGCGCGTAGATCGCGATCTTGAGCGGCACGCCGTGCACCGCGTCCCAGGCGAGCTCCGCGGCGCCGAGCAGACCGGCCGACGTCGTCGGCGTGACCCTGACCGTGTACGCCGGCTGGTTGCCGACGTTCGAGGGCTGCGCGTCGGAGATCGACCAGTGCTGCGCCGCCTTCGCGAGGAAGGTGGTGATCTCGTCGAGCGACGGGATCGACGGCGTGGAGGAGGAGCCGGTCGACGCGGGCAGGTCGAAGACGTACGCCGTGTTCGAGGAGCCGTCGTAGACGGTCACCTTGCCGTCCGACCAGACGATCTCGGCGTCGCCGGCGTCGGACTGGAGCTCGAGCCGGCCGCCGGAGGCGTTCGCCCACAGCCGGCCGCTCGCGCCCGTCAGGAGCGCGGAGCCGCCCTGGCCGCCGAGGCGCTCGACGGGATCAGGTTGTTCGTGAAGCTGATGCTCGCCTGGATGCCGTCGGGGGGCCCGGCCGCGAGCGCGTCGTGGATCGCGTTCGCCAGCGGCTTGGCGGGCGGCGTCGAGCCGGAGCCGCGGCTCGCGGCGATCGCGGCGACCGCGCCGGCGAGGGCGACGAGGACGATCGCGGCGGCGGCGATCAGGCGGGCGGACGAGGTGGTGCGCAGGCGCTTCACGGCGGCTCCTTTCCGAGGCTCCTGCCGCCCAGTGTGCCCGAAGCAGGGTGACAGGAACCTGAGAGACCTCTCATGCCGTCACCAGCGCCAGGTCGGCCTCGAGCGCCGCCAGGTCGAAGCCGTCGGGCGTGCGGCCGCCGGCCAGGAAGTCTGTCGAGATCAGGCAGTACGCCTCGTCGCAGTAGCGCTGCCAGAAGCTCCACGTCAGCTCCTTGAGCGCACCCCAGGTGACGACGGTCAGGCCGGCGGCGCCGTAGCGGACGACGTCGACCGCGTGGCCGCCCCACGACCCGGGCGCCGCCGGGCCGCTCAGCGACCCCGTCCAGTCCCAGGTCGGCTGCCGCTGCGCGGTCAGCGGCAGCTGGAGCCCGATGTAGAGCCCGCCGAACAGCCAGGCTGCGGTGCGGACGAGGTACTCGTCGTGCACGGAGACACGCGCGTACGCGACGATCGCGTGGCCGCCGATCCCGGTCTTGCGCCAGTAGTTGAGGACGTCGAGCTCGACCGCGCCCGCCTCGCCGGTGAGCGGGTCGACGCGCTTGACGTGGTCGAAGGCGTCGAGCACGTCCTGCACCGTGACCTCGACCGCCTGCCCGGCGCTCTCGGCCGTCCAGGCCTCGATCATGTGCGCGGCGGCCGCGCACGTGCAGTCGCCGATCGTGTCGTTGGCGTACATCGGCCAATCGCGCACGCGATCGGCGAGGTCGAGCGTCGCGGGCGGCGGGGGCAGCTTCGCCGGGTCGACGTACCTCGCCAGCGAGAGCGTGCGGACGTCGGTACGAACCGGCAGCTTGCCGAGCCTGTGCGCCACGATCTGAGTGGTTGCCATGCGGCCTCCTCTTCACTGGGCGCCGCAGTGGTCGAAATGAACCTAGTCCCGCCCGCCCGGGCGTGTCAATGTCGGTGAATGCGCGGGTTCGCGTGGCGGCCGGTGCTGATCGTGCTCGCGGGGAAGTGCGCGCTCGCGCTCCCGTTCGCGGGGCGCTACGGCTGGCAGCGCGACGAGCTGTACTACGACGTCGCGGGGCGCCACCTCCAGGCGGGGTACGTCGACTTCCCGCCCCTGACGGGCCTGCTCGCGGCGTGCGCGCGGCTCCTGTTCGGCGACTCGCTCGTCGGCTTCCGCGCCTTCGCGCTCGCGGCGGGCCTCGTCTGCACCGTCCTGGCGGCGCTGATCGCGCGCGAGCTCGGCGGCGGCCGGCGCGCGCAGACCGTCGCGGCAGTCGTCGTCGGCTTCGCGCCGATCGTGATCTCGGCGAACGGGCTCTTCCAGCCGGTCTCCTTCGACCAGGCGCTGACGCTGCTCGTGCTGTGGCTCGCGCTGCGCGTGGTGCTCGGCCGCGGCGGCTGGCTGTGGCTCGGCGCCGCCGTCGGGGTCGGGCTGGAGACGAAGTACACGATCGCGATCCCGCTGCTCGTGCTGGTCGCGGGCACGCTCGTCTGGCGGCGCGACCTGCTCCTCTCGAAGGGGGCGCTCGGCGCCGCGGCGCTGGCCCTCGCGCTCGTCGCGCCCAACCTCGCCTGGCAGGCGCAGCACGGCTGGGTGAGCATCCAGTTCTTCCTGCACCCGCCGCCGAGCGCGACGGCCGAGTCGCGGCCGCAGTTCGTGCTCAACCTGCTGCTGTTGACGGGGCTCGTGCCGCTGCCGCTCGCCGTCATGTCGGTGCGCCGCCTGCCGCGGCCGCTCGCGTGGGTCGCCCCCGGGACGGCGCTGCTCTTCTTCGCGCTGAACGGCAAGTCGTACTACGCGGCGCCCGCCCTGCTGTTCGCGCTCGCGGCCGGCGCCGTCGCGGTCGAGCACCGGCGGCTGCTGGTGCCGGCGGTCGTCTACGCGGGGCTGCTCGTCGCGACGCTGCCGCTCGGGCTGCCCGTGCTGCCGCAGCGGACCGCGATCCAGCACGGGCTCATGAAGGCGCGCTCGGACTACAAGGACGAGCTCGGCTGGCCGCAGCTCGCCCGCACCGTCGAGGGCGCGTCGGCGGGCGCCGACGTCGTGATCGCGCGGAACTACGGCGAGGCGGGCGCGCTGGTGGTGTTCGGGCGCGGCCTGCCGCCGGTCGCGAGCGGCCACGTCTCGTTCCGCTACTGGCGTCCGCACGTGAGCGGCCGGCGGGCGGTCCTGGTCGGCTTCGGCCCGGTTCCGTGGTGCGCCGGCTACCGCGTCGTCGCCCGGGTCGCGATGCCGACGGAGAACGAGGAGCGCGGCCAGCCCGTGGCGCGCTGCACGCTCACGGCGCCGCTCGCCGCGGTGTGGCCGCGGCTCGTCAGCGACTAGCCGTTGTCGCGCGCCCACGCGGCGAGCAGGCCGCGGTAGTGCGCGACGAACCGCTCGTGCTCGTGCGCGGGGAATGTCGAGCGCACGGTGCGGATGAGCACGTCGTCGAACTCGGCCGACGTGAACCACTCGTGCGCGACCTCGTCCACGTGCGCGAGGTGGTGCGCGCAGAACTCGCGGTACGCATCGACCTGGAAGTAGTCGTCCGCGAGCCGGCGGTAGCGCGCGAGCTTCTGCTCGTACGTCAGGTCGTCGCGGTCGCCGTGCTCGAAGTACTCGCGCAGGTCCTGGTAGATCCGCATCTGCCGGCGCGTGACGAGGCAGAACGCGCTCCAGCGGACGAGCGCGGTGATCGCCCACGGAAAGTAGTAGTGCAGCGACGTCAGCGCGACGTCCGGCGACGCGTTCGCGTAGTCGATGGGATACGCGATCCCGTCCTTGACGATCGTCTCGCACGAGTTGAACTCCCAGCGGAAGAACGCGTTCACGAGCCGGGAGATCGTGATGACCTCGTCGCCGAGCTCGGGCGTCAGGAAGTCGTGGCGCACCTGGTACCGGTCGTGCATCGGCCGCGACGGGTCGAACCACATCGCCTTCGTCTCGGCGCCGATCGACAGCGAGCGCACGAAGACGTCGAAGCCCTCGAGCGCGGACTGGAGGTGCATCAGCCGCTCGCCCGACTCGTCGTAGCGGGCGCGCAGCTCCGCCGGCGACCCGACGCGCGAGACGCCCACCCACTGGCCGCCGTCGAACGGCTTCATGAAGAGCGGGTAGCCGATCTCCTCGGCGATCCGCTCGAGGTCGAACGCGGCGTTGTAGCGCTCGGCGGTGGGCTGGAAGCGCGGGTTCGCCGGCGGCACCTTGTGCGGGATCAGCCACGTCTCGGGGACGCGGATGCCGAGCCGCATCAGCGCACAGTAGGCGGAGTGCTTCTCCATCGCCTGGAACGTGAACGGGTTGTTCAGCAGGTAGACGTCGTCCATCAGCGCGACCTTCTTCAGCCAGGCGCGCGGCAGGTCGTACCACCACGCGAGCCGGTCGATCACGAGCGCGTACGGTGGCTTCGAACGCAGGTCGAACGGCTCGTTGACGATCCGCTCGGTGCGCAGCGCGTGCCCGTCGACGCGGCCGAGCCGCGCGACGAGGGCCTCGAACGCGGCCGGCCAGTCCTCCTCGGTGCCGAGGAGGAGCCCGATCGTCAACTCAGACAAACCGGGGCAGATGATGAGCGATCTGCCGTCGCCACGACGGCCAGTCGTGCGGGACGTCGTGCCCCCAGAGGTCGACCTCGTGCCTGATCCCCTTGGCGGCGAGCAGGGAGCCGAACCGCCTCGTCGACTCGAGCGCGCCGGTCGTGTCCTCCCACTGCCCCTGCCCGCAGACGAGCAGCAGCGACGCCTGCCTGCGCAGCCAGTCGAGGTGGTCGCCGCCGAGGTTCGCGACGTAGTCCATCGGGTTGTTGAAGTAGACGGCGTCGCCGCGCTCGCCGCCTCCCTGGACGGAAACGTCGTAGACGCCGCTCAGGCAGAGCGCGAGCGGGAACAGATCCGCCCGCTTGAGGCAGAAGTTCGCGGCGTGGTAGGCGCCGAACGAGCAGCCGGTCGCCACGAGCTCGTGCGTGTGGGCGTCGGCCTGCACGAACGGCACGAGCCGGGTCAGGATCCACCACTCGTAGTGGCCGTGGCGCCGCGCGCGCTCCTCGAGCGGCAGGTCGCGCCGCGTCCAGCTGGCGCGGTCGTAGGACGGGACGCAGTAGAGCTTCACGCGGCCCTCGTCGAGCAGCGGCGCGAGCGCCTCGACCATCCCGCGCTCCTCCCAGTCGTGCGGCTCGCCGTCCTCCGACGGGAACGCGACCACGGGCCGGCCCCAGCGGCCGTAGGCGAGCACGTGCCCGCCGTCGAGCTCGACCGCGCGGCGGTTCACGAGACCGCTTCGATCAGCATCGGCAGGTTCGGGTCGAGCGAATCGCGCCAGCACGTCCACGTGTGCCCGTCGCGGACCTCCGCCAGCCAGGCCGGGTAGCCCTGGCGAACGAGCGCGTCGTACAGGGCGCGGTTGTTGGCGAGGTTCTCCTCGTCGGTGCCGCAGGTGAGCGCGACCGGGATCGTGCGCTCTGCGTCGTCGGCACGCAGCACCGTGCGCACGAAGCGCGCGATCCGGTCGAAGCGCGGGAACCCGCGCTCCTGCGGGTCGTGGCGCCGCTGGAAGAAGCTGCCCGACTGGAGCAGGAGCGCGTCGAAGCTGCGCGGCCGCCGGCGGTGGGCGTGCAGCATCGCGAGCGCGCCGAGGCTCGCGCCGATCCCGATCCGCGGCCCGTGGGGCGCACGCCGCGCGAGCTGCGGCAGGAGCTCGCGCACGAGCGCGGCGGTGTAGAGCGCGGACGCCGAGTACGTGTCGTCGCGGTCGACCGGCTCGATCAGCGCCGCCGTCAGCGGCGGCAGCCGCTCCTCCCAGCTGAGCGCGTCGAGGCACCGGGTGAGCGCCGCGTACTCGGCGTACTGGGGGCCGTCGTGGACGACGAGGAGCGGCGCGTCCTGCCCCGGCGGCTCCGGCGTCCGGTAGAGCAGGACGCGGACCCGCGCGACGAGGCGCCGGGAGCGCAGCTCGAGCTCCTCCGCCGGGCCGGCGTCCGCGATCGAGTCGAGCCAGGCGGGCGGCCGGTACTCGGGCCACTCGATCGCCGACTTCTCGCCGAAGGGCTCGCGTACCCGGAGCGGGTTCGCGAGGTCGGGGCCGTACTCGCCGTCGAGGCGGAGCAGGTACTCGATGCGGTCGGCGTCCGGCCGCGGCAGCGCGAGTCGCCAGCAGCCGTCGGCCCACGCGAAGGACGACTCGCGGCGGCCGTGGACGAGCGCGACCTCGTGGTGCCGGCGGTCCGGGTCGGGGACGACGAAGTCGACGCCGTCCGGCCGGACGTGCGGCGCCGTCAGCGCTTCTTCCTGGTGTTCTGCCTGTTCGCTCGTTCGCGAATCTTGTACTCCCGGCGCTGCTCGGAGCGCAGCAGGTGGTCGCGGCGGGCGGCGAGCGCCGCCAGCTCGCGCTGGAGCTTCACGTAGCTCTCCCAGCGTTCGGGCGCGAGCGAGCCGTCGGCGAGCGCGTCCCGGACGGCGCAGCCCGGCTCGCCGACGTGGGCGCAATCGGAGAAGCGGCAGCGCCGCGCCACCTCCTCGACGTCGCCGAACGTCCGCTCGAGGTCGGCGTCCCAGAGCTGGAGCTCGCGGATGCCGGGCGTGTCGAGCACGACGCCGCCTCCTGGGATCAGGATCAGCTCGCGCCGGGTGGTCGTGTGACGGCCGCGGTGGTCGTCCGTGCGCACCTCCTGCGTCTCCAGCACCTGCTCGCCGACGAGCGCGTTCACGATCGTCGACTTGCCCACGCCCGAGGAGCCGAGGAGGACGGCGGTGCGGTTGCCGTCGAACGACCGCCGGAGCTCGTCGAGCCCCTCGCCGGTCCGCGCGGAGACCGCGAGCGCCGGGCAGGCGCCGAGCGTCACCGTCTCGACCTCGTCCAGGTACGGCGTCGCGTCGTCGACGAGGTCGCACTTGGTCAGCAGGACGACGGGCTGGGCGCCGCTCTCCCAGGCCATCGCCAGGTACCGCTCGAGGCGGCGCGGGTTGAAGTCGAGCGGCAGCGCCTGGACGAGGAACGCGATGTCGATGTTCGCGGCGAGCACCTGCTCGCGCGCGGCGTGCCACGCCTCCTTGCGGGAGATGGCGGTGCGGCGCGGCAGCAGCGCCTCGATCAGGGCCGTGTCGGGGTCGACTCCGACCCAGTCGCCGACGGCGGGCAGGCCGTCCTCGCGGACGAGCCGGTTCGCCGCGCTCGCGCGCAGCTCGCCCGCGTCGGCGAGCAGGTCGTAGGCGCCGCGATGCTGGACGGCGACGCGCGCCGGCGTGAGTCCGGCCGCGCGGTGCTCGGCGAACGCCGCCTCGAGGGCGTCGTCCCAGCCGAGCCGGTGAAGCAACGGTTCCGTGGACGGAAGTGTCAACCAAAGCTCCTTTGCGTGCGCTGTGGGTACGGGCGGACGCCCGTCGTCGCGAACGCGTCAGGAGCCGCGACGACGGGATGCGGACATCGCGTCGGGCACAGTCGTCATGTCGCGCACCTCCTCGTCGTCGTAGGGACGCGGGCAACGATACACTGGGCGCGCCCGCGGCGCGGTGAGATTCCGAACCGGGTCAGATCCGGGAGGAAGCAGCCCTAAGGATCCCTCACCGGTGCCGCGGACTTTCCCGGGCGCATAGCTCAGCGGGAGAGCGCTCGCTTCACACGCGAGAGGTCCCTGGTTCGATCCCAGGTGCGCCCACTCTCTTCTCTCGCTAGCCGACCTTCACGAGCTTCACGGTGACGGTGTACGTCCGGACCGTCCGGTCGCTCGGGATGGTGTTGCGGAGGCGCCCGCTCCACGTCCGCGTGCCGCCGCGAACCGGGAACGCAAACTGCAGCGCCTTTCCCTCGGCGGCCTCGATCGAGTAGCCCAGGAGGCCGAGCGTGTGGGCGCCGCCGGCCTGAGCCTGCGGCAGGCCGCATACCGTCCGATAGTTCGGCGTCATCGTCTCGCCGAGGTCCGTGAACGAGAGCGTGACCGACTTCGCGAGCACGACCGGAGAGACGGAGTAGACGATCGTCCCGCGCAGCGCACCCGATTCGTCTGGCCCCTTGCAGATGCGGTAGTCGGACGTCCCGTGCATCGTCGTGTACGTGCCGCTGATGCGAGCCCTCCGGCGTGATGTGGAGCGCAGGTGACCGGACCCGCTGAAGGAGAACGGGAGCCTTGCGGTCCCCGTGTACTCGTAGGCGCTGTAGATGCCGGCGCCCGGTGCGGACTCGCGGGCGCCGACCGTGATCGTCCCCGCGTACCGCGGTTGGCGCGCACCGGATGCAGTAGGCGCAGCCGCGATGAGCGCGGCCGCGACGCCCAACGCGAGCGCGGACAACGCTGACTGGTGACGGAGCATGCTCTTCGACCCAACTGCACTGTCCTGCCGTCGCCCGGGGTAGCCATCGGGGAGAACCCGGAGGGCCCAACTCCGCGGCACAAGGAGAACCTGGCGATGGTCGCTGCGGCCCCGTCTGGTTCCAGCTCACCGCGTGGCCGCGCCGCCCGCCAGCGCGGTCCGCGACGACCGCGATCCCCTACGTGAGCTCACGGCACGGAGCTAGCCGGTGCGGGTCGCCGGGATCCCGTAGACGACGCAGAACCCCTTGCCGCCACTCTCCCGGTTCGCCGACCACGTGACGGGGTCGGAGTCGCGGCACGCGTACGTCCCGTCGATCACGACGGGATTCACGTGCGTCCCGTACGTCACCGTCCAGTTCGCGTCCGGGACGCCGTTCTGCCCCGGCTCGCCGGTCGCGTGCGACCACGGCAGCACGGTGCTTCCGCCCAGCGAGAGCGATCCGGGTGTCGCCCCCTTCCCGTCGTTCCAGTGGTACGTCGTGATCGACGTGAGGCAGTAGGCCTTCCCGCCGGTGCTGAATGTCGGCTGCGTCGCCCCGTTCTTGACGGCGGCGCCGTTCGTGTCGTCGAAGAGCTTGACGATCGACCCGGTGCACGCGTACGTACCCGGGAGCTCGGTCGGGGTGGTCGTGGTCGTGGGCGTCGTCGCCGTCGTCCCTCCGCCGGCTGCGCCGCAGGGACCGTTGACGCGGTACTCGTTCGACCACTCCCACCGGATGCTTCCCCTCAAGCCGTTGCCGATGCCGGTGTAGAGCTGGTCCTTCTGGTCTCGAACCGTCTCCGGGTTCGCAACCAGGGTGTCGCCGAAGTGGCCCAGGTGGATGACGCCGGGCAGCGTGTCGAGGCTCGCAAGCTGCTGCCGGACGGGTCGCGTCTGCCGCTCCGTGCCGTCGGCGACCACGCCGCCCCGCTGAAGCGTCGCGTCGACGGCCGACGGCAGCGTGACGTCGTCGGGGACGAGGTACGCCTCCAGCTGCACGATCACCGGGTCGTACGGGGTGCAGTCGGCGTTGTGGTACACCCCCTGCTCGATCGTGAACCGCTCGGTCTGGCGGTCCTGCGAGAAGCGCTCGGGCCCGAGCACGACGACCTGCCACGGCTCGTACAGGGCGCGCACGGTGCTGACGAGGAAGACGCGCCCGGACGGGAGGACGTCCTTGGCGCCGCTGCCGTACAGCTTCTCGAACTGCGACTGGTCGCCCCTGCTGAGCAGCACGAAGGGCCGCACGAGGATGTCGTGGACGACGAACGTCGTCTCGGCGGCCTTGGCGCCTGCCGCGCGCGGCTCTTTCGGGTTGTCGGCGACCGAGGCCGCGGCTACGCCGCAGCCTGCTCCCACGAGCGCCGCGAGCAGGACGACAGGTGCGAGTCGACGGCCGGAACGCGACATCGGGCGATCCTACGCCCGACGGGGAGACGCGTCAGCCCTTCTTGGCGGGGAGGCGGGCGGAGACGAACGTGAGCGTCCCGCGCATCCCCGACCGCAGCCTGCCGCGGCCGCCGCCGCTGCGCGCCGGTTGACGCACGAGGAGCCGGACGTTGCCGCGCGTCCGGCGCTGCGCCGCCAGCGCCGCGAGCAGCTGCTGGTGCAGCGCTGGCGAGTACGGCAGCCGGTACGCGCGCGGGCGGGTCGCCCCCGCCGGCTCGACCCACAGGTCGATCTCGCCGGGGTCGCCCGCGGACGGCACGCGCGCGACGCCGCTGACGAACGCGGCGTCCTGCGGCGGCTGCGCCGACGCCGGCCAGCCGGCAGGCGGCCGCGCCGCCTGCCACACCGCGAACGCGAGCCACGGCGTCGCCGCAGCCAGCGCGAGCCGCAGCGCGAACGGCGCCCGGCCCGCGGCGAGCAGCGCTCCCGCGAGCGCGGCCAGGCCCGCGAAGGCGAGCGCGTAGAGGACGAGCGGCGTCATGCCACACAGCCGATGCCGGACGCCTCGGGCAGCGTCACCGGCAGCCGGTCGGTCGAGACGACGTTGCCGGCCTGGTCGAGCGTCCAGCGGAACGCCGTCTGCTCGTCCCCCGCGCCGATCATCGCCAGGCGCCGGACGCTCACCGGCCGCAGATCCGTGCCGAGCTTCCAGAGCTCGACCGTCGCCGGCGTCGTCCCCGCCTGGCGCTGGCAGTAGACGTGCACGACCGCGGTGTACGTCCCCGGGACGGCCGTGCGCAGCACGGTGCGCTCGTAGTTCGGCCCGACGGCGTAGTTCGTTCGCGTGCCGGCGCCGAGGTCGTCGTGCTCGAGCTGGAGCGGTCCGACGGCGGGCCGTGCGAACCACACGACGTCGCCCGCGGGATCGCGGACGTAGAGGTCGAGGTCGTTCGGCGAGCTTCGCGGCCACTGCAGCACGACCGCGTACGCGCCGGGCGTGACGACGTTCGCGCTGTGCGCCCGCGGCGGCGCGATCAGCGTGTAGACGACGAGCAGCAGGCAGGAGACGAGGTCGAGCGCCGCCCACGCGATCGACGCATCAGTGCGTCTCACGCGCGGCCAGCCAGTCCTGCTGGAGCTCGAGCAGCAGCATCGCGACGATGCCGATGAGCGTCGCCGCGAGCCCCGTGGACGCGCCGCGAACGCGCTGCGCCACGTCCGCCGTCGAGCCGCTGAACGCGATCAGGAACCCCGCGACCGTGCCGACCATCGCCACCTTCGGGCAGCGCGCCGCGAGCCTGTCGACGCGACGAAGCCCCTGCTGCCACGCCTGCCCCAGCTCGTCGGTGCGCAACAACGCCATGCGCACAACCTGCACCGCGCCCGCGGCGTAGACCGACAGGACGACGGCGACGGCGACGTACGCGATCGGGTTGACGTGGCCGCGGTAGGCGAGACGGCCCGCCACCAGCGCGAGCCCGAACAGGCTGTTGAGAACGGCGAGCCGGAGCAGCAGGCCCTCGCGCCGGCCGGCGACGACGGGAACCGAAGGACGCCTGGCGATTCGGTCCGTCGCAGCCATTGAACGTGTGGTGTGCCGCGTTGCGCAGCGAGAAAACCTCGGAACCGTCGGGCGCGCGCCGCCGCGCGGCGCGCGCCCGGGTTCCTCTCCCGCTCAGCGAACGACGATCCGGCCTCCGGTGACCGGGCCGCCGTGCGCCTTCCCACCGTTCCACGCGATCAGGAACCGCTGACCGGCCGGCCCGCCGTAGACGTGAGCGACGAACGTGACCCGGCGGCCGTTCAGCAGGCCGCTGCCGGTCAGCGTCGCCGCGCCCGCCGCGTAGCGGACCCGGAAGGCGAGCGCCCGGAACCGCAGGTGGTGCCGGACGTCGACGTACACGAGCTGCTTCGCCGCCACGTCGAGGCGGAAGGTCGCGCCGGCGACGCGGCCGTACCCCGAGGCGGAGTGCTGGATCGTCGCCTTCCCGCCGGCGACGCCGGACGTCGATCCCGACGAGCCGGTCGCGGCGCCGGTGCTGCCGGAGCCGCTCGAGCCGGAGGAGCCCGTCGAGCCGCTCGAGCCGGTAGAGCCCGTCGAGCCGCTCGAGCTACCCGAGCCGCCGGAGCTCGAGCCCCCCGAGCCGCTGCCGGAGCCGGAGCCCGAGCCGCCGCCCGATCCGGAGCCGGAGCCCGAGCCGCCGCCCGAACCGGAGCCGGAGCCCGAGCCGGAGC
>CAZBYA010000034.1:0-29843 GCA_964496175.1 uncultured Gaiellales bacterium | reverse complement strand
TGACGAAGCTCGAGCTGATCGCGCTGCTGATCTCGATCGCGTTCGTGCTGATCGCGGAGATGATCAACACGGCGGTCGAGGGGGCGATCGACATCGCGACGACGTCGTTCGACCCGATGGCGAAGCTGGCGAAGGACATCGCCGCGGGCGCCGTCCTGATCGCGGCCGTGAACGCGGTCGCGGTCGGCTACCTCGTCTTCTCCGGCAAGGTCGCCGACCGCTCGTCGGAGGTGCTCGACCGGCTGCGCCAGGCGCCGGCCGAGCTGACGCTGGTGGCGCTGGTCCTGACGGTGATCGCGGTGCTCGCCACGAAGGCCTACACGGGCCGCGGCACGCCGTTGCGCGGCGGGCTGCCGTCCGGCCACGCGGCGCTCGCGTTCGCCGGCTGGGTGGCGGCGACGTACGCGGCCGGCACGTCGCACCGGTTCCTGATCTCGTCGATCGCGCTGATCATGGCGGTGCTGGTCGCGCAGACGCGGGTCGAGTCGGGCGTGCACTCGGCGCTGGAGGTGACGTACGGTGCGCTCGTGGGTGCGCTCGCGACGCTCGTCGTCTTCCAGGTGTTCTCGTGAGCGAGGAGCTGGTCCGCAAGGCGGAGGAGGCCGCCCGCAACTCGTACTCGCCGTACTCCCGCTACGCCGTCGGGGCGGTCGCGGTGACCGCCGACGGGCGAGAGTTCGCGGGCGTCAACGTCGAGAACGCCGCCTACCCGCTGACGCAGTGCGCCGAGAAGACGGCGCTCGGCGCGGCGGCGGCCGCTGGGTGCAAGCCCGGCGACATCGCCGCGATCGGGATCAGCGCGTCGCCGTGCGGCGGCTGCCGCCAGTGGCTCCAGGAGTGGCGGGTGCCGGAGGTCTGGTACCGGCGCGCCGACGGCACGGTCGCCAGCACGACGCCCGCCGAGCTGCTGCCGGACGGCTGGGACTTCCCCGAATGAGGTCGGGGTTCGTCGCCGTCGCCGGGCGGCCGAATGTCGGCAAGTCGACGCTCGTGAACGCGCTCACCGGAGCGAAGGTCGCGATCGTCTCTGACGTGCCGCACACGACGAGGCACCGCATCCGCGGCGTGCACACGACCGACGATGCGCAGCTCGTGCTCGTCGACCTGCCCGGGTGGCAGAAGCCGATCGACATGCTGACCGAGCGGATGCAGGAGCGCGTGGAGGAGACGATCGCCGACGACCTCGACGCCGTGCTCCTCGTGGTGAGCGCGCGCGAGCGGATCGGCGCGGGCGACCGCTACGTCGCGCGCCGGGTCTTCTCGCTCGGCGTGCCGGTCGTCATCGCAGTCAACAAGGTCGACCGTCTGAAGGCGGGTCACATCGCGTCGCAGATGAAGCAGGCGGCGACGCTCGGAGACTTCCACGCGCTGCATCCGGTGAGCGCGAAGACCGGCGATGGGATCGGCGAGCTGCGCGGCGACCTGATCTCGCTGCTGCCGGAGGGGCCGCTGTACTACCCGCCGGAGACGGACACCGACCTGGCGCTCGAGGCGCGGATCGCGGAGGCGGTGCGCGAGCAGGCGCTGCGCCTGACGCGCGAGGAGGTGCCGCACGCGCTGACCGCCGAGCTGGTCGAGATCGACGAGAAGCGGGTCCACGTCCGGCTGTACACGGAGACGGAGAGCCAGAAGCAGATCCTGATCGGGAAGGGCGGGTCGATGGTGCGCGAGATCGGCCGTAGCGCGCGGCCGTTCGTCGAGCAGCTGCTCGGCCACCCGGTCTACCTGCAGCTCCAGGTGAAGGCGGCGCCGAAGTGGCGCCGCAACCGCACGATGCTCGAGCGCCTGGGGCTCTAGGCGCTTCGGGACGTGTCCGCGCTCTGAGCCAGGACCTGCCCGGTCCAGGCATGGGGTACTAGGGAGTTCGCGCCGTGTCCCGGGTCTGACCCCGGACAGGCCCCAGGCGACGGGCCGGGGACGGAGCGGTGCGCCCTCGCGGCTTCTGGTCGCGTCAGTTCCGGGCATGGCCGGGGTCTGACCCCGGGTCCGCCGCTCGGGACGTGTCCGCGCTCTGAGCCAGGACACGTCCCGAACCGCCGGTCACGCCCGCGGGGAGAAGTACCGCTTGAGCCACGTCGCGAGGCCGTCGAGGCCCGGGAAGAGGACGCGCTCGGTGATGTTCGCCTGGTCGAGCTTGTCGCGCACCTCCCACTTCAGCTCCGCGGGCAGCACGATCCGGCGGCTGAGGTCCGGGTGCCGCTCGAGCCACTCGTCGAGGCGCGCGTGCGGCGACGGCATCAGCGAGAAGAGCGCGTACTGGTTGACGATCCGCTCGTCGAGCGCCGGCGGCTCGAAGAAGACGACGAAGTCGTCGCCGAGCCGGTCGAAGTCCGCCAGCGTGCGTGCCTCGTGCGCGAGCACCTCCGCCGAGATGGCGTTCATCCCCTCTGTCTCGAGCGCCTCGCGCAGGGCCGGCGGCAGCAGCCGGTTCGTCCGCACGAAGTCGACGAGCCAGATCGCTCCGTCCTCCTCGAAGCGTGCGGGGTCGACGGTGGCGAAGTGCAGCGCCACGTAGGGCGAGTACGTCCAGTCGAGGAGCCGCGTGGCCAGCCCGTGGTGCTTGGCGAGCGCGAGCCAGTGCCAGAGGGTGTCCTCGGGCACGTCTCGCCGCCGCGCGTACTTGCGGAAGCTGCGGAGGAGGTGCGGCTCGACCTCGGCGTGGTCGCCGCCGAGCCGCTGCAGGCTCGTCGACAGGCTCGCGTCGCGGCGGGCCTCGCCGCGGAAGACGAAGTCCGAGCGGTGGCGGTGGAGCGGCTCGTGCCACGAGTCGGCGAACAGCAGCTCGTGCAGGTGCGACCAGGACTCGGCGCGGATCTCGTCCATCGGCCGGGATTTCCCGCGGGTCTACACTGCGACACCATGGCCCAGGCCCCCGCGCTTCCCCGCGGCTTCGAGCTGCCGCTGAAGCAGCGCCTGCCACGCATCGGCTCGATCGACCAGGTCGCGGTCGAGGCGCGCTCGGGCGAGCTCGCGAAGCGCTCGATCAAGCGCGAGGCGAAGGTCTGGGCGCTCGAGCTCGCGGTGCGGTGCATCGACCTGACGACGCTCGAGGGTCAGGACACCCCCGGCAAGGTCGCCGCCCTCTGCTCGAAGGCGATCCGCCCCGACCCCGGCGACCCAGGCGTTCCCTCGGTCGCGGCCGTCTGCGTCTACCCGAACCTGGTCGCGGCCGCGAAGGAGCGGCTCGCCGGCAGCGGCGTCAAGGTGGCTAGCGTCGCGACGTCGTTCCCCTCGGGGCAGAGCCCGATCGACGTGAAGCTGCGGGACGTCGAGGACGCGGTGGCCCTGGGCGCTGACGAGATCGACATGGTGATCGACCGGGGCGCATTCCTCTCCGGCCGCTACGCGAAGGTCTACGACGAGATCGTGCGCGTGAAGGAGGCGGGCGGCGAAGCGCATCTGAAGGTGATCCTCGAGGTCGCCGAGCTCGGCACGTACGACAACGTGCGCCGCGCGTCGCTGCTCGCGATGGCGGCCGGCGCAGACTTCATCAAGACGTCGACCGGCAAGCTGCCGGGCGCCGCGACGCTGCCGGTGCAGCTCGTGATGCTCGAGGCGATCCGCGACGTCTACGAGGAGACCGGGCGCAGGGTCGGGATGAAGCCCGCCGGCGGCATCCGCACCGCGAAGAACGCGATCCAGTACCTGGTGCAGGTGCACGAGACGCTGGGGCCGGACTGGCTGACGCCGGACCTGTACCGGATCGGCGCGTCCAGCCTGCTCAACGACATCCTGATGCAGCTCCGCAAGGAGAAGACCGGCGCCTACCAGTCGAAGGACTACTTCACGAATGACTGACCTCGCGAAGCGCGGTGACCGCAGCCCGGTCCCGTCGGACTGGACGTACGCGCCAGCGCCCGAGTCGACGGACGTGGTCAGCCTCCGCGAGCGCTACGGGCTCTACGTCGGCGGCGAGTGGCTCGAGGCTGCCTCGCACTTCACGACGATCGCGCCGCGCGACGAGGCGCCGCTCGCCGAGGTGGGACAGGCGGGCGAGGCGGACGTGCACACCGCCGTCGCCGCCGCGCGCGAGGCCTTCCCCGCGTGGTCGGCGCTGCCGCCGAGCGAGCGCGCGAAGTACCTGTTCCGGATCGCGCGCATCCTGGCCGAGCGGAGCCGCGAGTTCGCCGTGCTCGAGAGCCTGAACGGCGGCAAGCCGATCAAGGAGTCGCGCGACGTCGACCTGCCGCTCGCCGCGGCGCACTTCTTCTACTACGCGGGCTGGGCGGACAAGCTCGAGTACGCGTTCCCGAACCGGCGCGCGCGGCCGCTCGGCGTCGCCGGCCAGATCATCCCGTGGAACTTCCCGCTGCTGATGCTCGCCTGGAAGATCGCGCCGGCGCTCGCCGGCGGCAACACGGTCGTGCTGAAGCCGGCCGAGACGACGCCGCTCACGGCGCTCCTCTTCTGCGACGTCGTCCGCCAGGCGGAGCTGCCGCCCGGCGTCGTCAACGTCGTCACCGGCGACGGCTCGACCGGCGCCGCGCTCGTCGACGCCGATGTCGACAAGATCGCGTTCACCGGCTCGACGGAGGTCGGCAAGGCGATCCAGCGCCGGCTCGCCGGCACCGGCAAGAAGCTGACGCTGGAGCTGGGCGGGAAGGCCGCCAACATCGTCTTCGACGACTGCGCGCTCGACCAGGCGGTCGAGGGGATCGTCAACGGCATCTACTTCAACCAGGGCCACGTCTGCTGCGCCGGCTCGCGCCTCTTCGTCCAGGAGTCGATCTACGAGCCCGTGGTCGAGAAGCTGAAGAGGCGCATGGCGACCCTGCGCGTCGGCGACCCGCTCGACAAGAACACGGACGTCGGCGCGATCAACTCGCGCATGCAGCTGGAACGGATCGAGGAGCTCGTCGCCTCCGGCCGCGAGGAGGGCGCCGAGATCTACCAGCCGCCGTGCCGCCTGCCGGAGAAGGGCTACTGGTTCGCGCCGACCGTCTTCACGAACGTCGCGCAGAGCTACCGGATCGCGCAGGAGGAGATCTTCGGCCCGGTGCTCTCGGTGCTGACGTTCCGCACGCCGGAGGAGGCGGTCGAGAAGGCGAACAACACGCCGTACGGCCTTTCCGCCGGCGTGTGGACGGAAAAGGGCTCGCGAATCCTCTGGATGGCGCAGCGCCTGCGCGCCGGCGTCGTCTGGGCGAACACCTTCAACCGCTTCGACCCGGCGAGCCCCTTCGGCGGCTACAAGGAGTCGGGCTTCGGCCGCGAGGGCGGCCTGCACGGCCTCGAGCCCTACCTGAGCTTCGAATGAGCCGGCTCCCTGTCAAGAAGACGTACAAGCTGTACATCGGCGGCGCCTTCCCGCGCAGCGAGTCGGGCCGCACGTACGAGGCGCAGGGCCAGAACGTCGCGCGCGCCTCGCGCAAGGACGTGCGCGACGCGGTGGTCGCCGCGCGCGCGGCGCAGCCGACCTGGGCCGGGGCGACCGCGTACAACCGCGGCCAGGTGCTGTACCGCGTCGCCGAGATGATGGAGGCGCGCGTCGCCGAGTTCGCGCAGCTGTGCAGCGGCGAGGCGGAGGTGCACCGCGCGATCGACCGCTGGGTCTGGTACGCGGGCTTCGCCGACAAGCTCGCGCAGGCGCTCGGCTCGTCCAACCCCGTCGCCGGGCCGTACTTCAACTTCACGATCCCGGAGCCGACCGGCGTCGTCGCGGTCGTCGCGCCGGACGAGCCGCCGCTCGAGGGGCTCGTGTCGCGGATCGCGCCGGCGCTCACCGGCGGCAACGCCGTGGTCGCGCTCGCGTCGGAGACGCAGCCGCTCGCGGCGGTCGAGCTGGCGGAGGCGATCGCGACGAGCGACGTGCCCGGCGGCGTCGTCAACCTGCTCACCGGCCGCCGCGCCGAGCTGGCGCCGTGGCTCGCCTCGCACATGGACGTGAACGCGATCGACGTCACGGGCGCCGACGGCCTGCGCGCCGAGCTCGAGCGCGCCGCGGCGGAGAACGTGAAGCGCGTCGTCTCCGGCGCGCCCGACGGGCAGTCGCTCTACGAGATCTCGGCGTTCCTCGAGCTGAAGACCGTCTGGCACCCGATCGGCGTCTAGCCGGGGCTACCATGCGGCCGTGAGAGGGCTGCTCGCGTTCTCCCTGCTCCTGGGGCTCGTCGCCGTGCTCGCGAGCGGCTGCGGCGGCACCTCGCAGCCCGCGGCGGCGAAGGCCGCCTCGGCGCCGCCGAAGCCGGCGTGCGCGCACCCGGGCGGCTGGCAGCGGCTCGCGAACCGGATCCACGCGCCCGTCTACTGCCCCGGCTGGCTGCCGGACCCGCTCACGGACCAGATCGGCGGCCAGTGGAACAACATCGACTCCGTCTCGCCCGACCGCAGCTACCTCGAGAGCTTCGTCTGGCAGGAGACGGGCATGGGGGCGGGCGGCGGCGAGCTGCACGTCAACCTCCGCGCGTACCCGGGCGTGACGAGGATCCCGACCTGCCGCACCGGCGGCGTCGACAGCCAGAACGTGCCGTGCTTCGCGCAGCCCGAGGGCTGGGTGACCGCGAACGGCATCCGCGCGCGCCTCTACACGGTCAACCAGGACGCGGACGAGTGGCACCTGCTGCTGCTCTGGCGGCGCTTCGGCAACCTGTACACGCTCTCGGAGCACCGCGCGCCGCCGCTCACGTACCAGCACGTCCTCCAGTACCTGAAGCAGGAGCTCGCGGCGCTCGTCCTGATCAAGCCGTCCGCGTGAGGAAGCTGACGCGGAAGGACGTGCTCGTCGGCGCCGCGGCCGGTGCCGCGGGCGCGGCCGGCGTCTACGAGCTCGTCGACCGGCTCGCGGGCGGCACGCCGAAGCGCCCCGTCGCCTCCGGCCGGGTCTTCCCCGAGCAGCACCTCCTCGACGGCGTCCGCGTCGTCGACTCGAACGGCGTGCCGGTGCTCGTGCCGCCGCTCCACCACGAGATCCTGACGGGGACCGTTGCAGCCGACCGGGGCGACCTGCGCGACGCGCAGGCTGAGCTCGAGCATCTGCTCGCCGGCCTGAACGCCGACTACCCGGCCTCGCCCGCCGGGCTCGGCGTCACCGTCGCGTGGGGGCTCCCGTACTTCCGGCGGCTCGTCCCGGACGCCTTCCGCCGCTACCTGCCGCACGACCGCCGGGCGGGGAAGCCCGTCGTCTTCGACGCGCAGGCCTTCCCGAGCGACCCGCCGCAGCTCGTGCTCGAGTCGAACGACGTGGCGATCCTGATGGCGTCCGACGTGCGAGCGCACCTCGAGGACGCGGAGAAGCGCCTGCTGCATTCGAAGCTCCTGCACCCGACGTCGGTTCGGCGCGGCTTCGCAGGCGGCGGCTTCGAGGGCGGCCAGTCGCTGCCGAAGCGGATGGCGACGGCCGCCGGCGTCCCCGGGGCCGACCTGATCCCCGACACGTCGGAGCTGTTCCTCGGCTTCACGTCGACGCAGAAGGCGGGGCTCGGGCCGGGCGCGATCGCCAACTTCGAGACGCTCGGCTACGTCGACTTCCGCGGCCACGACTACTTCCGCCACGGCACGCACGTGCACGTCTCCCACATCGCGGAGGACCTCGAGACCTGGTACCTGAACTTCGCGTTCGACGAGCGGGTCGTGACGGCGTTCCGGCCGAGCCTGCGCGTGCCCGACGGGACGCAGACGGTGCCGCAGGGGCCGGCCCAGGCGCAGAGCGTCGCGGACGTGCGCCGCGACTACCGCAGGTCGGGCCGGATCGGCCACAGCGCTGCGATCCAGACGACGTCGCGGCTCGAGCGCGACACGGTCGGCGCCGACGGCACCGTCTACCCGAAGGGGACGGCGGTGCCGGTGCGGGCGGACTTCAACACGCTCGACAACCCGTTCGCGTGGTCGTCGGACCCGAGCGTCGTCAACCCGTCGCCGCAGGCCGGCGTGCATTTCGTCGTCTTCAACCCGACCGGCGACGACTTCCGCCGCAACCGGCTCGCGATGGACGGCGTGCTGCCCGACGGGACGATCCGGTTCGTGCCGCGGGCGCGCGAGCAGGGCTTCAACTCGGTCCTCTCGACCACGCACCGCCAGAACTTCCTGGTGCCGCCGCGCGCGCACCGGAGCTTCCCGCTCGCGGAGCTCTAGCGGACCTACGTGTCGAGGACGTCGAAGCCCAAGCTCGCGCGGTAGAGCTGCGCCCACAGCTCCCGGTGTTCGCGGATCGTCTCGTCGATCACATCGGGTTCGCGGAGAAGCCTGTCGAGGTTCGACAACATCGACCCGACGAACGCCCGCAGCTCCTCGTCGGTCGGTTCGGTGTCCACGCTGCCAACCTACCGCCGCAGCTCTCAGTCGGACAACGCCTCGATCTTCTCGGTCAGCGCGACGACTTCGGCCTCCGTGCGCTCGATCATCGCGCCGAGGTCATTCGTCAGATCGGTATCGAGCGCGTTTGCCGCCGCTTCCAGAGCAAGCTGCGTCTGCTTGCACGTGGCAAGGAGCAGGAGCAACAGGCTGCGCGCCTTCTTGAGTGTCGCGCGATCATTCACGGCCGCAGTGTATGCGGTCGGGAGAGCTACGCCCGACGCGGGGACGTAGCGGGGACGGAAGCGCCGTTCGCGGTTCCCGAGCTCCAGCCGGCCTACCCGAAGAAGGTGCGGGCGACCTCGTACCAGTCGTCGGGCACCGTCTTCAGCTCGGCCGTCGCCTCCTTCAGCGAGACGGCGACGATGTCGTCGCCGCGCAGCGCGGCCATCATCCCGAAGGAGCCCTCCTGGACGAGGTCGGCGGCCTTCAGCCCGTAGCGCGTCGCGAGCACGCGGTCGCGCGCGGTGGGGGTGCCGCCGCGCTGGATGTGCCCGAGCACGGTGACCCGCGTCTCGAAGCCGGTGTGCGCCTCGATCTCCTCGCCGAGCCGCTCGCCGACGCCCCGCTTGGCCAGGAGCTTGTGCCCGAACTGGTCGACCTCGCCGGTGTCCTCGACGCCCGGCAGCTCGCAGCCCTCGCTGATCACGACGATCGAGAAGTTCTTGCCGCGCTGGTGCCGGCGCTGGATCTCGCCGCAGACGCTCTCGATGTCGACCGGCTTCTCGGGGATCAGGATCACGTCCGCGCCGCCGGCGATGCCGCTCATCACGGCGATCCAGCCCGCGTGACGCCCCATCACCTCGACCACCATCACGCGGTTGTGCGACTCGGCCGTCGTGTGCAGCCGGTCGATCGCCTCGGTCGCGATCGAGACGGCGGTGTCGAAGCCGAACGTGTAGTCGGTGCCCGAGAGGTCGTTGTCGATCGTCTTGGGGACGCCGACGACGCGCGCCCCGAAGTCGTCGTGGAGGCGCGCGGCGACGCCGAGCGTGTCCTCGCCGCCGATCGCGACGAGCGCGTCGATGTGCTCGAACGCCGCCTGCACGCGCTCGAGGCCGCCGTCGATCTTGTACGGGTTCGTGCGCGAGGTGCCGATGATCGTGCCGCCGCGGGGGAGGATGCCGGACGTCTCGCGCGGGCCGAGCGGCAGGAAGAGCTGCTCGAGCATCCCGCGCCAGCCCTCGCGCACGCCGATCACCTCGTGGCCGTTCGCCCACGAGCGCCGCGCGACCGCGCGGATGACCGCGTTCAGGCCGGGACAGTCGCCGCCACCGGTGAGGACGCCTATGCGCACTTCCCGCAGTGTAGGAACAGCCGCCGCGCGCCCGCGTCGGACCTTCTACGGAGTCGCTCGGCGGCTCCGCACGAAGCGGTAGCCGAAGCGGCCCTTCACGCAGAGGTTGCCGCGCGTGACGTCGTGGTCGTCAGGCGACGTCACGTTCACGATCTCGCCGTCCTGCACGTGCAGCTCCAGGTTGCAGCCGACGCCGCAATAGGGGCAGACCGTCCGCACGACCTGCTGCTGCGACTCGTCCCACATCCCGGCGGCGCGCAGCTCGTACTCCGACGTCGACTGGAGCGCCCCGGTCGGGCAGACGACGATGCAGTTGCCGCAGTAGACGCAGGCCGAGTCCGGCAGCGGCACGTCGAGCTCGGTCGAGATGCGCGCGTCGAAGCCGCGGCCGGCGACGGCGATCGCGAACGTGTTCTGGTGGTCGACGCCGCAGGCCTCGACGCAGCGGTAGCAGAGGATGCACTTCGAGTAGTCCCGGACGAAGAGCTCGTTGTCGACCTTCGGCTCGGCCTCGACGCGGGCGGCGTCGGGCCCGAACCGCTCGGGGTCGGCGTCGTAGCGCTCCAGGTACGCGAGCGCGTCCGTGGCGCACGAGAGGTCGACCGAGGACGCGAGCAGCTCCAGGACGAGGCGGCGGCTCGTGCGCACGCGCTCGGTGTCGGTGCGGACGACCATTCCCGGCTCGGCGCGCCGCGAGCACGACGCGACGAGCGTCCGCGAGCCCTCCAGCTCGACGACGCAGACGCGGCAGGCGTTGACCGGGGTGAGCGTGTCGCCGTAGCAGAGGGTCGGCGTGTCGATCCCGAGCTGCCGACAGGCGTCGAGGATCGTCGAGCCGTCCAGGACGCGCACCGTCCGGCCGTCGACGGTCAGCTCGACCATCGTCCTCGGCGCCGCGAGCTGCGTCGTCGTCACGACGCGAACACCCCCAGGCCGGCGATCGCGGACTCGACCGCGCTCGCGGCGGTCTGCCCGAGGCCGCAGATCGACGAGTCGCGCATGACCTGAGCCAGGTCGGCGAGGGTGCGCAGCTCGTCGGCGCGCGGGCGGACGGCGGCGAGCCGCCGCAGCGACTCGAGCTGGCGGACGGTGCCGACGCGGCAGGGCACGCACTGGCCGCACGACTCCTCGCGGAAGAACTCGGCAATCCGGAGCAGCGCGTCGATGAGGTCGGCCTGCTCGTCGTAGACGATCACGACGCCGGAGCCGAGCGTCAGGCCCGCCGCGCGGGTGTCCTCGTGGCTCAGGCGGACGTCGAGCCTCTCGGGGCCGACGAACGCGCCCGCCGCGCCGCCGAGCAGCACCGCCTTCGGCGGCCGCGCCTCGGCCAGCTCGAGCAGGTCGCGCAATGTCGTCCCGAACGGCAGCTCGTAGAGGCCGGCGCGGCCGACGCAGCCCGAGACGCAGAAGAGGCGCGTGCCGGTCGAGCCCTCGGTGCCCGTGCGTGCGTACGCCGCGCCGCCGAGCCGCAGCACCTCGAGCACGTTGACGAGCGTCTCGACGTTGTTGACCGCGGTGGGCTTCCCGAACAGGCCGGCCTCGACGGGGAACGGCGGCTTCGAGCGCGGCTCGCCGCGGTGGCCCTCGATCGACCGGAACAGCGCCGTCTCCTCGCCGCAGACGTAGGCTCCCGCGCCGATGCGGATCTCGAGCTCGAGGCCGCCGAGGTAGGGGGCGCTCTCCCGGATGGCGTGCTCGAGCCGCGCGTGCGCGAGCGGGTACTCCGCGCGCAGGTAGACGAAGGCGCGGTCGCTGCCGGTGGCGAGCGCGGCGATCGCGATCGCCTCGACGAGCGCGAACGGATCGCCCTCGATCAGCGTCCGGTCCTTGAACGTGCCGGGCTCGGACTCGTCGGCGTTGCAGACGACGTAGTGCGGCTGCGCCTCCTGCCGCCGCACGGCGTCCCACTTCGCGCCCGTCGGGAAGGCGGCGCCGCCGCGGCCGACGAGGCGCGACTCCGTCACCTCGGCGACGACCGCCTCGGCGCCGATGAGGCGCGCCTGCCGCAGCGCGGCGAAGCCGCCCGCCGCGACGTACGCGTCGAGCGACCCCGGGTCGACGCCGTCCTCGATCCGCCGCAGCAGCCGGGGGTGCGGCTGCGGGGGCAGCGCGACCGGCGCGGGCAGCTGCTCCTCGAACGGCTCCGGGCCCGCGACGGTGCGGTAGGAGGCGGGCGCGCGCTCGCAGAGGCCGAGGCACGGGCTCGGCAGGGCGCCGTCCGGGACGGTCGCGCCCGCGAGCCGGCACGCGAGGTCGGTGCAGACGTGCGTGACGTCGGCCGGCCGCGGCTCGAGCGCGAGCAGCGCGTAGAAGCTCGCGACCCCGTACGCCTCCGCCGGAGGCACGGCGAGCCGCCGCGACGCGTAGCCGAGCGCGCCCTCGCTGACCCAGCCGACGCGACGCTGGGCGGCGCGCAGGGCGGGCAGCAGCAGGTGGCGGCGGGAGCGGTCGTCGCGCGCGACGCGCGTCCCGTTCGCCTCGGGCGCGGGGCCGACCACCGCGTCGATCGCCGCGCGCTCGGCGTCGCTCGGCGGGGCGTCGAGGAGCCGCAGGTCAGGCAACGGGCTCCACCCTGATCGCCGTCGCCTTGAACTCGGCCGTGCCGGCGAGCGGGTCGGTCGCGTCGATCGTCAGGACGTTGGTCGGCACGACGTCGGGGAAGTGCAGGTTCATGAAGGCGAGCCCGGGCCGCAGCGTGCCGTCGAAGGCGACGGGCGCCTCGACCGCGCCCCGCCGCGAGACGACGCGCGCCCGGCCGCCGTCAGTGAGGCCGTAGCGCACGCCGTCTTCGGGCGAGATCAGGATCGCCTCGCCGCCGGCATGGAGCGGCGACGAGTAGCCGCCCGTCTGCACGCCGGTGTTGAACGACTCGAGCCGGCGGCCGGTCGTCAGGCGCAGCGGGAAGTCGTCGTCGAGCCGGTCGACCGGCGGCTCGTGGTCGACCGGCTGGAACGGCGCGCGCTGCTCGACGACCGCGTCCCAGAGTCGCCCGTGCAGGAACCGCTCGCCGGGGTCCTGCTCGTCGCGGCACGGCCACTGGATCCCGCCGAGCTCCTCGAGGCGCGCGTAGCTCATGCCGGCGTGGATGGGGGAGAGCGAGCGCAGCTCGTCCCAGACGTCCTCGGCGCGCGCGCTGCCGAGGTCGACGCCGAGCCTCCGTCCGAGCTCGACCACGATCTCGAGGTCGTCGCGCGCCTCGCCGGGCGGGTCGATCGCCTTGCGGACGCGCTGCACGCGCCGCTCGCTCGAGGTGACCGTGCCCTCGGTCTCCGCCCACGAGGCGGCCGCGGGCAGCACCACGTCGGCGAGCTCGGCGGTCGCCGTCAGGAAGATGTCCTGGACGACGAGGTGGTCGAGCCCGCGCAGCAGCCGCTCGGTGCGGGTCTGGTCGGCCTCCGACTGCACCGGGTTCTCGCCGATCACGTAGAGCGCGCGCAGGTCGCCGCGCTCCATCGCCTCGAACATGCCGGAGAGGTGCAGCCCCTTCCTCGGCGGCAGCGCGGCGCCCCAGGCGGCCTCGAAGCGTGCCCGGGCGGCGTCGTCCTCGACGTCCTGGAAGCCCGGCAGCTTGTTCGGCAGGGCGCCCATGTCGCCGCCGCCCTGCACGTTGTTCTGGCCGCGCAGCGGCTGGAGCCCGGCGCCGTAGCGGCCGACCTGCCCGGTCAGCAGCGCGAGGTTCACGAGCGCGAAGACGTTCTGGACGCCGCTGCGGTGCTCGGTGATGCCGAGCGTCCAGCACAGCTGCGCGCGCTCGGCGGTCGCGTACGCGTGCGCGAGCTCGCGGATCGCCGCGGCGGGCACGCCCGTCACCCGCTCCGCCGCCTCGAGCGTCCACGGCTCGACCGACTCGCGGTAGGCGTCGAAGCCGCTCGTCGCGCGCGCGACGAACTCCTCGTCCACGAGGCCCGCCGCGACGATCTCGCGGCCGACGGCGTTCGCGAGCGCGATGTCGGTGCCGACGTCGAGCCCGAGCCAGAGATCGGCCCACTGCGCGGAGGCCGTCCGGCGGGGGTCGACGACGATCAGGCGGGCGCCGCGTCGCACGGCCTTGAGGACGTGGTGGAAGAAGATCGGGTGCGCCTCGCGGGCGTTCGAGCCCCAGAGGACGATCAGGTCCGCGGCCTCGCGCACCTCCTCGTAGGAGCTGGTGCCGCCCCCTGCGCCGAACACCGTCGCCAGACCGACGACGCTGGGCGCGTGTCAGGTTCGGTTGCAGCTGTCGATGTTGTTCGTGCGCAGCGCGACCCGGGCCAGCTTCTGCACGGCGAAGTTCAGCTCGTTCGTCGCCTTCGAGCAGCTGAAGACGCCCGTCAGGGCGCCCCCGTCGGCGGCCCGGCGGAGGCCGGCGGCGGCGCGGTCGAGCGCCTCGTCCCAGCCGGCGGGCCGGAGCTTCCCTCCGTCGCGCACCAGCGGACGGGTCAGCCGCTCGGAGCGCGATCCCATGGAGGCGATCCTACGCCTGGTTTTTCCGCAGATCCTCCGTAGTTTTCGCCATGCATGCCCGCCGTCGCGCTCGCCCTCGCGCTCGCCGCCGCCGTCGTCCACGCGTCGTGGAACGTGCTGCTCGCGCGGGCGCGGGTCACGGAGACGGCGACGGCGGTCGCGCTCGTGACGGCCCAGGTCGTCTTCGCGCCGGTCGCGGTCGCGACGTGGCGCGTGGGCGCGCGGGCATGGCCGTTCGTCGTCGCGAGCGCGGCGCTCGAGACGGCCTACTTCTGGTTGCTCGCCTCCGCCTACCGCCGCGAGCCGGTGTCGGTCGTGTACCCCGTCGCGCGCGGCGGGGCGCCGGTGCTCGTGCTGGTGCTCGCGGCGGCTGCCGGGACCGCGCCCTCGCCTGCCCAGGGCGCGGCGGTCGCGCTCGTGCTCGCGGGCGTGCTCCTGGTCGGCGGCGTCCGGCGCGCGGGCGGGCGCGCCGTCGCGTTCGGCGTCGCGATCGCGGCCTGCATCGCCGGGTACACGCTGATCGACAAGCACGGCGTCCGGCAGGCGGCGCCGATCCCGTACCTGGAGCTGGTGCTGCTCGGCCCGACGGTGCTGTACGCGGGCGCGGTGCTGCGTGCGAGGGGTGGGGCGGCGGTGCGCGCGGCGGTCGGGCCGGCCTCCGTCGCGGCCGGGCTTGCGACGTTCGTCGCCTACGCGCTCGTGCTCGCCGCGCTCCAGCGTGCGCCCGCGGCGTCGGTCGCCGCGGTGCGCGAGACGGGCGTGGTGTTCGCCGCGTTGCTCGCCGCGGTCGTGCTGCGCGAGCGCGTCGGCCCCGCACGCCTCGGAGGCGCGGTGCTGGTCGCGGCGGGCGTCGCCCTGCTCGCGCTGACGTAGCGCGGTTCAGCTGGTCTTCGCGAAGCGGTGCACGGCGGCGAGCAGCTCCTCGATCTTCTCGCGCGCGGCGGCCTCGTCGCCCGAGGCGACCGCTCCCGCGACGCAGTGGCGCACGTGCTCGTCGAGGACCCGGAACGCGAGGCTCTCGAGCGCGGTCGAGACGGCGCCGATCTGCGTCAGGACGTCGATGCAGTAGCGGTCCTCCTCGAGCATCCGCTCGATCCCGCGCACCTGGCCCTCGATCCGGTGCAGGCGCTTGACCAACGCGTCCTTGTCGGCGTGGTAGCCGTGGTGGTGGACGGTCGTGCTCACGAGGCTCCTTCCTGGCGCGGGCTTCGGAACCGCCGCAGGCGCAGGCTGTTCGTGACGACGAACAGGCTCGAGCCGGCCATCGCGGCGGCGGCGATCATCGGGTTCAGCAGGCCGGAGACCGCGAGCGGGATCGCGGCGACGTTGTAGGCGAACGCCCAGAAGAGGTTGCCCTTGATCGTCGCCAGCGTGCGGCGCGCGAGCCGGATCGCGTCGGCGGCCGCGCGCAGGTCGCCGGAGACGAGCGTCAGGTCGCCCGCCTCGATCGCGACGTCCGTGCCGGTGCCGAGCGCCAGCCCGAGGTCGGCCTGCGCGAGCGCCGGCGCGTCGTTGACGCCGTCGCCGACCATCGCGACGGTCTCGCCGGCCTCCTGGAGGCGCCGGATCTCCGCCGCCTTCTGCTCCGGCAGCACCTCCGCCAGCACGCGCTCGATCCCGACCTCGGCGGCCACGCGCTCGGCGGGCCCGCGCGCGTCGCCGGTCAGCAGCACCGGCGTCAGCCCGAGCTCCTTCAGCTCGCGCACCGCCTCGGCGCTCGTCGGCTTCACCGTGTCGCGCACCGTCAGCGTCGCGCGTGCCTCGCCGTCCCAGGCGACCGTGATCGCGCCGTCCGTGCGGCCGACCTGCACGGCGTGGCCCTCGACGACGCCGCGGACGCCGACGCCCGGCACGTTCCGGAACTCGCTCACACCGGGGAGGACGCCGAGCTCGGCGCGCGCCGCGGCGGCGACCGCCCGCGCCACCGGATGCTCGCTCGCGGCCTCGACCGCGCCGGCGAGCCGCAGCACGTCCGAGCGCGCGTCGCCGTTCAGGAGCGCGACGTCCACGAGCTGCAGCCGTCCCTCGGTGACGGTGCCCGTCTTGTCGAGCACGATCGTCCCGATCCTCTGCGTGCGCTCGAGCGCCTCCGGTCCCTTGACCAGGATGCCGAGCTGCGCGCCGCGGCCGGTGCCGACGAGCAGCGCCGTCGGCGTCGCGAGCCCGAGCGCGCACGGGCAGGCGATGATCAGCACCGCGACCGCTGCGGTGAACGCGCTCGAGGCGGCCGCGCCGGCCGCGAGCCAGCCGGCGAGCGTCAGCAGCGCGACCGCGATCACCACCGGGACGAACACGGCGGAGACGCGGTCGGCGAGCCGCTGCACGCGTGCCTTGCCCGCCTGCGCCTGCTCGACCAGCCGCGCGATGCGCGCGACCGTCGTCTCGGCGCCGACGCGCGTCGCGCGGACGACGAGCCGCCCGTAGGTGTTGATCGTGGAGCCGGTGACCGCGTCGCCGGCCGCCACCTCGACCGGCACCGACTCGCCGGTCAAGAGCGAGGCGTCGACGGCCGACGCCCCCTCGACGACGACGCCGTCGGTGGCGATCCGCTCGCCCGGGCGCACCTCGAAGACGTCGCCGACCTGCAGCCGCGACGCCTCTTCCGTGCCGAGCTCGAGCAGGGCTCGCACCGCGGCGCCGCTGCGGCGCTTCGCGCGCGCCTCGAGGTGGCGGCCGAGCAGGATCAGCGTCGTGATCACCGCAGCCGACTCGAAGTACGTGTCCGCGTGCAGGCCCGCCAGCAGCACGATCGTCGACCAGCTCCACGCGGCGAGGGTGCCGAGCGAGACCAGCGTGTCCATCGAGGCGCCGCCGTGGCGCGCGGTCCGCAGGGCCGCGGCGTGGAAGCCCGCCCCCGCCCAGAAGACGACCGGCGTGGCCAGGGCGAGCGCGACCCACTCCCAGCCGCCGAACTGGAGCGACGGGACCATGCCGAGCGCGGCGGTCGGCGCCGTCAGCGCGGCGGCGGCCGCGAGGCGGCGGCCGAGCGGTCCCTCGTGGTCGTGCGCCTCGCCGCTCCGGTGCTCGTGCGCGCCGTAGCCGGCCGCCTCGACCGCGCGGAGGAGGTCCGCGACCGCGAGCCGGCCGTCGTCGTAGCTGACGGCTGCGCGCTCGGTGGCGAAGTTGACCGACGCCTCGACGCCGTCGAGCCGGTTCAGCTTGCGCTCGATCCGGGCGGCGCACGAGGCGCAGGTCATGCCCTCGAGCTCGAGCTCGGCCTGCGCCATCACTCGGCCCGGTACCCGGCCTCCTCGATCGCGGCGCGCAGCGCCGCGTCGTCGAGGCCCGCGCCGCTGACGCGGACGAGCTTCGACTCGAGGTCGACGTCGACCGCGTCGACGCCGGCGACCTGCCGCAGCTCGCCGCCGACGGCGGCGGTGCAGTGGGCGCAGCTCATGCCGGGGACGCGGTAGGTGAGGGTGTCGCTCATGCCTCCTTATACCCTATGGGGGTACCTTGCGCAAGGGAACCTCCCGCGGATCCCGAAGCGGGCGCCGTGACCCTCCGCGAGCTGACCGTGGCGGAGCTGCTCGGGCGGCTGGGAGAGCGCTCGCCCGCGCCGGCGAGCGGCGCCGCGGCCGCGCTGACAGGCGCCGTCGCGGCCGCGCTCGTCGAGCTCGCGGCGCGCTTCGCGGGCGACGACGACGCGATCGCGAGCGCACGCGCGCTCGGCGACCGGCTGGCCGCGCTCGCCGACGAGGACGCGAGCGCGTACGCGTCGTTCGCCGCCGACCGCAGCGACCGGAACCGGGCGCGGATCGTCGCAGTGCCGGAGGAGATCGCCGAGCGCGCCGATGAGGTGGGCGAGCTCGCGGGCCGCGTGCGCGACCAGCTCCGCTCGGCGGTGGCGGGGGACGCCGAGGTCGCGGCGCTGCTCGCCGCCGCCGCGGGGCAGGCGGGCCGGCGGCTCGCCGACCTGAACCGCTGAACATCGCGGTTTTCCCCGATGCGCAGGCCCGACCCGGGGTGGACGGTCCAGGTGCACCGCATGGAGGAGGTCGCGATGGACAAGCAGACGCGGGCGAACGTGATCGACGCGCTGCACGGCGAGGCATTCGCCTACGCGCGCTACGAGCTCTACGCCGCCGCCGCGCGCGCGAGCGGCGACGATCAGCTGGCCGCGACGTTCGAGGGGATCGCGAACGTCGAGCTGCGCGAGCACTTCCGCGAGCTCGCCGAGCTGGTCGAGCTCGCCGGCGCGGACGAGGACAACCTGGCCGCGGCGATCCAGGACGAGAGCGCCGAGGTCGAGGAGACCTACCGCGCGTTCGCGGAGCAGGCGCGCGCCGCCGGCGAGACCGCCGCGGCGGACCGCTTCGACGAGCTCGTCGAGGACGAGCGCGAGCACCTGAAGACGCTCGAGACGATGCTCGAGCGGCTGGAGGTGCCCGCGTGAGGCTGGACCCGCAGCCCTGGGAGTGGAAGGGCCCGCGCATCCTGATCGAGCATCCCGACGATGCGCGGGCCGCCGAGCTCGCCGACGGCTTCCGCCGTGCCGGCTACGCCGTCGCGATCTGCCCCGGCCCTGCCCAGGGAGAACGCTGCCCGCTCGTCGAGGGCGACCGCTGCGCGATCGCGGAGGGCGCCGACGCAGTGGTGTCCGTGCTCGGCCCGGCGATCCAGCTCGCGCTGAGCGACCACCTGCCGCGCGTCCCCGTCGTCGCGCCCGGCAGCCTGCCGCCTGCGGAGGTCGTCCAGCGCGTGCGCTTGGTGCTCGAGCGGGAGGTCGACGAGGTTGCGTAACCCGCTCCGCAGCGAAGCGGCCGCCTTCCGGCTCGCGGCGGCGAGCTTCGTCGCCGGCGGCGCCGTCGCCGCCGCCTCGACGCTCGGGACGGCCGCCGCGATCGCGGTCTGGGCCGCCGCGACGCTGCTCGCGATCGCCGTCTCGCTGCGCGGCGTGGGCCCGGCGCGCGGCGTGCGCACCGCGCCACCGCATCTGGGGCCCCCGGAGGAACGACGGCTCCTGCTCGTCGCCGGCCGTCCGCCGGCCGCGGAGGCGCTCCGCGGCCTCGCCCGCCGGGCCTCGGCGGTCGTGGTCGTCGCACCGGCGTTCGCCGCGCCGCTCCAGACCTGGGTCTCCGACGTGGACGACGCGCGCAGGCGCGCACTCGCGCGTGCGGAGGCTGCCGTCACGGTCCTCGAGGACGCCGACGTCCCCGTCGAGGGCGTCGTCGGCGACGGCGACCCGGTGCTCGCGGTCGAGGATGCGCTGCGCCGCTTCGGCGGCGACGAGATCGTCGTCTCGGGCGGCGACGCGCTCGTCACGAGCCTGCGCGGGCGCTTCGCGCTGCCGGTGACGCGGCTCGCCGCCTGAGCGCGGCTCGTCCCCCAAGTGAGTGATCTTTTGCACGATCCCCCCTTGGAGGGGCGCCGCGGTGCCGCCGTTCCCTCAGAACACGCCTATGCGGTGGAGGGCGGCGCGTCTTCTCCTATCCCTGGCGACGGTGATCACCGTCTCGGCGATGCTGCCCGGCGTCGCCTCGGCCGGCACGAACTACGGCCTCAAGGTCGACGCGTCGCTCGCGGACAAGCTGAACGCGCTCAGCGACCCGAGCACCGCCGTGCACGTGCTGGTGTTCGGCTCCAACCTCGCGTCCGCCGACACGGCGATCGGCGTCAGCCCGCGCAACGGGCTCGACGACCTCGGCGCGCAGAGCCTCGTCCTGACCGCCGCGCAGATCGCGCAGCTCACCCAGCAGTCGTCGGTGCAGTACGTCACCTTCGACCGGCCGATCGTCCCCACCGACGCGCCCTCGGCGTCGCCGGCGACCGCGCCCGACCCGTCGCTGCTGCAGACGCTCTACCCGCAGGTCGACGGCGTCACGGCGTCGTGGGCCGCCGGCTACACCGGCGCCGGCGTCGGGATCGCGATCGTCGACAGCGGCGCCGTCCAGCGCAAGGACTTCGGCTCCCGGCTCGTGCAGGTGCGGCTCCCGACGCAGGACGGGACCGCGATCGACGACACCGTCGGACACGGCTCCGCCGTGGCCGGCGTCGCCGCCGGCGCCAGCCCCAACGGGAGCTACGTCGGCGTCGCACCCGGCGCGACCGTCTACGCCGTCAACGTCGCGCGCGCCGACGGTGTCTACACGAGCGACGTCGTCGCCGGCCTCACCTGGGTCCTGCACCACGCGCACGAGGACAACATCCGCGTCGTCAACCTCTCGCTGACACAGCTCCAGCCGACCGACTACACGCAGAGCACACTCGACGCCGCGGTCGAGCTGCTCTGGAAGAACGGCGTCGTGGTCGTCGTCTCCGCCGGCAACCTCGGCGCGGGCTCCGAGCTGTACGCGCCGGCCAACGACCCCTTCGCGATCACCGTCGGCGCCTCCGACCCCGCGGACACGCTGACGACCGCGGATGACACCCTCGCGTCGTTCTCCTCGTACGGCACCACGTCCTCCGGCTACTCGAAGCCCGACATCGTCGCGCCGGGCCGCCACATCGTCACGACGATCCCGGGCAACTCCGCGCTGGCGAGGACGGCGCCGGCCGCGAACATCGTCGACCCGAGCCAGGACGGCTACGTCCGGATCAACGGCACGTCGTTCTCGGCGCCGCAGGTGACGGGCGCGGTCGCGCTGCTCCTCCAGCAGTACCCGAGCCTCACGCCCGACCAGGTCAAGTGGGTGCTGACGCAGAACCAGCGCCCCGTCTCCGGCAGCACCGCCGGCGCGCTCGACCTCGCCGACCAGCTCGCGGGCGCCGCGGCGCCGGGCAGCGCCAACCAGGGCGTCGCGTACTCGGCATGGGCGAAGCCCGGGGCGCTCACCTCCGCGTTCGGCGGCGGCGTCCAGGGCGCCGACCGCGCCGCCTCCTGGGAGAAGGCGGCGGGCGTGTGGGAGAGCCAGGCCGGGAGCCGCTGCGCGAAGGCCGCGACCGTCCTTTCGACCGCGAAGACGAAGAACCCCTACGTGAACGCCTGGGAGGGCTGCGCGCAGGCGTGGCAGCAGGCGGGCTCCGCGTGGGACGAGGCGTCCTCGATCTGGGGCGGCCTGAACCTGCCGGCCACCGCCTCGACGGACGCGAAGAGCGCCGCCGCCGACTGGCAGTCGGCGAACGCCGCGTGGACGAAGGCGGCCACCTGGGACAAGGCGGCCACCTGGGACGTCGCGGCGACCTGGGACAACGCCCAGGCGTCGCTGAACCGGGCCGCCACGTGGGACGCCGCCGTGGCCTCGGCGGCGACCTGGGACGCCGCGACCTGGGATCGCGCGGCGACGTGGGACGCCGCCACGTGGGATCTCGCCGCCGCCTGGGACTAGCGCGGTGACGAGTTCCGCCGCCGCGGAGACGCCGCGCCCGGCGTCCGAGACGAGTCACGTCGCCGCCCTGATCACCTCGCTCGCCTCGCTGGCGACCGCGGTGCTGGTGCTGACGGCGCACGGCGCCTGGTCGGCCGCGCACGCCCGTCCGCTCGCCTTTGCGGTCTTCCTCGCGCTGAGCGTCGCGCTCCAGCTGGCCGCGGTCGACGTCTACGGCCGAGGCTCGATCAGCGTCGCAGGGATCGGGCTGCTGCTCGTCGGCTTCACCTTCGGCGTGGGCGCCGCCGCGTTCACGGCCGTGCTCGTGGCAGTCATCCACGGCGTCCGCCGCCGGTCGCGCCCGAATCGCGTCCTCTTCAATGCGGCGACGCTCGCCCTCGCCGCGGCGGCCGGCGCCGGCGTCTATGCGCTGCCGCACGGCCACTCGGCGCTCGCCGAGCTGCCGGGCGCGTTCTTCGCCGGCGTCGCCTTCTGGGTGGTCAACATCGGCCTGCTGACGCTCGTGATGAGCTTCGCCGAAGGGGTCGACCCGCGGGCGATGTGGATCGACCGCTTCCGGTGGCTGACGCTGCACTACCTCGCGTTCGGGCCGCTCGCGCTCGCGGCGAGCGTCGCGTACGACAAGGTCGGCCTCACCGGCTTGATCGCCTTCGTCGTCCCGCCCGCGCTGCTGATCCTTTCGGTGCGCCAGTACCTGGAGAAGACACGCGCGTCGGTCGAGCAGCTACGGAGCGCGAACGCGGAGCTGGCGCAGCGCAACGCCGACCTGCGCGACCTGTTCGAGTTCGCGGCGGGGCTGGCGTCACTGACGCACGACCGGCACGAGCTCGCCACCGGCGCGCAGGCGTCGCTCGAGCGCATCACCGGGGCCCGCGCCGAGCTGACGCTCGAGCGGCCGGAGCCGGACGCGCTGCAGCTGCTCTCCGGCGGACGGCTCGTCGGCGGTCTCAGGCTCGAGGGCGGCGACGCGGAGCGGTGGGAGCGGCTGCGCGACGCGATCATGCCGCAGCTCGCGACGGCGATCGAGTCGACGCTCCTCGTCGACCAGGTCCGCAAGACCCACCTGGACACGATCGCGGCGCTCTCGCGGTCGATGGAGGCGAAGGACCTCTACACGGGCACCCACACCGAGCGCGTCTCGTCGGTCGCCGTCGAGCTCGCGCGGCGCCTCGGCTACCGGGGCGCCGACCTCGACTCGATCGAGATCGGCGCGCTGCTGCACGACATCGGCAAGATCGGCATCCCGGAGCGCATCCTCCACAAGGAGGGCCCGCTCGACGACGAGGAGTGGGCGATCATGCGCGAGCACCCCGTCATCTCCGCGTACATCCTCTCGGGGATCGACCTCTCGCCGATCGTCGGCCAGATCGCGCGGAACTCGCACGAGCGCTTCGACGGGACCGGCTACCCCGACCGGCTCGCGGGGGAGGAGATCCCGTTGCCGGCTCGGATCGTGCTCGTCGCGGACGCGTTCGACGCGCTCACCTCCGACCGGCCGTACCGACGCGCGCGGCCGGCGGGCGCCGCGCTCGAGGAGCTGCGTGCGCACGCCGGCACGCAGTTCTGCCCGCGCGTGCTCGGCGCGATGGAGCAGCTCTGGCGCGAGCAGCCGCAGATCCTGACGGGGGAGCGTCTCCGCGCCGTTGGCTAGCTGGCTCCCACTGCCGAAGGTGCCGAAGGTGGGGATCGAACCCACACGCCCTTGCGGGCACCGGATTTTGAGTCCGGCGCGTCTGCCAGTTCCGCCACTTCGGCCTGTGCAGGATCGTAGCCCCACCGAGATAGGAGTCTCGGCCCGGAACGAGTAGAGTCGCTCGAACCCGTGGCCGCCGAAGCCTCTGCGACAGCCCTGAGCGCACGTCTGAAGCGCCCGAGCCTGATCGGGGCCCTCGGCTGGGCCCTCGTGGTCGGCGCGTTCGCGCTCCTGATCAAGGAGCTGACGGTGTCGCCGTCGCAGTTCGCGCAGGTGACGCTAATCGGGCTCACGCTCGGCTGCGTCTACGCCCTCGTCGCGCTCGGCTACACGCTCGTCTACGGCATCCTCGAGCTGATCAACTTCGCGCACGGCGACGTGTTCATGCTCGGCGGCATGTTCACGATCACGTACTCGACCAGCTTCTTCAACCTGCACCAGGGGCAGGGGTGGGTGATCGTGCCGATCGTGTTCGCGACGCTCGTGCTCGCGATGCTGTCGTGCGGCGTGCTGAACGCGACGATCGAGTTCATCGCGTACCGGCCGCTGCGCGGCGCGCCGCGGCTCGCGCCGCTGATCACCGCGATCGGGGCGAGCTTCATCATCGAGGACGTCGGCCTGGCGTGGAAGGGGCCGAACTACGTGACGGCGCCCGACGTCTTCCCGCACTCGAACGTCTTCTCGATCGGCGGCGTCACGTACGAATGGAACCACCTGATCGTCGTGCTGATCACGATCCCGGTCCTGCTCGGGCTGCTCTGGCTCGTGCAGCGCACGCGCCAGGGCAAGGCGATGCGCGCGACCGCGCAGGACATGGACGCGAGCGCGATGATGGGCATCAACGTCAACCGGACGATCTCGTTCACGTTCCTGATCGCCGGCGCGCTCGCGGGCGCCGCCGGCCTCCTCTACTCGCTCTGGGCGACGACCGTCCGCTTCGACCAGGGGTTCCAGCTCGGCCTGATCGCGTTCACCGCCGCGGTCTTCGGCGGCATCGGCAACCTGCCCGGCGCCGTCCTCGGCGCGATCCTGATCGGCCTGATTCAGGCGTGGAACGAGGGCCTGCCGTGGCACATGCCGGGCTCCGACTGGACCGAGGCGATCGTCTTCTCGATCCTGATCCTGATCCTCGTGTTCCGGCCCGAGGGACTCGTCGGCGAACGCACCCCCGAGGGCGGATGACCGGCGAGCAGGCGACGCACCTCGAGCAGAAGGGCGCGACCCACGAGGTCGGCCTTCGCAACCAGCTCCGGGCACGCTGGCGCGCCCTGCCCGAGCGGCAGCGTGCCGCCGCGACGATCGGCGGCTTCCTCCTCCTCGCGATCCTGCTCTTCCTCGTCGACCACTCGCTCGGCTACGGCGTCGCGACGGTCACCGCGCTCTGGTGGATCCGGCGGCTGCCCGCGTACGCCCGCCTCGCTGCGGAGCTGGCGCTCGTCGCGATCTTCGGGATCGCCGGGCCGCGCTCGCTCGCGGTGCTGCTCGCGATCCTGTTCGCGATCTTCTGGATCCCGCAGCGCTACCGGCCGCGCGTGACGCCCGTCGTCGCGCTCGTGCTGGCCGTCCTCTATCCCTTCTACCAGGACAAGATGTTCACGGTGCCCGTCTTCGGCGTGTGGCCGGACGTGGCGACGGGCGTCTACATGCTCGTGTTCGTGATGATGGCCGTCGGCCTGAACATCGTCGTCGGCTACGCGGGCCTGCTCGACCTCGGCTACGTCGCGTTCTACGCGACCGGCGCCTACACGGCGGCCTGGTTCGCGTCGCTCCAGTTCCCGCACACGTCGATCCACTTCGGCGCCGTGGGCGTCGACCCGACGCTGCCGGGCATCCACCTGTCGCTGTGGCTGATCCTGATCATGGCCGGGCTGATCACCGCGCTGTTCGGGATCGTGATCGGCCTGCCGACGCTGCGCCTCCGCGGCGACTACCTCGCTATCGTCACGCTCGGCTTCGGCGAGATCATCTACGACGTCGCGCGCAACAGCGACAACTTCCTCGGCACGGGCTTCAACCTGACCAACGGCCCGAACGGGATCACGCCGCTCGACTCGATCGGCTTCGGCAACCACCTGTCGCATGCGACGGGCGGCTTCCTGCCGTCGAACTACCTGACGTGCTGCACGGCGAAGGTGCTCGGCCATCAGATCGCGTCCACCGACGTCTTCTTCTGGACGGCGATCGGGCTGCTCCTGTTCACCATCTTCTGCTCGTTCCGCCTCCAATACTCGCGGCTCGGCCGCGCCTGGATCGCGATTCGCGAGGACGAGACCGCCGCTGCGGCGATGGGCGTGCCGCTGATGCGGACGAAGACGTGGGCGTACGCGAGCGGCGCGTTCTTCGGGGGCATCGCCGGCGCCTACTACGCCGAGTTCAAGAGCGCGACGTTCCCCGGCGACTTCTACTTCAACATCTCGGTCTTCATCCTCTGCATGGTCATCCTCGGCGGGATGGGGAACATCTGGGGCGTCATCCTCGGCGGCGCGTTCCTCGCGTACCTGAACCAGGAGGGGCTCGCGAACACCGGGTCGTGGATCAACACGAACATCCACTTCGGGCACTGGCACCCGAACCTCGACGTGCCGTTGTACGCGTCCGGCATCTACGGCGTGATCATCCTCGTCGTCATGCTCTTCCGGCCGGAGGGGCTCCTGCCGTCGAAGCGCCGCGCCGCCGAGCTGCACGAGGGCGTGCACGACGAGCCGCTCTACGACATCTCGCACGCGGGGGCCGAGGCGTGAGCGAGGCGAACGGCAACGGCAACCTGCTCGTCGCGGAGCGCGTGCGCAAGGAGTTCGGCGGCCTCGTCGCCGTCAACGACGTCGACTTCACCGTCCCGCGCGGCAAGGTCGTCTCGCTGATCGGCCCGAACGGCGCCGGCAAGACGACGTTCTTCAACATGCTCACCGGCGTCTACAAGCCGACCGGCGGTAGTGTCACGTTCCTCGGCGAGAACGTGACCGGCAAGCCGCCGCATGCGATCACCGCGCGCGGGATCGGGCGCACCTTCCAGAACATCCGGCTCTTCCAGAACATGACCGCGCTCGAGAACGTGCTGGTCGGCATGCACGCGCGCATGCACGCGCACATCTGGAACTCGATCCTGCGGACGCCGTTCGTTCGGCGCGAGGAGGCGGAGGCGCGCGAGCGCGCGATGGAGCTGCTCGAGTACACGGGCCTACGGCGGAAGGCGCAGGAGGCGGCGAAGAACCTGCCGTACGGCGACCAGCGCCGCCTCGAGGTCGCCCGCGCGCTCGCGACCGAGCCGCAGCTGCTGCTGCTCGACGAGCCGACCGCCGGCATGAACCCGCAGGAGTCGGCGGAGTTCACGCAGTTCGTCGGCCACCTGCGCGACGAGCGGAAGCTGACCGTGCTGATGATCGAGCACGACATGCGCGTCGTGATGGGGATCTCCGACCGCGTCTCCGTGCTCGACTACGGCGAGAAGATCGCGGAGGGGACGCCGCGCGAGGTGCAGCAGAACGAGCGCGTGATCGAGGCGTACCTCGGCAAGGCGGCGGTCGAGGACATGAAGCGGCAGGGGCTGTCGTGAGCGCGAACGGGCACGGCGCGACGATCCTCGAGCTCGCCGACGTCCACACGTACTACGGCTCGATCCACGCCCTGAAGGGGATCTCGATCGACGTCCACGAGGGCGAGATCGTGACGCTGCTCGGCGCGAACGGCGCCGGCAAGTCGACGACGCTGCGCTCGATCAACGGCCTCAACCGGCCGCGGCAGGGGCAGATCCGCTTCGAGGGGCGCGAGATCACCTCGGTCGCCGCGCACGACATCGTCAAGCGCGGCATCGCGCAGTCGCCGGAGGGCCGCCGGCTGTTCCCGCGCATGACGGTGACCGAGAACCTCGAGATGGGCGCCTTCCAGCGGCGCGACCGGGCCGAGATCCGCGAGGACATGGACCGCGTGTTCGAGCTCTTCCCGCGCCTGCACGAGCGCCGGACGCAGAAGGCGGGGACGCTGTCCGGCGGCGAGCAGCAGATGTGCGCGATCGGCCGCGCGCTGATGGCGCGACCGAAGCTGCTGCTGCTCGACGAGCCGTCGCTCGGGCTCGCGCCGATCTTCGTCGAGCGCATCTTCGACATCATCAAGACGATCAACCAGCAGGGAACGTCGATCCTGCTCGTCGAGCAGAACGCGCTGATGGCGCTGGACGCCGCCCACCGCGGGTACGTGCTCGAGACCGGCCGCATCGTGCTCGCCGACAGCGCCGCCGAGCTGAAGACGAACGAGCAGGTCCGGAAGACCTACCTCGGCGAGTCCTAGGTGCGCGCCGCAGTGGCGATCGCCGTCGCCGGAGCGCTCGGCGCGCTCGCGCGCTACGGCCTCGAGGGCGTCGTCGGCCGCCGCGCTACGGGTGCGTTCCCGTGGGGGACGTTCGTCGTCAACGTCTCGGGCGCGTTCGCGCTCGGCCTGGTGTTCACGCTGGCGACCGAGCGGTGGGCGCTCGCGCCCTGGCTGCGCTCGGCCTCGACGATCGGCTTCCTCGGCGCGTACACGACCTTCTCGACGCTGATGTTCGAGAGCTACCGGCTCGCGGCCGACCGCGCGCTCGGGCTCGCCGCCGCCAACCTGTTCGGCTCGTGCGCAGCGGGGATCGCGGCCGTCTACGCCGGCATCGTGCTCGCGAGGAGCCTCTGATGACCAGGCTGGAAGGGGAGGGCAAGCTCCTCCGGATCTTCATCGGCGAGTCCGACACGTGGCACGGCAAGCCGCTCTACCAGGCGATCGTCGAGCGGGTGCGCCGGCACGGGCTCGCGGGGGCGACGGTGGTGCGCGGCATCGAGGGCTTCGGCGCCGACTCGCACCTGCACACGTCGCGGATCCTGCGGCTGTCGGACGACCTGCCGGTCGTGATCGAGATCGTCGACACGCCGGAGCGGATCGACGAGGTGCTGCCGCTGCTCGACGAGATGGTCGACGAGGGCATGGTCACCGTCGAGCGCGTGCAGATCGTCGCGTACCGCTCGTCCGGCGGCGGCTAGCGCCTACGGGCCCGTCGCGGCGTACGCGCGCAGCGCGCTCGAGTCGCCGACCCGGCCCGCGTAGTACGTGCCGGCGACGCCGCAGAAGGCGGCGGACGGGCACCAGACGCCGAGCGAGAAGAACGCGGCGCTCTCCTTCGGCGTCGGCAGCGCGCTCAGCGTCCAGCTCTGCCCGTCCCACTGCTCGACGTCGGCACCAGCCGCCGACGGCCCGAAGGCGTTCGCGAAGCCGACCGCGACGCACGAGTCGGCGGAGACGCAGGAGACGCTGTGGAGCATCGGCGCCTCGGTGAACTGTGCGGGCGACGGAGCCTGCACCTTCGTCAGCTCGTGTCCGTTCCAGCGCGCGATCAGCGTGTTCCCAGGCGCGCCGCCGACGGCGAAGCAGTCGGCCGCGGCGACGCACGAGACGGCCGACAGGCCGGGCTGCGAGCGCGCCGGCAGCGTCGGTGCGCCGACGATCGACCAGTGGCCGTCGCTCCACCGCTCGGCGAGCGTGCGGGAGTCGCGGCCGCGCGCGTCGAGGAACGACTGGCCGACGGCGAGGCAGCGCGACGCAGAGACGCAGGAGACGCCGACGAGCCTGTTCAGGTACGAGGTGGCGGTCGGCGGGGTCTCGATCGTCCACGCGCTGCCGTTCCAGCGCTCCGCGAGCGGCCGATCGAAGGCGCCCGCCATGTAGGCGCCGACGGCGACGCAGCCGTCCGCCGACCAGCAGCTGATCGCGTCGAGCTCGGCCGTCCGGCCGCCGCCGGCCGAGACGACGTTCGGCTGCGGCGTCGCCACGCGTTCCCAGCGGCTGCCGCGCAGGCGCAGCGACAGCGGGTACAGCGTCTGGCTGCCGGCGGGTGCGAACGCGGTGCCGACCGCGAGACAGGAGCCGGCGGACGCGCACGCCACCGCAGTCAGCTGTCCGCTGAGGGAGGCGGTCTGGTCGATGCGCCAGCTCGTGCCCCGTCCGCTCTCGAGGAGCGGCAACGGGAACACGCTCCGCCGGCTGAAGCGCTCACCGACCGCGACGCAGACGCCCGCCGCCGGGCACGAGACCGCAGAGAGCGCGCCGCCGAGGGTCGGCGTCCGGGGGGTGGAGGCGACCCACCCGAGCGTCCGCGCGCCGCCCACGGCCGCGCCCGACCCGCCGGCGATCGCAACGACCACGCAGAGCGCGCTGAAAGCCTTCCGCGACCCCAAGAGCGCAGGAGCGTAGCAGGCTCCCTCGGGAGCGGCGGGCGGCCCTGGGAATGGGTCTGCCCGCTCGGGCGTTCGCGCGGGCATGGCCTACCACGTCGTGCAACCACACGAGCTCGAGTGGGACGAGTACACGAGCTACCCGGGCCGCCACCGTGCGGCCGTGACGGAGGGCGCGGCACTTCGTCACTCGCGCGCGAACCTGATCCGCCACGCGCCCGGCGTGCTCGGCCCGAGGCACATCGAGCGGACGCAGGACGAGACGTTCGTGCCCCTGCGCGGCACGCTCACGATGTACCTGGGCGACCCGCCGGCGCGCCATGAGGTCCCGGTCGGAGCGATCGCGCATGTCGAGGCGGGCACGGCGCAGCAGATGGCCAACGAGACCGACGAGGAGATCCTGGTCTTCGTCTACGGCGCGCCGCCGGAACGGTCGGGCGCCGACGTGATCGACAGCGCCGTCTGAGATCCTGGGCGCATGCGCGAGATCGTCCACACGTCCGACGCTCCGAGCTCGCCGCTCTACAGCCAGGCGGTTCGAGCCGGTGGGCACGTCTACGTCTCCGGCATGGTCGGCATCGACGCGGGCACCCGAGCGCTCGGCGGTCGCTAGCTGTAGGACCCGAGCAGGTTGGTTCTGCTGATCGGGGGTTGGTGGCCGA
>CAZBYA010000033.1:0-30236 GCA_964496175.1 uncultured Gaiellales bacterium | reverse complement strand
CCGGGGGCGACGATCGTGTAGCGGAGGAGGCGCGCCGTCCCCTCGGGCGCCGGCGGGGCGCCGCGGCTCTCCCAGCTGTTGACGCCGAGGTGGTGGTGGTAGCCGCCGGCGGCGAGGAACCCGGCCTGGTCACCGAAGCGCACCTGGAGGGCGAAGCCGACCTCGCCCGTGTAGAAGGCGACCGCCTGCTCGACGTCGGCGACGCGCAGGTGCACGTGCCCCATCCGCGTCCCGGGCGGCAGCCCGGTGAACGGCTCGTCGCCGCCGGGGGTGGCGAGCAGGTCGTCGAGGTCGAGCGGCAACGTCGTCATCCGCCGCACCTGTCCCTCCCACTGCTCGCGGGGCCGGTCGCGGTAGATCTCGATCCCGTGGTGGTCGGGGTCGCGCAGGTAGAGCGCCTCGCTGACGAAGTGGTCCGACGCGCCGGTCAGGGGGACCCGGTCGCGCGCCGCGTGCGCGAGCCAGCGTGCGAGGTCGGCGCGCTCGGGCACGAGCAGCGCGAAGTGGTAGAGGCCGGCGTAGCCGTCCGCCGGGCGCGCGCCCGGCTCCTCGACCAGGTGCAGGAGCTCGCGGCCGCCGGCACCGAGCGACACCTCGCCCCCGCCGTCGGAGAGCACCTCGAGGCCGATCGCGCGCGTGTACCAGTCGACCGACCGCCCGAGGTCGGAGACGGCGAGGTGGACGGCGCCCATCGCCGTGTCGGCCGGCAGCGGCATCGAGGGAACGGTACGCCTCGCGCACGTCTTCGCGCCGAGTTCGTGCCGGTCCGTTCCGGACACTGGCGAGGCCCGGCGGGCGAACGGATCGTCTCCGGGCGGCCGCAGATCGGGGATCTCCACGTCCCCCTTCGGCTCATCAACCGGGTGGCGCGGCTGCCGAACGCCGGGTCGTGCGCAGAGAAGCCTCGATCGCCGCTGTCGCCGCCGCGCTGGCCGCCCTGGCAGTGCCGGCGGCGTTCGCGCGGGCGCCCGCACCCCGCACCACGGTCGCGATCGTCGACACGGGCGTGACGCCGAACCGGCAGCTCGCCGCGCGGATGGTGCCCGGCTGGAACCTCGCCTCCGGCACGCCCGACACGCGCGACGCGACCGGACACGGGACGCAGCTCGCGCAGATCGTCGCCGACCGCTGCCCGCGCTGCCTGATCATGCCCGTGCGCGTCGCGAGCTCGGGCCTCGGCAGCGCCACGCTCGCCGCGCTCGGAATCCGGTATGCGGTCGCGCACGGCGCGAACGTGGTCAACCTCTCGCTGACGACCCTCGCCGACGACCCGGAGCTGGACGCCGCGATCGCGGACGCCGTCGCGGCGGGAGTGACGACCGTCGTCGCCGCGGGAAACGCGGGCCAGCCCGTCGGCTACCCCGGCGCGAGCGTGCCGCAGGCGCTGTCGGTGGGCTCGGTCGACGCGGACGGCGTCCGCTACGCCTGGTCGAACTACGGCCCCTGGGTGACGGTGCAGGCGCCGGGCGTGCTGCCGACGCGCGACCTGCGGGGCCGCCGGACGACCGCCGTCGGCACCTCGGCGTCCGCCGCCTTCGTCTCGGGCGCCGCCGGGCAGCTGCTCGCCTGCCGCCCCGGCCAGTCACCGGCCGCGGTGCAGAGCCAGGTCGAGCAGTACCTGTACAGCAGCCCCTGTTGAAAATCGGACGGTCGGGGGGCACGATGGAGGCCGCCCGCCTGCGGCGACCCTATGGCCGAGACCTGGACACACGCACCCGCGGAGGTCGGCGCGCTCCGCGCGATCCGGCACGTCCCCGGCATCGCCGCGTTCGTCTTCCTGACCGCGGCGGGCGCCGCCCACGGCGGCTACTTCCCCGGCTCCTGGGGCTGGCTGACACTCGCCGCCGGCTGGGCCGCGATCCTGGCGCTCCTGCTCGACGAAGATGCTGGCGTCGGCGTGCTCGGCGGCGCGCTGATCGGCCTGCTCGGCGCCTACGCCGTCTGGTCGGCGCTCTCCGCGCTCTGGAGCGTCGACGCAACCGCGTCGCTGCTCGAGGCGCAGCGGAACCTCGTCTACGTGAGCGCCGCGGTCGCCGCTGTGCTCCTCGCCCGGCGCCACGCGACGTCGCTCGTGGTGGCGGCGTGGGCGGCGGTCTCCGTCCTCTGCGGCTACGCGCTGCTGACGCGCCTCGTCCCCGATCGCTTCGGCGTCTACGACGCGATCTCCGGCTACCGGCTCTCGGAGCCGGTCGGCTACTGGAACTCACTCGGTCTCTTCGCGATGGTCGGGGCCCTGCTCGCGGGCGGCTTCGCCGCGCGCGGCCGCGGCCCCGGGCGCGCGCTCGCCGGCGCGACGGTGCCGCTGCTCGCGGCGACGACGTACTTCACGTTCAGCCGCGGCGCCTGGGCGTCGCTGTTCGCCGCGCTCCTGGTGCTCGTGGCAGTCGACCCGCGCCGGCTCCAGGCGCTCTTCTGGCTGGCGCTCCTCGCGCCGGCCTCGGCGGTCGCGGTGCTGCTGGCCGCGCGTCCGGCCGGCCTCTCGACGGTCGGGACGCCGCTCGCGGCGCAGGCGCAGGAGGGGCACCGGCTCGCCGTCGAGCTGGTCGCGGTCGCCGTCGCGACGGGGGCGGCGGCGCTCCTCTGGACGCTGGTCGAGCGACGGCTCTCGGCGCGCCTCGCGCCTCACGCGCGCCGCGCCGAGGTCGCGCTGCTCGCCGCGGTCGTCGTCGCGGCAGTCGTGGGCTTCGCCGTCGCCGGGGCGCCGTGGACGCTCGCCGAGCGCGGCTGGCACTCCTTCGCCGGGAGCGCGCCGGCCGGCGGCGCGAACCTGAGCGGGCGGCTCTTCAACCTCTCGGGCAGCGGCCGCGTCGTGCAGTGGCAGGTGGCGTGGGGCGTGGCGAAGGCGCACCCGTTCGCCGGCTCCGGTGCGGGCACGTACGAGCACTACTGGGACCTGCACCGCGCGACGCCGGGGAAGGTGCGCAACGTCCACAACCTGTACCTGGAAGCGCTCGCCACGGTCGGGGCGGTGGGGCTGGCGCTCCTGGTTGCGGCGCTCGCCGTGCCCGTCGTCGCCGCGATCCGCCGGCGGCGGACGCCGCTCGCGCCGTGGCTCCTCGCGGCGCTCGCCGCCTACCTCGTGCACGCGGTCGTCGACTGGGACTGGCAGCTGACCGGCGTGACGCTGCCGGTGGCGGTCGCCGCCGCCGCGCTCGTCGCGCCGGCTGAGACGCGCGGCGGACGGCGGGCCCTGCTCGGCGCCGCGATCCTGCTCGCGGCGGCGGGCCTCTGGGGGATCGCCGCGCAGACGACGCTCGCCCGCATCGACAGCGCCCGGACGGCCGGTGCGGCGGAGCGCGCCGCCCACCGCGCGCACGACCTCCAGCCGTGGTCGACAGAACCGTGGAGCCGGCTCGCGACGATCGAGCTTCGCTTCGGACGCGCGGCGCAGGCGCAACAGGCGGTGCGGCGTGCGCTCGCGCTCGACTCCCTCGACTGGTCGCTCTGGCTCCAGCTGGCCGAGACGACCGTCGGGCCGGCGCGCACGGCCGCGCTCGCGCGGGCGCAGACGCTCAACCCGCACAGCCCGGAGATCGCGGCCTTCGTCGCGACGCAGATCTCGATCAGCCGGCTCGGAGCAGCGAAGTGAGGCGGCGCGACCCGCTCGCGAGCCCCGAGGCGCTCATCCGCCGGCTGTACTCGTACGTCGCGTACGTCGTCGGCGACGGCCCCGATGCCGAGGACCTGACGAGCGAGGCGTTCGAACGCGCGCTGCGCTACCGCTCGAGCTACGACCCGGCCAAGGGATCGCCCGCGACGTGGCTGATCGGGATCGCCCGCCGCTGCATCGCCGACCGCCCCCGCCGCGAGCTGCCGGAGGAGCTACCCGAGCCGGCGGCGCCGGGCTTCGAGAGCGAGCGCGTCGACGCGCTCACGGTGCGGGCGGCCGTCGCCCGTCTGGCGGACCGCGACCGGGAGCTGGTGGCGCTCCGCTACGGCGCCGACCTGACGGCGCGGCAGATCGCCGAGCTGCTCGGCCTGCAGACGAACGCCGTCGAGGTGGCCCTGCACCGCCTGCACGCGAGGCTGCGTGAGGAGCTGCGCCCGGACTTCCGGCCGGAGCCGGCGCGTAAGGATCTGGACGCCGCCGCCGGTATCTAGCCCGACACACTGGTCCCGGGTCACAGGAGGGGTGGTCGTGAGCTTCGTCAGGTGGGGCAGGGAATCGAGGGAGGCACGCCTGCTGCGGGCGTCGCGTCCCGAGGCGCCGGACGGCTTCGTGCGCCGGCTGGCTGTATCGGCGACGCCGCGCCGGCGGCCCGGGAGGGCGCCCCGCTTCGCGCTCGCCGGCGTCGCGACCGCGGCGATGCTGATCGGGCTGGCCGCGGTGGGCGGCGCGAGCTACGCGGCGAGCGAGATCGTCCACATCGTCCAGGTAGCGACCGGGCACACGAACTATTTCGGGAAGCGGCTCGCGATCGAGGTCGCGAAGCCGTCGCCGGCCGCCGACCAGTACGGCGGTGTCACCGTCTCGAGCGGGACAGTCAGCGCCGTCGTCCAGCCGAGCTCGACGGCCCCGACGGTCGTGTCGGTCGCGACGCCCGGCCCGACCGGCACGAGCGTCGACGTGCAGGTGGCGCCGGGGACGTTCACCGCGCCGGTGGTCGTGCACGTCGACCCGGCCCCGCCGGCCGTGACGCAGAGCGCCACGCTCGTCGGCAGCAACAACCAGGTCGTCAGCATCGTGGTCACGGACACGAGCGGCCAGGCCGTGCACAGCCTGCCGACCCCGCTGTCGATCGTGTTCAAGAACCCGCCGAAGGGCTTCGTCCCGGTCGTCTCGACCGACGGCGTCAACTACCGGCAGCTGACGCTGCTCTCCGGCACCACCCTCGCCGCCGACCAGCAGGACGGCTACTACGTCGCCGCCGACGGGTCGATCGTGATCCTGACGCGGCACCTGACGCTGTTCGCAGTTCTGTACAGCGCGAACATCAACGTGTCCGAGTCCGGGAGGAAGACCCCGCCCGCCGGCAGCGGCCAGTTCGGCGACCCGACCCGCAACCACGTCGGCGCGCCGAAGCTGACGCAGGTCGGCGGCAAGATCACGCCGACGGCCGGCCGCGTGCCGTTCACCTTCCACGTCGACGAGCAGGCGTCGGTGTACATCTCGATCTACGACGCCAAGGGCAACCCGGTGTGGATCCGCCGCAACGGGACGAGCGTCAGGGCCCATCCGTACAGCGGCACGCCCGTGTACGCGTTCCACGTGGTGATCCTGCGGCCGGGCTACATCAAGACGCTGCTGAACACCGTGGGGCTCACGGCGGGACAGACGTACAAGCTCCGGATCACCGCCGTCGACTTCGACGGGCACAAGGTGACGGCGTACACCACCTTCACCGCCTAGACCCTCTCCCGGGCCAGCGTGAAGACGCGGGGGCGGCCACCAGGCCGCCCCCGCTGTTTCCGCCCTCCCGGGCCGCAGACGCACGAAGGCTATGCCTCGAGGCAACCGCGGGCAGTCCCTCGAATGGGGGAACCCCGAGGGCGTCTCCGCAGTTCCTACTGTTTGAGGCGGGCGGCGGCCTGCGGTTGGCTTGCACGGTCGATGCGATCGGAGGATTGGGGAATGAGGAGATACGGGATCGTGCTGGCCGCGGCCTGCGCCCTGGCCCTGCCTGCGGGGGCGGCCGCCGGCGGCGGCTTCGACCAGTACGGCTACAACAACGGTGCCCACCTCTTCAACGGCACCGGCGCGAGCTGGTCGCTCGCAAAGGGACTGCCGGCCGATTACCTCGGCATCTACGCGCCCGACAAGCTCGTGATGAAGTGGAACGCGGCCTGGGACGCGTGCAACGCCGCCGGCAACGACGACGCGGGCGCCTGCGCAGGCGCGTGGACGACGAACGAGTGGAACGGCCGGTTCCCCGGCGGCTCCGGCGAGAACTGGCACTACAAGATCATCTGGGTCGGCTCCGCCGCCGAGGCCAGCCCGTACTGGCGGGTCGGCGGCTACTCGATCTGGGGCAACTACGAGGTGATCATGGACCAGGGCTCCGACCCGAACGTCGGGCCCGGGCACCTGTGGTTCGCCCACGCGACGCCGAACGGCCTGTAGGGAGCGAAGGGAGGTACCGCGTCGTCGTCGTCAGGCGACGACGCGGTACACCTGGAAGACCTCGGCGTACTCGCGGTTGACGTTGATCCCGTGCGTGCGCGCGACGCTGCGGACGTAGTCGGCGTTCGCGTAGCGGCGATGCTGCTGCGACGCGTACTTCTCGAGCGCCGCCACCTTCCGCTCGACGTGCCGCTCCTCGCAGGCGAGGTACGCCTGGTAGGTGAAGTCGAAGTTGTTCCACGGGATCTCGTAGCCGAGCACCGTCGTCCGCTTGAACGCGCGCAGGCCCTCCGACGCGATCGTCTGGTGGTCCTGGTGCACGTCGTGCAGCGACGGCTGGAAGACGCAGTCGGGCCGCCAGTCGTTCCAGATCTCGATCAGCAGCTCGAGGATCTCCTGCCGGTGGTCGGGGAACGTGCGCACGTCGAAGTCGTGCACGGTCAGATTCTCGGCGGGGATGCCGAGCTCCGCGGTCGCCTCCTTCACCTCCCGCGCGAGCGTGTCGGGTGCGAAGCCGGGCGGGAGCGAGCGCGTCGCGATCGAGAACGCGACGTAGCGGACCTCCACGCCCTGCTCGACGAGCCGCGCCATCGTCGCGCCGCAGCCGAACTCGCCGTCGTCGGTATGTGGCGCGAGGACGAGCGCCCGCTCGATCCCGTCGATCACGCCGCGGCCTCCACCCGTTCGGCGCCCGCGCCGACGACGACGAGCGCGAGCAGGGCCCAGAAGGTCGGGTCCTCGAGGAGGTCGTTGTAGAACAGCGAGTGCACGGCGATCGCGGCCAAGGCTAGTCCGAACGCGAGACGCGCAGAGCCGTCGAAGCTCCGGCCGAGCCGGCGGAAGGCCAGCCCGAACGCGACGACGAGCAGCCAGGCGAAGAGCGCAAGCCCCACGAAGCCGGTCTCCGCCGCCACCGTCACCGGCGTCGTGTGCGACGCCGCGGCCTTCGGCTCCTTGCCGCGGAGGTGCGCGAGCTGGCCGTACGCGCGCTTGAAGCCGCCGACCCCGACCCCCAGCACCGGGTGGCGCAGTGCGAGGCGGACCCCCTTCGAGACCAGCGTCGAGCGGCCGCTCGTGACGTGCGAGAGCGAGGCCTTGTGGCGGACGGCCGGGGACGTGAGCGTCGCGCCGACGAGGATGCCGATTCCGATCGCGATCAGCCAGAGGCTGCGCCGGCGCCACGTGAGCACTGCGGCGAGCACGACGGCGGCGATCAGCGCGACGAAGCTCGACTGCGAGAACGAGGGCAGCAGTCCCGCCCAGGTGATGCCGAGGACGAGCAGCACCACCGTCGCCCAGAGCGGCTCCGCGCGCCGCGAGAGCACGATCGCGAGACTCGCGAGGATCGCGATCACCAGGAAGCGCCCGTAGATCGAGGGGTCGTAGAAGACGGAGTTGACGCGGTAGAACCAGCCGACGGGCGCGTACGCGTTGTCGACCTTCACCTTCGGGTTCCAGAAGACCGTGCGCGACTCGTACTGGAGGATCCCGATCACGGCGAAGACGAGCCCCATCAGCGCCAGCTGCGCGTAGAGGGCCAGCACCCACGTGCGACGCCACGGGAGGCGCGCCAGCGAGACCGCGAGCAGCCCGAACGGCAACACGTAGAAGAGCAGCTCGATCGCCCCCTGGCGCACGTCCTTCGTCCAGAGCACCGACAGGCCCTCCCACCCCACGAACGCGGCGAGCGGCCAGGCGAGCGGGCCGAGCTCGCGCGACCGCGGCTGCTCGCCGTAGAGCTCCCAGGCGAGCGCGAGCGCAGCCACCCCCACGACGGCGTACATCGGCAGCAGCAGGTTCGCCTGTGTCGAGCCGACGTGCACCGGGATACGCGCCGGGATGCAGGCGAGGACGGCGACCGCGAGCAGCCACGGCACGCGCAGGGCGACCCACGTGCCGGCGGCGGCGGCGACCGCGCCGACGACCGCTGCGGCTGCGAGCAGGCGATGGTGACCGTGCGGCGCCAGGTACACCGCGAGCACGAGGCAGCCGGCGCCCCACGCCACGAGCCCCGCGACGCGGAGGTCGCGCCGCGTCGCGACATAGAGCACCGAGAGCCCGAGGGCCGCGATCGCACCGCCCGCCTGTGCCGCCCAGGCGCTCACTGAACGACCACCGTGCACTGGGCGGCGTGGCCCGCCGCGTAGACGTAGAGGTGGTAGGTGCCCGCCGTCTGCGGCGCGCGGATCCGCAGCGTCCCGCGCGCGGCGGCGACGCGCCGGCCGTGCAGCGTCCAGGTGACGTGCGGCGCGTCGGTCGAGACGCGGAGGGAGAACGTGGCGCCGGGGTGGACGACGACCCGCGTGCGGGCGAGGGTCAGGTACCTGATCTGGACGGTGCCGAACGCGTACGGCTTCGAGTCGTTGTAGGCGCGATCCTCCGCCGAGACGCTGACGACGTACACGCCGGGCCTCGCCGGCCTGCCCGCCACCCTGCCGTTCCAGTGCAGCTCGCCGGTGAGCTTCTGGCCGCGGGTGAACTCGACGCGCCGGTCGGCGCCGTGGAGGCGCACCCAGAGGATCCCGTGCGCGGGCTTCTTGACCCGGTAGCGGACGACGAACGTGTCGTGGTGGCCGTCGCCGTCGGGCGAGATGATCGCGTGCACCGGGTGCGGCACGGCGATCGCCGGCGGCTTCGTGTCGACCGTGATCGGGCTCGGCAGCACGATCGTGCGGTGCGAGCGCTCGAGGGCGACGACGGGCCTGTAGACCCCGTCCGGCACGCGCGTCCCGTTGTCGCCGATCCCGTTCCAGGCGAGGTGCAGCGTCGTGTTCGCGTGCACCGCGCGCGGGCCGAGGAGCGTCGAGACGCGGTTCCCCTGCGCGTCCTCGACCCAGACCGAGACCTGCTCGCTCCGCTTCACCCTGACCGAGATGCGGGCCCGACGGTGGCCCCGGGCGGCGACCGGCGAGAAGAGCTGGTCGACCCGGGTGTTGCCGAGCGGCGATTTCTCGAGCTTCGCGCGCTCCGTCACCGCGAAGGCCAGCGACGTCGCCGCGAGCAGGGCGAGGACGGTCGCCGTCGACAGGACCCGGGCCACGCCGGGCCGATTGTACGCTTCGTCAGCACTAGCGTTGGTTCGGGTCGCCTCGGGCGGTGAAGTGGCTTGGTGTCTCTCCTGGCAACAGCCGTGACATCTCTGTCCGCGATCCGCTCTCGAGGTTAAACAATTGTGAGAGGCTCGAACATCTGTTCGCCTGCTCCCCAATTACGGACGGTTGACCAGGTGGAGAAGATGACTTCTGAAAGGAGTCCGGGCGAACCGCCGGAACGCACACCAGTTAACGGGGCCGCGGTCGGCCAACGGCTAAGGCGATTTCGCGCATGAACGCCCTGAGGCACGGGTTGTTAAACCCGCCACCCGGTCCTCCCGTCTGAGGATCCGCATGAATTTGAACGGTTCGATGAGGCTCTTCTCCCCGATCTCGCGCCCGCCGAGCTATGGAAGGGCTGCTTGCAAGGGAGATCGTGGACCTGCGCTGGCGGCTCATGCCGTGGGGGAAGCTCGAAGCGGGAGTCCTCGCCCTGCGCGTTGCCCGCGCCAACTCACGAGTTCTCGGCCAGTCAGAAGTCGTCTTGAGGTGACTGGCGTCGACGAAACGCATGGGTCGTTCGAGGAATTGTCCGAGCTTGCGGGCCGTCAAGGAGATTCGCGACCCGAACTCCACGCCTCCCCACGGCGCTGATGGTGGCTGCAGCGGCTGCGCAGCGCACGGAGGAAGCGCGAGGGCGGAATCGGTATCTCGCGGCGAGCTGCTGGAGTCTTCGGCCCCGAAACCGAGCTGGCCCATCTCGAGCCGGCTCAGGATCCCAAAACGGGTTGAGAGCGCAACTGCAGCGTCTCAGCGATCTCGGCGGCCGTCATCAGCAACGCGGCGCAGCTTGACGATCGCCGCGAGCCACTCGGGCCCGTCCGGGTCGCGACCCGGCGTGCCGATCGATAGCTGCCTATCGCCAGCCCGATGGCGGCTGACCCACTGACGCCACACGTAAAAAGGGGGATCGCGGTTCGGTCCGCCATGCCGCTTCGGAACAGAGCGGCGCGAGCCCCGGACGGCCACAGCTATGCGGTGCGAGACGTTACGCGGGTCGCCACCTCGCCCGAGCGCAGCCCGGTGAGCGCGTAGCCAGCGGCACGCGCGTCGTGGTGGAACATCTGGACCGTTTCGAGCGAGAAGTGCGCCAGATCCTTTCCAATCAGCGGTAGCTTCCTGATGATGTCGTTGGTCGCCGTGATCACATCGCAACCGATCTCCGCCGCCTGCACGACGTTCAATAGCTCGCGCGGGCTCGCCCAGATCAGCTCCGCCTTCGGCCGTAGACGCACGATTTCCAAGGCAGACTTCATTACCGGCACTGGATCGCGGCCGGTGTCGGCGATCCGGCCGGCGAAGACGGACACGTACGCCGGCGTGTCGGTGAGGCAGTCGACAACCGCCGCGACCTGCGCTTCTGTCAGCAGCGCAGTCACGTTCACCTTCACGCCCGCCTCGGCGAGCCTGGCCACGATCTCGCCCGTGAAGACGCCGTGCGTGTTGGTGACCGGGATCTTCACGTACACGTTCTCACCGAGCGACGCGAGCAGCCGCGCCTGCGCCTCCATCTCGGTCGGCTCGTCCGAGAAGACCTCGAACGAAATCGGACGGTCCGTGATCGACGACAACACGGCCTGCGCGAATGCGAGGTAGTCAGTCACGCCGGCCTGACGCATCAATGTCGGGTTCGTCGTGAACCCACTGACGTACGGCTCGGCATACATCTCCAGCATTCCTACGAGATCCGCACCGTCCGCAAACAACTTCACTTGTTTGCCCTCAATGACCATGGCCTCTCCTTCCTAGTTGCGCTGCGTCAGCACGAGGCACGCGTCCCAGAGATTCCCGACATGGACATCAGGCTTCGCTGGAAACGGTTCCCCGTACCCGTCCCCTATCAGTACGGTGCGGCAGCCGGCGCGCCGCCCTGCCTCTACGTCACGCCAGCGATCGCCTACCATCACGCACTCGGCAAGATCGACGCCAGCCCGCCTCGCGCTCTCAAGCAGCAGCCCGGGCTCGGGCTTCCGGCAGCCGCACCCGTCCGCGTCGTCGTGCCAGCACACCTGCACCTCGTCCAGCCCTAGTTCGGCCGCGAGCCACTCGTTGATTGCCTCCACGGCTTCACGCGTCTGCGTACCGCGCGCGACATCCGGCTGGTTCGTCACGAGGACGAGCCGAAACCCGGATTGGCGCAACAGCCGACACGCGTCCTCCACGCGAGGCAGCAGTTCGAGTTCAGCGAGGGTGTGCGGCGGTACGGGCACCGACCCGCGGGTCAACAGGGCGCGGTTCAGCACTCCGTCTCGGTCCAAAAAGGCGATCCGAGTCACGGCTGTACCGACTCCCACTTCGCGGTCGCCGTGGCCACGCTTGGGTGCGAGACGAGCAGGTGCGCCACGAGCGACTGCATCGCCTCCGTGTGCGGCGTCACCCGTCCGGCGTTCGCCGTGGGCACGATGATGCACGCGTCGCTGACCCGCGCCGCGTAGCCGCCGTTACGACCGACGATTGCCGTGATCCGAGCTCCGACGGCGTGGGCCGCGTCCATCGCCTGCACGAGATTGGTGCTGACCCCAAGTTCCGGATCGCCGCCGCCGACGGAGAAAACGAGCAGCAAGTCTTCGCCGTCGAGGCGTGACCCGCGCAACCAGTTGGCGTAGCTCGAGTCCCAGCCGTCGTCATTGACGCGCGCCGTCAACTCGGCGGCATTGTCGCTCGGCGCGTACGCCTCTATCCCGCCCAGCTTGCGGAAGTCACAGACGGCATGCGACGCGTGCGCGGCACCACCGCCGGAGCCGATACAGAAGAGTCGCCCGCCGCGCTCACGCACCGCAGCCAGCTCCTCTGCCACCGCCTCGATTGCATCGACGTCCAGCAGTGAGAGAATCTCGGCCGCCTCGGCGAGGAACCGGGCCGAGAACGGCTCAGGCCGCACGCCGCACGACCCCCGACGCCGCCATCTCCTCGTCGGCTGCGAGCAGGTGGTCCGTCGTCACCGACTGCTTGTCGAGCCAATCGAGGTACTCGCGCGCGTTCTGCTCGACCGGCGTATCCGGCTCCCAGCCAAGCGCGCGGATGCGCGAGATGTCGCTGATCGTGTGCCGCGTGTCGCCAAGTCGGAAATCCCCCGCCACCTCCGGCTCGAGACAGCTACCACTCGCCTCAAGCATGATCCGCGCGAACTCGCGCACGCTCACCGCGCGGCCTCCTCCGACATTGATCGCGACCCCGTCCGCCTCCGGATGCTCGAGCGCGAGCATGTTTGCCCGCGCCACGTCGCGCACATTGACGTAATCGCGCAATTGGAGCCCGTCTTCGTAGCAAACTGGCGGCAACCCCGCCCGGATCCGGAGCGCGAACCGCCGCGCGATGCCCGAGTAGGCGTTGTGAAACGAGTTCCGGCTGCCCTGCACGTAGGTGTATCGCATCGCCGCCGTCGCGATTCCGTAGCGGCGGCCGAGGTTGAACGCCAGTAGCTCGATTGCGTACTTCGAGATCCCGTACGCTGTGTGCGGATGCGTGCATGTGTCCTCGTCGAGCAGCATGGGCTCGACGTCTCCCCCGCAGGATGGACATGCGTGGTCCCAGCGTCGCGCCTGCAGCTGCTCTAGGGTGCGCGGCCTCGGATGAAAGACGGTGCCCTCATCACGGCAGCGGAACTTACCTTCCCCGGAGACTGCCTGTGATGAGGCGAAGACGATCTTGCGCACCGGGAAGCGCACCGGATCTGAGACCACGAGCTCGAACAGGAGCGCGCTCGACTCGGTGTTTGTGTGGATGAAGCTGCTGAAGTCGGGCTGATAGTCCTGGTAGGCGGCGAGGTGGAGTACCGCGTCGCAACCAGCCAACGCACGCGCGAGTGCATCCCGATCGGCCACGTCGCCGATCTGCAGCTCCGCCTCGGCCGGCAGGTAGTCCGGTGGCCCGTTCGGATGCACGCGCGACTGCAGGGAATCGAGGATCCGCACCTCGTAGCCCTGCTCAAGCAGCAGGTCGACAGTGTGTGAGCCGATGAATCCGGCCCCGCCGGTCACGAGGACACGCATCAGAAGTTCACCAGTACCTTCGCGCCATCGTGGTCGATCCGGTAGCGCAGCTCGCGCAGTCCCTCCGCGGCGAGTGCCTCACGCACACTCGGCTTCGATCCGTTCTCGCAAAAGAGCATCAAGAAGCCGCCTCCGCCCGCGCCGACAAGCTTTCCGCCGGCGGCGCCCGCGTCGCGGGCAGCGTCATACCAGCGATCGACTCGATCGGCGCTGATTCGATCCGAGCGGCGCTTCTTGTTTTCCCAGTGCTCGTGCAAGAGTCCGCCAAAGGCGCCGAGGTCGCCGCGCAGGAGCGCATCGCGGATCTCCAGACCCATCGCCTTCGTCCGATGGAGGCTCTCCACCACCTTCGCCTTGGAACCGTTCGAGGAGTCGCGCTTTTGCTGCTCGAGGATCTCATTCGCGTCACGGCTGATCCCTGTGAAGAAGAGCAGCGTCTGCGCGCTAAGCTCCTCCAACACCGCCGGAGCGAGCGCGAGCGGCGTCGCGCGGACGCTCCCGTCCCGTTCGATCTCGAGACAGGTGACGCTGCCGAGCGCTGCGAGGTAGTGATCCTGCTTGCCTACCGGATGTCCGGCCAGCTCCTCCTCGACGTGGAACGCGAGTTCGGCGAGTTGTTCTGGCGCGATCCGCTCCCGCCGCAGTTCGTGCAGTGCGAGCAGAAGCGCGACGAGGTATGTACTCGAGGAGCCGAGGCCGGTGCCGGCGGGCACATCAGCCATGGACGCGATTTCGATGTTGCGATCGATCCCGAGCAGCCCCAGCGCCGGGCGCACGAGATCGTGCCGGATCTCGTCCACCCGCGCGACGTCTTCCGAGCGCGCGTACTTGATGCGAATGCGATCGTCAGCGGAAGGCCTGTTGACGGCGAGGTAGACGTACTTGTCGATCGCGGCCGCGAGGACGAAGCCGCCGTGCTCGGAGTAGTACGACGGCAGGTCGGTGCCGCCGCCCCCGAGCGAGATGCGAAGCGGTGCCCGCGCAAGGATCACGCTGCCTCCTCACGTCCTATGCAGAGGTGGTTTGCCGAGTTGAAGACCTTCACCTCGGGATCGAGATCCAGCAGAACAAGACGGTCGCTCAGGACACGGTGACGGCGAAACCGCGGCGTGAGGGGGTAGAAGCGATTCTGGAAGAAGACGCACGCGTCAACACATGCACCCCCGAACTCGAACTGGACCTCGATCGGATCTTCGATCAGCAACTGGTGGCCCTCCAGCAGGTTTAGCTCGTGTCCCTCGGTGTCGATCTTGATGGGGCGGATCGGGAACGCCGGCTGGTCCAGCGCTCGATCGAAGGCCCACAAGGACGCGAACCGGGCTGCCATCGCGTTCATGTTCGGATCCTCGCTGGACCGAGCTCGCCAGTGCCGTAGGTCGCAGTGGCTCGCTCCAAGTCTGAGAGCGTGTCGACCCACGTAAGCGTCTCCGCCGGCCCCATCACGTAGGACCACAGCAACCCCGCGGCCGCCAGCTGCGGGAGAACATCACGAGAGAGATCTCCGCGCGCGGGGACGAGATCGGTCGCCTGTGGCTCGAGCACAATGAGGCCGGCGTTGACGAGGAGGCTCTCCGTTTCGCCGGGCCGCGGCTTCTCGACGAACCGCGTCACGAGCCCCGAGTCGGCTAGCTCGGCCACACCGCTTGCCGAGACATCCTCGCGCTCGAAGAGCGCAACCGTCGCCGCGCCGTGGTGACTGCTGTGGGCGGCGAAGAGCTTGGGAAGGACGGCGCCATGAATGTTGTCTCCGTAAACAACCAGGAGCGAATCGCCATCGATCCACTTTCGCAGCGACGCGATCGTCCCGGCAGTGCCTAGGAGCTCGTGCTCGTACGCCCACCGGATCCGCGCGCCGAACGCCAACCCGTCACCGAAGTGACCAGTGACGACGTCCGGGAGATGGTGGAGGTTGATCGCAATCTCCGTGATCCCGGAAGCGACGAGTTTGCTCACGTTGTGCTCGAGAATTGGTCGGCCCCCGAGCTCAAGCATGCACTTCGGTACCAGCTCAGTGACAGAGCCAAGACGCGAGCCGACGCCAGCGGCGAGCACCACGGCCTTCACCGCAGCGCCTCCGCTCCCAGCCGCTCTGGCCGACCCGACTCGGCGGATCGATAGACCGCGTCAACGAGCCGCGCCGCCTCATAACCGTCGACCGCCGACCCGATCGGCTCGCGGCCCTCGAGCGCCGCCGAGCGGAACTCGACCCACTCGTGACGCCAGGCGGCGTCGGGGTTAACGACTCGACGCTCGGTCTGGTCCGGCGGCCCCCCCTCTAACCGGCGCCGCGCATGGACGAGCCGCTCCACTCCATAACTGCCACCGAGGCCGTCGACGGTCAAGAGACCATCTGTGCCGATCACCTCGAGCCTAAAAAGGTTCTTCCACTGCGTCCAGCTCGTGTGCAGCGAGGCCGTGCGCCCAGCCGCGGTGCGGAGCAACGCAAAACTGTTGTCTTCGAGCGGGCGTATATCCCAGAACCAGGTATCGACCGTCCCCGTCACCGTCGCGAACTCGCCGAGGAACCAACGGGCCAGGTCGACGACATGGACGCCTTGATCCAGGAGCTCGCCGCCACCCGCCAGTTCTGGATCAGCGCGCCACTCACGGTCGTAGCCCGGCCGGCCGCCGTGTCCGTACGCGCATCGGAGAGCGACCGGCTCTCCGATTCCGCCCGAGCAGACGAGCCGGTGTGCGTGCGCGATTGCTTCGTGATGGCGGAGAGTGAAGCCAACTTTGACGATTCCCTCCGCCTCCGCGGCCGCGTGAAGGAGCGCTTCCGCCTCGGCTGCGTTGCGGCCGAACGGCTTCTCGCAAAGAACGTGCTTCCCCGTCGCAAGCGCGGCCGCGGTGACGGGCGCGAGCGCGCTGTTGAAGGTTGCCGCGACGACCACGTCCAGCTCGTTGCTAGCAACGAGCTCCTCCCAGGAGCCAGCGATACGCGCGCCGTGCGTCTGCGCGAGCGCGCTCGCGCGGTCCGGTACGAGGTCGGAAACGAGCACTATGCGGTCGCCACAGGCAACCGCACTCGCGGCCCTACGCGACCCGATGAGTCCGCAGCCGACGATGCCGACACGCAGGCTCACGTCAGCGCCTCCAACAACGGGCCCACGGTGTGTCGATCCAGCCTGCGCAGCGTGTAGAGGTTTGGCGGGGGCACGTCGCCTGCGGCGGTCCACTCACGCCACGGGTCGTGTGGCACCGAGATGAGCCGACCAGTTAGCTCCGGCGGCGCGGCGCCAGCGAGGAAGACGACGAGTTCGGCCACCAAGTCGGCAGCAATCGACTCGACATCGCCGGCCCGCACCGCCCGTACCTGCTCGTACTCTCGGCCGGCGCGCGGCCCGGCGGCAAGGATGTCGTCCAGCAGCGTCGTGTCGACAAGTCCGGGGGCCACCGCGTTGACCTGCACGTGCGGCGCGAGCTCGTCGGCGAGTGTCTCCGCAAGACGGACCGTCCCCGCCTTCGAGGCGGCGTAGGCGGAGAAGCCCGGCCGTGCCTGCGTCGCCCCGCCTCCAGCGAAGAGGACGATTCGGCCATGACGCTTCGACAGCATGCCTGGCACTACAGCTCGGCAGAGAAGGAATGTGCCGAACAGGTTGACCTCAAGCGCCCGCCGCCATGCCGAAGCGTCGCTCTCGTCCAGGCGGCCGATGGGCCCATGCACCGACGCCGCATTGACGAGGACATCGATTCCGTTGAACTCACGTTGAGCGACCTCGACGATCCTCGCGACGTCCTTCTCGCGAGAAACGTCCCCCGCGACCATAATCCCGGAGCCGCAGAGCCCATGTGTCTCTTCGAGGTCGAGACGGGTCCGCGAAGCGAGCACGACGTCGGCAGACTCCCGTGCGCAGGCTACGGCAACAGCGCGCCCGATCCCACGCCCGGCGCCGGCTACAAGCACGCGCGTGCCGGCCAGCGACCTCATGCGGGCCCCTGGGCCGGCCCGGCATCCAGACGAACACGCCGCATTCCTGACATGGACCGCCACGCCTTGTACGCGGCGACCACGGGGATGCAGAGAACGTCAACGGGGCGCAACGCCAGCAGTGCCGAAGCGCTGCGACGACTCCGCAGCGTGCGCACGAAGTAGAGACCGTGCCGCCCATATGCGGTCGCGAGCGCCGAGACACGAAGCAGCCGCCCTCCTGGCTGACGGGCGACAATCTCCATCTCGCTCGTAAAGTGAGAGCGCGGGTAAGGCACGCCCAGCTTTGTCTCACGATAGTGAAGGGCGACGAGCGGAACGTGCCGGATCGGATAGCGGTAGGCCGCACGCAGCCAAAGATCCCAGTCTTCGGCATGGCGGTAGCGCTCGTCGAAGAGGCCGACTTCGTCGAGCACCTCGCGCGGAAGCATCACCGTACCGGTGGCAACGAAGTTGTCCAGAAGCAGGCGGTTGAAGGTCGGGCGCCACCGTCCGGCGACGCGCGCCCGCCTCACCGAGCCATCGTCGCCAGAGACGCCGACCCAGTCGGCGAAACGCAGTGCCGGATCTGGATGTCGTCGAATATCCTCGACGTAGGCATCGACGACGTCAGGGCCCGAGTACTCGTCGTCGCTGTCCAGGAACATGTAGTAATCGGCACGTACCGAGCGGATCGCCGAATTCCGAGCATTCGCAATTCCTCGACCTGTCCTATACACGATGCGCACGCGGGCGTCCGAGAAGCGCTCCGCCGCCGCGATCGTGTCCTCGTCTCTCGGCTGAAGGGCGATCGCCAACACGAGCCGCTCGTACCGTTGGATAAGAACACTCTCCACGGCGGCCGACAGCGTGCCCGCACTCCGGAACGCAGGCATCACGACACAGACCAGGGGGGCCTCACTACTCACGCAACCTCCTCGGGCTCCGGAGCGACCGCCCCGGCTTGGCGCAGAATCCGGAGCAGTTCGCGAAAGCGGTGCTCCCAGGTGTGCTCGCGGAGCGCACGCTTGCGGCCACGGGCTGCGATCGCCTCGCGACGCATGTTATCGCCGAGGAGCTCGCCGACGACCTCGACGCACTCCTCCTCGCTGCGGTACACCGCGATCTCTGAGCCGACCTCGAAGAGGCGCGCGAGATCGGGGTTCCATTGGGTCACGTAACACGACCCGCTCATCGGCCCGTCGAAATCGCGCAGCTTAAGAGCCACGAGCCGATCCGACTGACCGATCGTCCCTACACCGAGCACGATCCGTGAGCGTGCGAACAACAACGGAACATCTGGGACCCGAATCCTCCCCTCAGGCCAGCCCGCCCCCCGGGTGTCGACCGAGATCCCCGCTCGGCGTAGCCGCTCGACCAGCCGCTCTCGGATTCCGTATCGCCACCCGACGAAGCAGACGTCGTGGGTCTTCTCAAGCTCAGGCCGGGGCCGGAACAGCTCAGGATCGCTCGCTTCAGGGAAGAACGTCGCGGGGCAGCCGATGGCGTGATACCAGCCGACCGCTTCCGGGGCGGCCGTTGCTGCCAAATCGAGTGCTGGCGCTAGGTCTCGCGTCCCAATCCGTCGGCCCAGCTTCCGCGCGACGAAGGCGTGCCGATCGTCCATTGCAATATTGACGACGACGACCCCGAACCGCTCCCGAGCCTTGGCGAGCGCTCGCCGATCCGTGTAGCCAGCCCACATCTGTCCAACGACGAGGTGGAACGGCCGCCCGCGTGCCTCGGCATCCGCAAGGAGATCCAGAAGCCGTGAGGCGTTCGGGCGGCAGAGGGCGAAGGACAGGTTTCCGTCCGGGTCCAGCTGCCCGTAACGGCCGTCTGGCTGGGTGAACGGAACAAGTTCCGCGACGGCATCGAGACCGGCGAGCAGCCCGCTATGGTCCTGTAGCGGATCGGCTCCGACGTATAGCACTCGCGGACGAGCTGGCAAGCTCGCCAAGCGCGACCCGGCGCGAGCCCTGAGCAGCTCTGCGGTCGTCCCGATACACGCTCGATAGCGGGCACACTGCCGGCTGTACGCAGATTCCAGCGCGTGCGCTCGCTGCGCCCTCACGGCTCTGGCGAGCCCCGGCGTCGCGAAGGCACGCTCTCGCACGGTCGCGCGAAGATGTTCGAGCGATGCGATCACGCGGCTTCCTTCAGGAACTCGAACAGCCCACAGGAATACGTCGCCGTTGCGAAATCCAACGGATCGGCATCGTGGACTAAGACGCCCTCGTCGGTGATGGCCGAAAACGAGGAGAGGGTCAGCCCGGAGAGCCCCTCGAGGACGCTGGCGGGGGAAAGGACGCGATGCGCATTGAACTCGACCCGCTGAACACCCACGGGGACCGAGACGTAGAGCCGACCCCCGGGCGCAAGAACACGGCGGAGTTCCGCCATGGCGAGGACGTGTCCGAGCGGCTCGACCTCGTCGCCATAGCGCCCGAGCCCGACGTGTTCGAGCGTATGAAGACACGAAAGCGATTCGATCGTCCCTTCGGCGTAAGGAAGAGCGATGATCGTGCCGCGCTGAAAGGACAATCGCGGATGCACGATCGAGAGCGGCCGAACATCCACAACCTCGACCTCTCGCACGCAGAGAAGGTGGCTGACGAAGCCGTCGAGCCGAGAGCCGATATCGACGTGCCGCGCCGGCCCGGCTCGAAGCACGCGCTCGGCGGCCCAGATGTCCTGCAGGAAGTAATGGCCGTCGACCGTACCTGCCTCGGCTGTCCGGTCGGATAGACGCGGGTACAGGTACTGCAGCGAGACGCAAAGATCCCGCGCGAGCCCTTGCTGCTTTGTCCTGAAAGCGACCGCGTCACAGATGTACGGCACGATCCCACGGAGGGCATCGACTCGTTCCCTCGGGTCTCCAAGGACCGCTACCGCCGCCCGCAACACGGGGTGCCGGTGTGTTGTCTTCATACGCCGGGCTCGTGCTCGACGCCCGAAGGCGCCAAGTCCGTTTTCGATGCACCCGCCAGAAGCAGGACGAGCAGCGGCCATGCCGGCACGAGGTAACGGTGCTGTGAGATCGGATAAAGCGACACGACGATCGCGAATGCACCGAGCACGCGGACGAGCCACGCCTCGGCCAGCCGCTCGCGCGTGCGGCGCCGGCGTCGAAGCAGTGCTGCGACCAGTACGAGCGTGAACAGCGCGGAGGACATGAGATTCGCGGCCACATAAGGCTTAGACACCGCGTTCCACTGATTACCGTTGAGCCAGGCTGAGAGGTCGAAGACGAGGACAACCGGGAAGACGACAACCTGCCCGAGCGGATAGTGCTGCAAAGCAGCCACCGCGCTCATGACGTGGGCGCTACGCTGGCCGAGATCCAGCGACCGGGTCTCAGAGAAGCCGCTAAGGTCGTGCGCACCCGCGGTCAAAGCGAAGCCGCCAATGAGTACCGACGTAACGACGAGCAGTCGGAGAACACCAATCCGGAAAAAAGTGACGGCGACGATGGCGAGCGCGACCACGAGATACCACTCCCGGGCCAGCGTGGACACCAGACCGAAACCGATGGTGAGCGCGACTCGTCGCTCAACGCAGCCGAGCGCGAAGACGCTCACGAAGAACACCCCCCAGATGTCCTTCGTCAGCGAAACCATGTTGAGCCATACCATCGGATTAGCGATGACGAGCAACTGCAGGTTGGCGGAGAACTCAAGACCCAGTCGCCGTGCAACGCGGGCCACGCAGAAGAGCGCCGCCACGAGAAGGCCGTAGTTCAAGACAAACACGACCGCCTCCGGATGCGCTGAGGAGACGAACGTCGCTACGTGCTCCTGGACGTAGAGGAGGCTGTTCGTCAGGCCGAGACTCGGGATCAGCCCTTGCGGCTGCGCCGAAGTCAGCGCCGGCGAGTGGTGGAAGAGCGACGAGAGATGAAACCCCACTGCAGTCCTGAAGTAGTCGAAGGAGTCCTGTAGGTAGTAGCCGTCCCGATACCGGCCGCTTCGGAGACTCGGCTCGACAACGCCAACCGTATAGAGCAGTCCGGCATAGACAAGAAACATGTGCGCGACGAGAACCTGCGGCATCGGCATCCGCAGCGTGCTCATCAGCCCGCGCTGCGGGAGCGACGTCGAGGCGACACTAGAGGACTGCGCGATCACGCAGTCTCGTTCCCTCGTCTTCGGGCGAGCGGGTAGAGAAGCGTTCGCGCCGAGCTCGGCATTAGTCGCCAGCCGGAGTATGCGACCGTTAGCGCAGCGAACTCGAAGAAGCAAATGTCGCCTCGACGCAAGCACTCGCGCCGGAATTGGAGATCACTAGCGAGGTGACGCAGTCCGCCACGCCGATGCGCGTGGGCCGCAGTTCGCACGCGGACGAGAGGTTCCTGAACCGCGCCGAAGCGCACGCCGCTTCGGAGTAGCCGTAGGTAGAGATCCCAATCCTCGAGGAGACGGGCATCCCGGTAGCCGCCGACCGCGGCGAGGGCTGAGCGTCGGACGACGATCGTCGGATGCGAGAGCACGTTCCGCCAGCGGAGCCGCCGTGCGATCACCTGGTGTTCGGCGGGTGTTGTCTTGACTCGCAGGGGCATGGTCTTCGCCTCGTCCTCGAACTCGGCGTGCCAAGCCGCGACCAGGCCGAGCCGCGGATCGGCTGCGAGCAGCTCTGCTTGTCGCTGAAAGCGCGTTGGGAGAGAGATGTCGTCGCTGTCCATTCGCGCAATCCAGTCACTTTGGCAAGCCGGGATTCCGGCGTTCAGCGCGGCCGCGAGACCCGAGCGTTTCGGAAGGCGCACGAGCGTCAAAGGAACCTCGTCCTCGGTTCGACGAAGTACCTCGTCGTGCTCTGGCCCGACGGGACCGTCGAGCACGAGAACGATCTCCTTCGGTGGCAAGGTCTGGTCGACGACCGAACGCAGAGCGGCCTCGAGCCATTCGGGGCGCTCCCCGGCGTACGTGGCCATGAGGACGCTGAATGGGCCTATCATGCCCAGCTCCGTCGCAAGACAACGCGGTTCGTCGCGATCACGATCCCGAACTGGAGCACCTGCGCTAGCAGAACAGCGAGGCAGGCGCCGCCGATCCCGTGCCTCGGAACCAGAGTCAACAGGAACGCGACGAGTGACGCGGCGTGCGCGAGTTTCGCGGGTAGGTACACCCACGGGCGCTTCCGGATGAGACCACGAAGGATGAACTGGCGTCCGACGAGCAAAGCGATGCCGGAAAGCGCAAGGAGCCAGAGGTCCCCGGCCGCCGAGGCATAGCGGGCACTCGTGAATGCGCGCACGATGAACTCAGGCCATGCCCACACCAGGAGCGCGAGCAGCCCAGCCGACACGAGCCCAACGCCGGCGGCGAAGTTGACAAGCCGATCCGCAGCCTTGACGCGCCTCGGATCGCTCGCGTCGCCCGCTCGACGGAAGACCACCGGCTCGAAAATCCGGTTGATCGTTGCATCGAACCCGTTGGCGACGCTGGTCGTGGCGACGGTTAGCGCAACGTACTGCGCAACGACAGCAGCGCCCGCGAGGTAGCCGACGATTAGACGGTCGCCGAACGAAACAGCATACGAGGGAACTCCCCAGACGAAGAAGGGAGCCGTGTATGCCCAGAGCCCAGAGAGATGGCCTCTGGTGATGCGACTGCGCCGCGAAAAAGCGTGGATGTCGCGTCGGATGACTAGGGCAATCTCCAGCAGAAGAAACACTCCGCACGCAGCGACGATTGCCGTCGCCCAGGCGGTCGCCGACCTGCCACCGAGGAACCAGGCAGCGAGCACGGCTAGTGGGCGCAGGGTCGACTGGACCACTAGCAGCACCCCGGCGAGTGCGCGACGCATGGCGGCGTTCGCGATGAACACGCAGATGTCGCCGAGGCCTCCGACAATCCCGACCGCGAGACCAAGAACCACCAGGACGGGTGACATGTCGAGACGCGCCAAGAAGCCGCGGGCGAACAGAACCGGAAGAGTGACGGCGAGCAACGCCGCGCTCCCGATTGCTGCCGCGACACCGGCGGCCAGGTAGTACGACGTGAGTGTGTCTCGCTCGAGCGATTCCTGGTAGTGGCGAATGGCCCACTGCCCGAGCGGCCCGAAAACGAGCGTCGCCGACGCGCCGGCCATAGCGAGCACGAGCGAGAACACACCAAAACGTGGCGCCGTGGACATGGTCGCCACGAGTTTGAGAAGGAGGAAAGCCGCCAGGAGGGAGACGGCTTGGGCGACCGCTACCCAGGCGGATCCCAGCACGCGCTGCCTTCTCACCGGCATGCGAGGGACTGCGATCGCTGCCAGGCCGTCGATACGCGCCAGGACGCTCACGACGCCCCCTGCCGAGACAAGACGACTCGGAGGGTCTTGGCTAGAATCATTAGATCGAGCCCTAGTGACCAGTCGCCCGTATAGGCGCGGTCGAGTCGTACTCGCTCGGCGTAGCTCATGGACGAACGTCCGCTGATCTGCCAGTACCCGGTGATGCCGGGTCGCAGATCTGAGTCCCAGTAGTACTCGCTCCCGGCCTGCGGAGCGAAGTGGTCGTACTCGAAGCAAGTGATCGCGCGCGGACCGACGAGGCTCACGTCGCCCTTGAGCACATTGACGAGCTGGGGCAGTTCGTCGAGCGACCAACGCCGCAGAAACCCACCAATGGTCGTCACACGCGGGTCGGTTGCGATCTTGTGCGTCTGCTCGAACTCGCGCCGAAGCTCGTCGTCCCGCCGGAGGAGATCTTCGAGCAACTCATTGGCGGAGGTGTCCATCGTGCGGAACTTGTACGCCTCGAAGACCTCGCCGCGGCGGCCAATCCGCTGATCCCGATAGATGATGCCGCCGCGAGAGGTCAGCGTGACCGCAATCGCTATCGCGACTAGGAGCGGCGAACACGCCAGGAGTCCGAGAGCGGCGATGGATACATCCAGCGCTCGCTTGATCGCCAGTGAAAAACGACCGAGCCGGGTCGGAGGGAGCCCGAGGAGAGGGACGCCCCCAACGTGATGGAGGGACACCCCGGGACCGATCCGTTCGAAGAGGCGCGGCACCATGTCGATCTGAACGTTGAGGTCCTTCAGCTCGCGAATGAAGCCGAGCGTCTCCTCGTGTGACTCCCTTGAGAACGCGAGGATCACCCGCTCGACGTCAAGGAGGCGGATCAGCGCCGAGAGGCGTTTAGTGTCACCGAGCAGCGCCACGTGTTCGAGATCCTCACGACGGTCCTTCGGCTCAGCATCGACGAAGCCGACGAGGTTGATGCCGTACTCCGGGTGCTCGAGGAGTTTCTTCGCAATCAGCTGGCCGACGTCGCCGGCGCCAACAATGAGCGTGTTCTGTACGTAGCAGACTGACCGCCGCGCGACGGCCCGAGCGCCGGCGCGGCCGAGCGTCACGAACGTGATTGCGCTCGCCCAGAAGATGAGCAGCTTCAAAGGGCTCTGGTAGAAGATGTTCGTGATCCGCGACCCCACCCAGAACAACCAGGTCGAGACCGTCACCATGTGGAAGACTGCAGCGAATTCGTCGACGGTGGAGTGATCGGTTCGCTCCTCGTCGCGGTCGTAGAGTCCGTAGAGCTTCGCGATCAGCACCCACCCGGGCAGCGTCGCGACGAGACCGAGTGTCTGTTCGCGGACGGAGATCATCCCGGCGTCGGTGGTCGCCATCACGATGCCGTCCGCTAGCAACATCGCCGCCACGAGGCCGAGCAGATCCGCAGTGGCGAGTAACCGCCGGACGAGCCAGCCGCGACGGCGATTCACGCCCGTTCGTCGGCGATGCTCTAGAACCTCGCGCGTCCGGTCGTCAACTTGCGAGTGGACTCCCTGCTCGTACGCGTCGAGTCCGTCTGCGAGTGTTGCCGGTTCGGCGACGCTCACGTCGCCCCTCCCGCAATCAGCCCGATTGCGAGCACGTTACGCACCGTCTCTGGCTCGTCGCCGACCTCCACGTCCTGCCACGGACCGTCCGCGAATGCGCGCAGAGTCAGCTGCTCCACCCAAACGTGCAGCACCGGCAGCAGCTGTGAGAGCACGAAGGCTGCCGCGCCCGGCGGCGGCGTCGACCACGACGGCGTCCGAGTGGATCCAGCGCAGCAGCCCCTCGATCTCGTGGCCATGCGAGTCGAACCGCCGCACGTCACCGAAGTCGATTGCTTCGGCCAGCACCCCGGCGAGTCCACCAGCACAACAGGCGGCCCCTCTCCCCTTCCCTGCCGCAGTGTCTCGCTCATGCCGAAACCGGAACTGAGAGACCGACGCTCCCTACAAAAGGCGGTGCGGCGCAGCTCGGCACTGGAGCTACTCGGCGGTAGCTCCAGCTTCTGCAGGGTGTTATGCATGTGGCACTTGACCGTGAACTCGGAGACCGTCAGCTAGGCGGGATCTCGCGGTTGCGGGCACCGCCGACGATCAGCTTCAGCTGTGACCTCCGGGCCGCTGCGACGCAGGCCCGCGTCGCGGCGCTGCGCCCGTTCACGCGCGCCGCACGGCGGCAGGTCGAGGTCGACCAACACGATCTCCGAGCAGCAGCCGCCCGTACCGGTTGCCTCGCGCATGCTCGCGACGCCGACGGCCTCGACTTAGCTCTCTCACGCGAGCACCCTGTCGCCGCCGTCCTGGACGTGGTGCAGGGGGTCGGCAGCTACGACCCGCGTCTGGATCATGACCGGCTCCCGGACCGAGCTTTCTCGGTCGGCTCGTACGCGCGCGCGTGATAGCCGTAGCCATACCCGTAGCCATACGCAGACTCCTCGTCGGCGCCGGTGACGACAAAGCCAAGCACCGGCGTCGGCACAGTCGCCAGCTGGCGCGCGAGCTCGTGCAGCATGTTCCGGCGCACGACTTTAAGCCGGGTCGCGACGAGGATCCCATCCACCTTCGCGCTCAGAGCGATCGCGTCTCCGACGTGCAAAACCGGCGGCGCGTCGATCAGCACGAGGTCGCAGCGCTCGCGCAGCGCAGCCAGGATCTCGCCCAACGCCTGGGTGCCGGCGAACTCGCCCGGGTCGGGCGGCATCGGCCCGGCGGGCAGCACCTCCAGCAGCCCCTTCACGGTTCGGTGAGCCTTGCCGTTGCCCATCCCGTCGGCCCCGGCTGCCCCAGGCTCGGTGATCGCGACCGACACCAACGCCTCTGCTAGCGAAACGTGGCCGAGCGCTACCTGGGTGATACCAGGACCGCCGAGCCCGAAGAAGTGCGCGAGGAAGGGACGGCGCAGATCGAGATCAACGAGCGCGACCCGCTTACCCGAGCGCGCAAGCGCGAGCGCGAGGTTCGCGATCGTCGTCGACTTGCCCTCCTGCTCGACCGCGCTCGTGATCATCAGCGTGCGCGCGTCACGGCCAAGGTTAACGAAGTCAAGGTTCGTGCGCAGCATGCGGAATGCCTCCGCCTCCGGACCGTTCGGCTCCATCAGCATCACCAGCTGGTTGGCGTCGCGCAGCCGCTTCGGCGGCGCCGGCGCCCGTCCCAGCAACGGCAAACCGCCGAGTCCATGGCCGATCTCGTCAGCCCCCCGCACGCGCGTGTCGAGTGACTCGCGCAGGAACGCCAACCCGATCCCGAGGAAGAGGCCGAGTATCACGCCGAGGATCACGTTGCGAGTCGTCTTCGGCGTCGTCTGCACCGCCTGGCCAGACGTCTGCACCACGCTCGCGTTCGCAGTCTTCAGCGCTGCGAGAGTCCGCAACTGCGTCGCCTTCTCCTCGAGACTCGTGTAGAGCGGCCCGTGCGACGTCAGCTGCGCGATCTGCGCCTGCACCTCGCGCAGGGCGTTCTCGATCGGCGCCGTGTCCGAGGCGATCCGGTAGCGGACGTACGAGCGCGCATACGCGGCCGCGAGCTCCTGGGCGACGCCGGGCACGTGATTCGTGACGGTGAAGGTGAGCAGATCGGAGTTCGTGCCCGGCGTCACCGACGACGCCGCGAGAAACGCGTCCACCGAGAGCGGCGAATGGAGCGTATCGAGAGCGCCCTGCGCGACCGCCGGCACACGCGCCAGACTCGCCTGCGTCTGCGCCAGCCGGTCGGCGGGGTCGACATTCGACGTCTGGACGCCGCTCAGTTGTGCGGCGAGATCCTGCTGGGAGAGCAGCACCTGCGACGAGCCCTCGTACTGCGCCTGCTGGTGTAGGGAGAACGCCAGGGCCGCCAGCGGCACCAACAGGACCGCGAGCACAATCACCCACTTCCGGCGTCGCACAACCTGCAAGTAGTCGCGCAACGTCGGCTGGTGCGACGCCGTCGTCGTCGGCCGCAAGATGCCCCTCCCTCTCCCGTTGAAACACAATCCGCAGCAGCGGACGATCGCATCTTCGACCGCGTGTCTGAACAAGTCAATAGGTCTTGCGGGAAACTCCTGCCTCGCGGGTCCTACGACAACGAGGTCGCTAATCGGCGACTGGCGCGGGCCGCTGGCGCAGCTCGCGGGCGCCCCACACGGCGAAGACGAGGGCCGCCAGCCCCGCGCCCGCCTCGATCACCGTCGTCGCGCCCGGCAGCTCGGCGATCTTCACGCCCGAGAGCACGAGCACGAACGCGAACGCCACGCGCAGCGCCCGGTCCGGTATCCGCACCGACCAGTGCGACCCGAGCAGGACACCCGGGATCGAGCCGACCAGCAGCCACGCCATCGCGTGCAGGCTGACGTTCCCGTGCAGCAGGTGGCCGGCCCCCGCGATCCAGAGCAGCATCGCCGCGTGCAGCATGTCGGTGCCGACGATCCGCCTGGCGGAGAGCGGGAAGAGGAGCAGCATCGCGAGCCCGAAGAAGGTGCCGGAGCCGACCGAGGTCAGGCCGACGACGAAGCCGAAGACGGCGCCGATCGCGACCGCGTAGACGCGGGCGCTGCCGACGGGCTGCCACTCGCGGTCGTCGGCGTGGCCGCGGATGAACGTCTTCACCAGGAAGCCGAGGCCGCCGACGATCAGGGTGGCGCCGACGACCTTGCTCATCGTCGACTCCGTGCTCTTCGAGAACGAGCTGGCGATCTGCACGCCGAGCAGCGACATCGGCCCCGAACCGAGCAGCATCCAGAGCGCGAGCCGCGTGTGGACGTTGCCGAGCTGGCGGTGCCGCCACGCGCCGAAGCTCTTGAAGACGGCGCCGTGCAGGATGTCGGTGCCGACCGCCGTCTTCGGGTCGAAGCCGAAGAGCAGGATCAGCATCGGCGTCATCAGGGACCCGCCGCCCATGCCGGTCATGCCGACGAGCACGCCGACCGCCAGGCCCGCGATCGAGTACTCCCAGGTCACGCGCGCGACCTCCCGAGAAACTCGCGAGCCAGGTTCGCGGAGCGAACCTGGTTCGTCCCGCTTCGGGACGTCACAGACACGAACCTGGTTCCGGCTCCGCCGGCAACCAGGTTCGGGCTCATCGGGGGGCTCCCGGGATCGGGCACGACTCGAACGGGCGGCCGCGGAGCAGGCAGCCGAGCTTGTACGCCTCGCAGCCGGTGCAGAACCCGGTCAGCGCCGCGAGCAATGCCAGCGTCCCGCAAAGCAAGCCGAGCGCGAGGCCGAGGACGGGGACACCGGCGGCGTACGCGACGGACGCGGCCGCCAGCACGACGAGGCCGACCATGTTGGCGAAGCGCGGCGGCCGCGAGTCCTCGAGCGGGCCCTCGCCGAGGCGCGGCTGGACCACCTCGAAGTAGAGGACGCACGGCAGGCAGAAACGGCGGCCGAACGTCAGGCCGACGGCGAGCTGGAGCGCGAGCAGCGCGAGCAGCGACCACCAGCCTGTGGAGATCGCCAGCACCGACACCACCCCGACGACCGCCTGGTTCGTGCGCGGCGCGCGCGAGTCGATCACCTGCGTGTCGCGGTAGGGGTCGACGCTACGCCGCATCGACCACCATTCCGGCGCCGACGGTGTCGTTCGTGGCCTCGTCGATCAGGATGAACGCGCCGGTCGCTCGGTTCTCCGCGTACGCGTCGACCGCGAGCGGCTCCGCGAGCCGGAAGCGGACGACGCCGAGGTCGTTCAGCTCCATCGTGCCGGGCGCCGGGCGGTCCTCGAGCGACTCGATGTCGACGACGGAGACGATCTCCTCCACGCGGGCCGGCACCGTGCGCGTCGTCTGCTTGACGAGCAGGCGGGCGCGCTCGGCGAGCGGCCGCTCTGTCATCCAGCAGACGTGCGCCGTCAGCTCCCGCGCGACGACGGGCGGGGACTCGGGGTCGGCGAGCAGGTCGCCGCGGGAGACGTCGATATCGTCGGCCAGAAGCAGTGTCACGGACTCGCCGGGGACCGCCTCCTCGAGCGGGCCGCCCGCCGTCTCGACCGAGGCGACCCGGCTCCGGAGCCCCGAGGGCAGCACGACCACGTCGTCGCCTGCCCGCCACACGCCGCTCGCGACCTGGCCCGCGTAGCCGCGGTAGTCGTGGTGCTCGTCGGCCATCGGGCGGATCACCCACTGCACGGGGAAGCGGCGGTGCTCGAGGTCGCGGTCGGCGGCGAGCTCGACGCTCTCGAGGTGCTCGAGCAGCGTCGGCCCCGCGTACCAGGGCATCGCGTCGGTCCGGTCGACGACGTTGTCGCCCTTGAGCGCCGACATCGGGATCACGTGCACGTCGGTCAGGCCGAGCCGCAGTGCGAGCTCCGCGAGGTCGCGCGCGATCTCGTCGAAGCGCGCCTCGTCGTAGCCGACGAGATCCATCTTGTTGACGGCGTAGACCACGTGCGGCAGCGCGAGCAGCGAGACGATGTACGAGTGGCGGCGCGTCTGCTCGATCACGCCCTTGCGCGCGTCGACGAGGATCACCGCGAGATCGGCGGTGGACGCGCCGGTGACCATGTTGCGCGTGTACTGGACGTGCCCCGGCGCGTCGGCGAGCTGGAAGCGCCGCCGCGGCGTCACGAACGAGCGGTAGGCGACGTCGATCGTGATCCCCTGCTCCCGCTCGGCGCGCAGGCCGTCGGTCAGCAGCGCGAGGTCGACGTAGTCGTAGCCGCGCCGGCGCGAGGCGTCCTCGATGTGCTCGAGCTGGTCGACCAGGATCTGCTTCGTGTCGTAGAGCAGCCGGCCGATCAGCGTCGACTTGCCGTCGTCGACCGAGCCCGCGGTGACGAGGCGGAGCAGGTCGACGTCGATGAACTCCTTCGAGGTTGCCATCTGTTCAACCCCCACGGGGGTGTCCGACACCACAGGTGTCGGACACCTTCAGGTCAGAAGTAGCCAACGCGCTTGCGGTCCTCCATCGCCGCCTCGCTGACGCGGTCGTC
>CAZBYA010000032.1:25299-30552 GCA_964496175.1 uncultured Gaiellales bacterium | reverse complement strand
AACCAGTGACCCCCAGCTTGTCGAGCTGGTGCTCTCCCAACTGAGCTAACCGCCCCGGGTCGGCGGACAGTGTAGCCCCTAGATCAGCGCGCCGAGGAACGCGACCAACGGACTGCTGCGCGGCCGCGCACTCGTCAGCAGCCTCGTCGGCCGGCGCACGAGCAGCGGCCGCAGCACCGTCGCGAACGGGCTCACCGCGACGCCGTCACGACGGACCTCGAAGTGCAGGTGCGTCCCTGTGCACCAGCCGGTGCAGCCCGCGGTCGCGATGTGCTCGCCGGCCCACACGCGCTGGCCGACGCGCACCCGCCACGCGGCGAGGTGCGCATACAGCTCCGTGAAGCCGTGCGAGCGCTCGACGACGACGTTCCCGTAGCCCTCGTACCCCGTAGGCTCGCCGACCGCGACCACGCGACCCGGCACCGCCGCGCGCACGACGAGCGAGCGGAGGACGCCGATGTCGACGCCCGGATGCCAGCCGCCGCCCGGCTCGCGCCCGAACGGCGTCGTGATCGTCCCCTGCGCCGGCCACACCGGCTGGACGACCGCGGGCCGGGCCTGCGCCGGAGCGTGCGCGTGCAGGACCAGCGCGATCACGAGTGCCGCAATCCCCAAGAGAGCCTCTCCCGGGGCGGGAGGCTACCTCAGAAGACCTCCGGGCACCAGGGCTGCACCGACGTGCGGAAGAGCGCGTCCGCGCGCTCGCACGCGCCTCCGCGCAGCTCGACCGCGCGCGACGCGCGCACGAGGTCGGCGAACGCGAAGCCGCCGAGGTACACCGAGCCGACGCCGTTGACGTCGACGCGCAGATCCGCTTCCGTGTCGGTGCGCTCGGCGCCGGCGGCGGAGACGCGCCAGCGGCCGGCATTCTCCGGCAGGAACGCGTCGTCGATCTCGAGCACCACCTCGCCGTCACCCTCGTACGTGCGCGCGGACAGTGCGGCGCCGACGTCGACGAGTCGAACCCACACGCCGTCGTTGAGCGCGAACTTCATCCGTCGCGGCTCCGCGAGCAGCAGGAAGAGCGGATGGTCGAGCGGCAGCAGATCGGCCTTGAACTGCGACGTCCAGTCGAAGTCGAGCAGCCAGCGCCACAGCTCGCGCGTGCCCTCGGGCGTCGGGGCGAGCGCCTCGGCCACGTCGATCGTCCCCGCCGACGAGCCTGCCTGCCAGTCCTGCTTGACGCGATAGAGCGCGTAGCCGGCGGGCTCGCCGTCGAGCTCGAGCAGCGCGCGGTTCGGCTCCGAGTCGCGGCCTGACAGCCGCCGCGTCTCCCACCACGCCTGCGTGCGCGAGAACATGCCGGGGCGCTGCGCCGCCACCTGCTCGTAGAGCGGCGGGAACGTGCTTGCCGCCTCCGCGAGATCGACGAGACGTACGCGGCCGCGCGGCTCGAACGGCACGGCGAATGCCGTCCGTTCCCTCGCCAGCGTCATCTCCCCCACGCGCGACGCGAGCCCGTAGCCGAAGCGGCCGTAGATCGTGCCTTCGGACGCCCACAGGTACGCGACGGCGTCGCCGCGACGGGCGCAGTCGGCGAGCTGCTCGCGCATCAGCGCCGTCAGGATCCCCTGCCGACGGTGCGTCGGCAGCACGCCGACCACCGTCACGCCGGCGGCGGGGACGTCACCACCGGGCACGGACATCCGGTAGTCGAACGCGCCGGCCCCGCCGACGATCGCGTCGCCGTCCCACGCCGCGTGCATGCGCTCGACGTCGATCCAGCCCGCGAAGCGCTGCGTCTCCTCCTCGGTGAACCGGTTGCCGAAGTAGTGGCTGATCGCGTTCAGCGCATCACGCAGCTCCTCGAGCGACGCGCACGGACGGATCTCGACGCTCACCCGACGCGCTCCAGCGGCGCGTAGTCGAGCATCAGGCGCCGCTCGCTGCCGTCCTCGAAGCGCACGGTGACGACGCCGCCCGCCTCGATGCGCGTGACGATGCCCGTGCCGAGCGAGGAATGCCGCACGGCGTCGCCCGTCGACAGGTCGGGGACGTCGGTACGCGGCGTGAACTCGCGCTGCACGCGCGCGCCGTAGTCGGACCAGCTCGCCGGCCTCAGCCGCTCGCGCTCGACCCCGAGCTGCGGCAGCTCGTCGAGGAACCGCGACGGCAGGTTCGCCTCGCTGCGCCCGAACAGGTTGCGCCGCATCGCGTGCGTCAGCGTCAGCCGCTCCTTCGCGCGGGTCATGCCGACGTAGCAGAGGCGCCGCTCCTCTTCGAGCGCGTTCTCCCCGATCGAGCGCACGTGCGGGAAGATGCCCTCCTCCATCCCGAGGACGAAGACGGCGCGGAACTCGAGGCCCTTCGCGTTGTGCAGCGTCATCAAGGTCACCTGGCCGCCGCCGTCGTCGTCCGAGCGCAGCGCGTCCTGGTCGGAGTAGAGCGAGATCTCCTGGAGGAAGCCGGAGAGCGACGGCTCCTGCGCCGCGTCGTCGTACTCGCGCCCGACGCCGACCAGCTCCTCGAGGTTCTCGATCCGGCCGCGTGCCTCGATCGTCCGCTCGGCCTCGAGCGACTCGAGGTAACCGCTGCGCTCGAGCACCGCTTCGACGACCTGCGCGACTGTCGCGTCCGTCGCCGTCGCCATCAGCGACTCCATCGTGCTGCGGAACCCGGTGACGGCGCGCACGGCGGCGGCGCCGAGGCCCGCCTCCTCCGCGCGGCCCATCGCCTCCCAGAGCGAGAGGTCGAGGCCGCTCGCGTAGACGACGAGCCGGTTGAGCGACGTGTCGCCGATCCCGCGCCGGGGCCGGTTCGCGATCCGCAGCAGCGAGACGGCGTCGTAGGGGTTGTCGATCACCTGGAGGTAGGCGATCGCGTCCTTGATCTCCGCGCGCTCGTAGAAGCGCGGACCGCCGATCACCTGGTAGGCGACCCCCTGCCGCACGAGCACGTCCTCGAGCACGCGGCTCTGCGCGTTCGTCCGGTAGACGACGGCGATCTCGGATGCGCTGTAGCCCTCCTCGATCAGCGCGGCGATCTCGGCCGCGACGAAGCGCGCCTCCGCGTGCTCGTCCTCCGTCTCGACGACGTGGACGAGCTCGCCCTCGCCGAGGTCGGACCAGAGGTTCTTCTCCTTGCGCTCGCGGTTGTGCGCGATCACCTCGTTCGCGGCGTTCAGGATCGTGTTCGTCGAGCGGTAGTTCTGCTCGAGCGCGATCACCTTGGTGCTCGGGAAGTCGCGCTCGAACTCGAGGATGTTGCTGATGTCCGCTCCGCGGAACGCGAAGATCGACTGATCTGGGTCCCCCACAGCCATCAGGTTCCTGTGTTCGCCCGCGAGCAGCTTCAGCAGCACGTACTGCGCGTGGTTCGTGTCCTGATACTCGTCGACGAGCACGTAGCGGAACGCCTTCGACCACTTCTCGCGCGCCTCCGGGAACCGCTGGAGCACGTCCACGGTCAGCATCAGCAGGTCGTCGAAGTCGACGGCGTTCGACCCGAATAGCCGCCGCTGGTAGAGCCGGTACACGTCGGCGACCGTCTGGTCGTAGAAGCTCGCGACGCGCGACGCGTACTCGTCGGGCCCGACCAGCTGGTTCTTCGCGTTCGAGATCTGCGCGTGGATGCCGCGCGGCACGAACCGCTTCGGGTCGCGCTCGAGCTCCTCGAGGCACGCCTTGACGAGCCGCACCTGGTCGGCCTGGTCGTAGATCGTGAAGTTCGAGCGGTACCCGAGCCGCTCCGCCTCGCGGCGCAGGATGCGGCCGCACGCGGCGTGGAAGGTCATGATCCAGATCGCGCGCGCGACCGGGCCGAGCGCGCGCTCGACCCGCTCCTTCATCTCCTGCGCGGCCTTGTTCGTGAACGTGATCGCGAGGATCTCGTTCGGCTTCACGCCGCAGGCCGCAAGGAGGTGCGCGACGCGGTGCGTGAGCACGCGCGTCTTCCCGGAGCCCGCGCCCGCGATCACGAGCAGCGGCCCCTCGGTGGTCAGCACGGCCTCCCGCTGGGCGGGGTTCAGGTCGGCGAGGTACGTGTCTGGACGGACCGGCTGAGCCACTCAGCCCAGGGTATCGAGCGCCTCCCCGAGCCAGCCCGCAGCCTCGGCGAGGGCGTCCGGGTCGGACGCCTTCAGCACGACCTCGACCTCCGGTCCGGTCGGCAGGAAGCTCGGGTAGGAGCCGACGGAGACGGCGGGCCAGCGCTCGGTCGCCTCGACGAGCGCCGGCGCGATCGTCGACTCGCGCGTCCGGTAGCGGCGGCGCCAGACGCCGATCGGGCGCTCCGCGCGCAGCTCCTCGGCGTACGCGTCGAACATCGCCGCCATCTCGCTCGGCAGCCCCGGCAGCACCCAGACGTTGCCGATGTGGAACCCCGGCGCGCCGCCCAGCGGGTTGCGCAGCGGCTCCGCGCCCCGCGGCAGCGCCGCCCAGCGCGCCGCGTACTCCGGCGCGCCGGTGAAGCGGGCGCGCAGGTCGTCGGCCAGCTCCGGCAGCACCTCCTGCGGCACGTCGAACGCCGCGGCGAGCGCCTCGCGGGTGATGTCGTCGGGCGTGCCGCCGAGGCCGCCCGTGACGACCAGGTGGTCGACGGCCGGCGCCTCGCGGCGTACGAACTCGACGATCCGGTCGAGCTCGTCCGGGACCGAGGCGGCCAGCACGACGCGAACCCCGAGCTCCTGCAGCCGCCGCGCGAGCCACGACACGTTCCCGTTCTCGACGTCGCCCGACACGAGCTCGTTGCCGATCGTCAGGATGGCGGCGATCATGGCCGCGAGTATCCGCGAGATCGACGTCGAGCGCGACGCGCAGGACGTCGTCGAGCTGCTGCGCGAGATCAACCCGACCGCGGTCACGAACGCAGCGGCCTGGCGGCACCGGCAGGGCGACATGCCCGAGCGCGCCGCGCATCGCACCTGGGTCGCCGAGGACGGCGGCCGCGTCGTCGCCCGCGTCGAGTGCTTCCGGAACTTCTTCAGCACAGGCTCGCGCACGGCGATCGTGGGCCTCGCCGTGCGCGAGAGCCACCGCGGGCGCGGCATCGGCCGCGCGCTGTACGAGATCGCGTTCGAGCACGCACGCGCGCTCGACGCCGAGTCCCTGCTCGGCAGCTTCTACGAGAACGCGGCGGGCACGTCGTTCGCCGAGTCGCTCGGCTTCGAGCTCGCGCGCGCGGAGACGCTGTCCGTGCTCGACCCCGCGGAGACGCTGTCCGTGCTCGACCCCGCGGCCGTGCAGCTCCCGCTCCCGGATGTCGAGGTGCGCCCCGTGCGCGACGTCGACCCGAAGCTCGTCTACGCGGTCGACC
>CAZBYA010000032.1:0-25199 GCA_964496175.1 uncultured Gaiellales bacterium | reverse complement strand
GTCGAGGTGCGCCCCGTGCGCGACGTCGACCCGAAGCTCGTCTACGCGGTCGACCTCGAGGCGACGCTCGACACGCCTCAGACCGAGCAGGTCGACCACATCCCGTACGACGAGTGGGTGCAGTTCGTCCTCGAGTACCCGCTCTTCACCGCGGACGGCTCCTTCTGCGCGATCGTCGACGGCGTCGCGGCGGCTGTCTCGCTCTTCTGCGCCGACGTCGAGTCGGGCCGCGCCCTGAACATGTTCACCGGGACGCTGCGCGCCTACCGCGGGCGAGGGCTCGCGCTCGCCGTGAAGATCGCCTCGACGCGCTGGGCGGCCGAGCACGGCGTGCGCGAGATCGTGACGACGAACGACGAGACGAACGCGCCGATGCTGGCGATCAACCGGACGCTCGGCTACCGCCCCGCGGGCCGGTACGTGGAGTACCTGAAGCGCCTCTGACGGGGACGACGACGAGCCCGGACTCCGGGTCGCCGACGATCTGCACCTCCGCCTGGTAGTGCTCGGCGATCAGCGCGCGCGTCAGGACCTCGCGCGCCGTGCCGTCGGCGACGATCCGGCCGCGGTCGAGCAGGAGCAGGCGGTCCGCGTACTGGCCCGCGAGCGTCAGGTCGTGCATCGCCGACAGCACCGTCAGCCCCTCCGTCGCGCGGAGATCGTCGACGATCTCGAGCGCCTGCTGCTGGCGCCCGACGTCGAGCGCGGAGGTCGGCTCGTCGAGCAGCAGCAGCGGCGCGTCCTGCGCGAGCGCCCGCGCGAGGACGGCCCGCTGCCGCTCCCCGCCGGAGAGCGAGCCGAGGCGCCTGCCGGCGAGCGAGGTCAGCTCGAGCCGCTCGAGCGCGGCGTCGACGGCGTCGTGGTCGCCGCGCCGCTCCGTCCCGAGGTAGCCGATGTAGGGGGTGCGCCCGAGCAGCGCGTACTCGCGGACGCTCATCTCCGCCGGCATCGTCGGGATCTGCGCGACGAGCGCCACGCGCCGCGCGCGCTCGCGGTGCGTCACCCGCGCCAGGTCGTCGCCGAGCAGCTCGATCCTGCCCTCGTAGGCGGCGAGCGACGCGATCGAGCGCAGGAGCGTCGTCTTGCCCGCGCCGTTCGGGCCGATCACCGCGACCCACTCGCCGTCCGCGACGCTCGCCGAGAGCTCGTGCAGCACCCGCACGCCGCCCAGCGACACCGAGAGCCGGTCGAGCTCGATCGCGCTCACGCGCCCCGCCTGCTCGTGCGCAGCACCACCGCGAAGAAGGGCGCGCCGAAGAACGCCGTCACGACGCCGATCGGCAGCTCCGCGGGCGAGATGATCGTCCGGGCGAGCACGTCCGTGAAGACGAGGAAGCCCGCGCCGACGAGGACGCTCAGCGGCAGCAGCAGCCGGTAGCTCCCCCCGGCCAGCAGCCGGATCGCGTGCGGGACGATGATCCCGACGAAGCCGATCAGCCCGCTGACCGCGACGGCGGCCGCGGTGCCGATCGTCGCGGCCGCGACGACGACGACCCGCACGCGGGCGACGCGGACGCCGAGCGCCGCCGCCTCCTCGTCGCCGACCGCGAGCACGTCGAGCAGGCGGCGGTGGAGCAGGATCACCACCCACGAGCAGACCGCGTACGGGAGCACGATCAGCACCTCGGTCCACCCGGACGTCGAGAGCCGGCCGAGCAGCCACGTGTACACCTCCTGCACCGTCTGGACGTTCTGCTGCTGCACGAACGTCTGCACCGCCGTCAGGAAGGCGGCGACCGTGACGCCGGCGAGCACGAGCGCCGCCGCCCCCGCGCCGGGGCCGGCCGACCGGCCGAGCACGTACGCGGCGACGACGGCGAGCGCGGCGCCCGCGAAGGCGGCGAGCGGGACGAGGCGGTCGGTGATGCCGCCGCTCGGCCCGTAGACGACGGCGAGCGTGGCGCCGAGCCCGGCCCCGGCCGCTGCCCCGAGCAGGTACGGGTCGGCGAGCGGGTTCCGGAACACGCCCTGGTACGCGGCCCCGGCGGTCGCGAGCGTCGCGCCGACGATGCCGCCGAGGACGACGCGCGGCAGCCGCACCTGCCAGAGGATCGCGTCGTCCGTGAAGGAGAGCGGCGACTTCGTCCCGAGGACGTGGGCGACCGTCCCGCGCAGGACCGCGCCCACGCCGAGGTCGACCGGGCCGACGAGCGCGCCGGCCAGCAGGGCGCCGGCGAGGAACACGCCGGCGCCCAGCAGCCAGACTCCGCCCGCCCGCACCGTCACGCCTTCGCGACGCGCAGCGCGCTCGCGATCGCGCGGACGAAGTCGACGACGCGCGGGCCCCACCGCGACGCGATCGAGTCGTCGACCCGCACGATCGCGTGGTTGCGCACCGCGGCGATCGCGTTCCAGCCGGGCCGCGCGGCGACCGTGGCGGGGGTCTGACCGCAACAGCGCGTGTCCGCGAGGACGATCAGCGACGGGTTGGCGGCGATCACGTACTCGGCGGAGAGCTGCGGGTAGCCGCTGCCGGTCTTGTCGGCCGCATCCGCGATGTTGCGGAGCCCGAAGAGCTTGTAGATCCGCCCGATGAACGTCTGCGACGTCGCCGAGTAGAGGTCCGGCTCCAGCTCGTGGTAGACGGAGAGGAACGGGTCCTTCGGCGCGTGCGCGACGAGTCCCGCGATCCGCGTCTTCATCCCCGCCACGACCGCATGCGCCTGCGTCGCGTGCCCCGTCACCGAGCCGAGCTGGAGGATCTGCGCGTACGCGCCGGCGAGGTCGCTCGGCGACGGCTGCACGAGCACGTGGATCCGCAGCTTGTGCAGCGACGAGACCAGCCCGCCCGGGTCGTACTGGATGACGACCAGGTCGGGACGGTACGACGCGATCGCCTCGACGTTCGGCGTCAGGCCGGAGAGCTTCGTCCGCGGCGCCGCCTTCGGGTAGTCGGAGTCGTTGTCGACCGCGACGACCTGCTTGCCGGCGCCGATCGCGAAGAGCGACTCCGTGGCGGTCGGCGAGAGCGAGACGATCCGGTGGGCGACGGCGGGCGTCGAGCCCGAGGCGGGCGCGAGCAGGACGGCTGCGGCGGCGAACGCCGCGAGCACCGAGGGGACGAGTAGGCGTGGGCGCGTGGCCACGAATCCTCCTTCCGCGAGGGGTTCGGGTGTGGAGGGCGACCGGCAGGTCTTCTGACTCGTGGGCTCCCCCTCCGCCGCCTTCCCAGGCACTCGCCCAGTGGCGTCGTGGCGGAGGGCATCTCCCACTCACAGCGGCGGGACCGTCCCGGACTCGCACCGGGTTCCCTCTCCGCTCGCCCGTTTGTCGGCGGCAATCTACACTCGATCGGCGATGGAAGGCGAAGTCACCGACCGCCAGCTCGAGGCGCTGCTCGCCCGGCTCGACCGGCTCGTCGAGGAGCTCGCCCGGCTGAACGCGCGCGAGGAGCGGCGCGAGGAGCTGACCGTGATCGCGCACGAGCTGCGCAACCTGAACGAGTCGCTGCAGGCGATCACCTACGCCGCCCTGGGCGCGCAGGGCCCGCAGGTCCGCCGCCGCCGCACCGGCTGAGACTCCGGGGAAACTGCGGTTGCCGGCCGCGGCGGCAGCGGCGACCGTGCAGGCGTGGCGAGCACCCGCACGAAGCCGAAGCGGCACCGGGCCCCGGCGCCGAGGCCGGCGCCCCGGGCGCGCGACGCGAACCCCCGCCGCGCGCTGCTGCTCGGCGGCGCGGCCGCCGCCGCGATCCTGCTCGTGACCGGCGCGATCGCGCTCCTCGGCGGCAGCAGCTCGCCGGCGCTCCAGACGACCCCCGACGGCACCTTCGTGCAGGCGTCGCCGGTTCGCGACATGTTCGCGGGCATCCCCCAGCAGGGCCTGACCCTCGGCTCGGCGACCGCGCCGGTGACGCTCGTCGAGTACTTCGACCTCCAGTGCCCCGTCTGCCGCTCGTTCGAGCTGAACGTCACGCCGGCCGTGCTCACGCGCTACGTCCGCACCGGCAAGGTCAGGATCGAGGCCCGGCCGCTCGCGTTCATCGGCCCCGACTCGGTGCGCGGCCGGAAGGCGCTGCTCGCGGCGGCGAACCAGAACCACGCCTTCGACTTCGCCGAGCTGCTCTTTGCCAACCAGGGCGCGGAGAACAGCCACTGGCTGAGCGACCGCGTCGTGAGCGTCGCGGCGGCCAGCATCCCCGGCGTCGACGCCGCGCGCCTGCGCGCCGACAGCGGCTCGCCGGCGGTCGCGAACGCCGCGGCCGGGTTCGACACCGACGCCACCGCGAACCACGTCAACGCCGTCCCGAGCATCTTCGTGAAACGAAGCGGGGCGGCAGGCAGGGGCCGCCTGCTCGTCAACCCGTCGGCGGACGAGCTGACCGCCGCCCTCGACGCCGCGGGAGCGTAGAGCTCTAGCCCGGCGAGTAGATGTCGAGCACGCCGGTCGTGGCGTGGTCGTTCGCGTTGCCCTCGGCGACGGCGACACGGCCGTCGGCGACGATCGGGCTCTGCCAGTGCACGGGGCCGAACGGCAGCGACGCCACCTTGCGGCCGCTCGTCGCGACGTAGACCGAGACGGAGCCGGAGCCGGCGACGAAGACCAGGCTGCCGGCGACGACCGGCGAGGTGCCGCCGTCCGAGCTCGACCAGGACGCGTGCAGCCGGCCGTTCCGGAGCAGCCAGGCGCCCGTGCCGCCGTCGTCGGCGACGAACACCCACCGCCCATTCCAGACGGCCGGCTCGCTGAAGAGGCTGGAGCCGCCGGGCGTCGAGACCGTCTGGAGCTCGCCGCCGAGGCGGGCGTTCGCGCCGGGCAGACGGTGCAGCTGGAGCAGCCGCAGCTTGCCGTCCTTGCCGCCCTGCACCGCGTAGCCGCCGGCGAGCAGCGCGGGGCTGGTCGAGCCGATGTCGGTGTCGGACGAGTTCAGGTCGGCCTGGTTGGCCGGCGTCCAGTGCCGCAGCAGGTGCGAGGCGTCGGGCGCGAGCACGAGCACGCTGTCGCCCCAGTCGGTGCTGCCGTTCCAGGGGCCGTTGCCGGTCGCGACCACCAGGTCGCCGTTGGCCGGGTCGACGGCGGCGCCGTTCCGTGACCAGATCGCCGAGTCGCTCGACGAGCAGGTGCGCGGCACGATGATCCCCGTGCGATTCGAGCAGAGCGAGTTCCAGACGTGGTCGATCCGCCCGGTCGCCTCGCTCAGCGTCGCCACGTGGCCCTGGTAGGGCGGCGCGTCGCCGTAGTACCCGCCGGTGGTCGCGACCACGAGGCCGCGCGAGACGTTCAGCGACGACGTGATCTTCTCGTGCGTCGGGTCGCGCGTGATCGCGGTCGTCCAGAGGACGGCGCCGTCCGAGAGGCGCAGCTTGCGGATGCGCCCGTCGGGCGCCGCGGCGTAGACGGCGGCGCGGTCGCTCGAAGCGGCGGGCGACGCGTTCGTGATCTGCGCCGAGCCCGCGAGCCGGCCGTACGCAGGCGGCGTGAAGCGCCACAGGACGGCGCCGCTCGCCGCGTCGATCGCCTCCGTCCGCCCGTACGTGGTCGTGACGACGAAGACGTCGTGCGCCGCGCCGCCCACCTGCACGCCGTGCAGGTAGATCGGCGAGGAGTCGACGGTGCCGTCGAGGTGGACGACGCGCCGGTGCAGCGTCGCGACGTTCGCGGCCGTCAGCCCACCGGCGGGCCCGGCGCCGTGGCGCGCAGCGTCGTAGCCGAAGCGCGGCCAGTCCCCGCCGGACGGCGCGGCCGTGGACGCGGCAGCGGGCACCGCCGCGACCAGCAGCGCGAGGACGGCGAGCGCGGCCCTCATCGCGCCGCGAGGTCCGGCGTCTTCACCCAGGGGCCCGGCGGCGTCAGCAGCGACTCGGCGCGCAGGTACGCGATCGTCACGAGCGGCAGGTCGCTCCAGCGCTCGAAGCAGAAGTAGCGGCGGCGCCAGTGCGGGAAGAACTTGCGGTTGAAGCTGTGCAGCCGCTCGACCTGGAAGAGCCGGTCGGCCTTCAGCAGCAGCCAGCGGACGGCGCGCGTCCAGCGGGCGGCGTCCTCGTCAGCGCGCAGGAAGTCGGCGAACACCGCGAAGTTGAGCGACAGCTCGGAGACGGCGTGCGCGCGGCACCAGGCGACCGTCTCGGTGATCAGGTACTCCATCAGCCCGTTCGGCGTGTCCTTGCGCCGGCGCATCGAGGCGAGCGAGTACCCCTCCGCCGCCGGCGAGGGCACGAGCTGCAGGAAGCCGCCGACCGAGCCGTCGGGACCGACCGCGACCGCGAGCACCGTGTCCGGGTAGAGGAAGAGCGCGTCCATCGCCATCGTGAAGCCCCGCTCCGGCCAGTTCCCCCGCCACTCCGCCGAGACGGCGCGCAGCTCCTCGCGGAGCTTCTCGTCGGCGTCCGCGGTCGAGAGCACCCGTACCTGGTACCCGGACTTCTCGAGGCGGGAAACCGACTGCCGCACCTTGCGGATCGCGCGGCCCTCGAGCGAGAACTCGCTCGGCTTGATCACCGCCTCGTCGCCGAGGTAGATCGACCGGAACCCGAGCTCCGTGTAGTCGGCGAGACCCTCCGTCGACGCGCCGGCGATCGCGACGCGCCACCCCTTCGCGTGTGCGACCCGCACGAACTCCGCCATCAGCTCGTGCCGCTCGGCCGGGTCGCCGATCGGGTCGCCCCCGACGAGCGCGGTGGAGCGGATCACGCGGTAGGCGATGAACGAGCGCCCGCTGGCGGAGAAGAAGTAGCTCTTGTCGCGGCGCAGCGCGAAGTAGGCGAGGCTGTCGGAGCCGCGTTCGTGCACCAGCTCGGCGGCGCGCTCGCGCTCCTCGGCGTCGGGCGGCGCGAGCGGCAGCGGCCGGAACAGCAGCCAGAGCGCGCGCGCCGCCAGCGCCGCGATCACGATCAGCACAGCGGTCTCGACCCGCTCGGTGACGCGGTTCGTGTCGTAGAAGGCGAGCAGGAGGACGGGGACGCACGCGGCCAGGGCGAGGGCGACCTGGACGAGCGGGCCGATCGTCGCCGGGTCGCCCGGGGCGACGAAGTACCGCCGCGCGCGGAACAGCGCCAGCAGCAACAGGACGTGCACGACGGCCTCCTCGAAGTCGAGGCCCTTCGCGAGATGCGCGAGCGCCGAGGCGACGACGACCGCGACCGCCAGCACCCACGCCCGCCGCTTGCGCCGGGCGAGGCCGCGCGCGAGCCAGATCATCCCGAGCCCGAGCGCGAGCGCGAGCGTGCGCGCGGCGCTGGGGACGCCCGGCGGCAGCACCCCGCGGACGAGGTGGGTGCGGTTCGCCATCTCGGGCGTCAGCGCCGAGACGACGGAGAGGAGCCCGGCCAGGGCGGCGAACCAGGCCAGCAGTATCGGCGTCGCTGGGCGGCGCACGCCTACACGGTAACGACTCGGGGCGACGCGGTCGTGAACCACCCCGCGCCGCAGTACCGTACGTCTGTGAGTCGACAGCAGCTCCGCCGGCGGGCCGCGGGACTGGCCGCGAGCGCGATCGCGGTGGCCCTGGTGACGGCGGCGATCGAGCTGCTGAAGCCGCACATCCCGGTCCTGAGCCTGGCGGTGCTGTACCTGCTGGCCGTCCTTCCGGTCGCCGCCGTCTGGGGTCTCCCCTACGCCGTCGCCGTCTCGCTCGCGTCGATGCTCGCGTTCAACTTCTTCTTCCTCCCGCCCCTGTACACGCTCACCCTCCAGGACTCTCGCAACTGGTTCGCGCTGCTCGTCTTCGTCGCCACGGCGGTCGTCGTCAGCGAGCTCGCCGCGCGGTCGCGCCGCGAGGCGCGCGAGTCCGCCCTGCTCGCGCAGGTCGCGACGTCGCTGCTCGAGCACGGCGAGGTCGGCGGCGAGCTCGAGCGGATCGCCGCAGAGGTGGCGGCGGCGCTCGGCGTCGAGCGCGCGGAGATCTCGCTCGGCTCCGCCGCCGCCGGCTACCCGCTCGTTGCGGGCGGCCGCCGCGTCGGCACAATCGAGCTCGGGCCGGGGCGGCGCTGGCAGCCCGCCCGCGGGCGGCGCCTGCTGCCGGCACTCGCCTCGCTGCTCGGCGTCGCGATCGACCGCGAGCGGCTCTCCCGGGAGGCGGTGGAGGCGGAGGCGCTGCGCCGCAGCGACGCGATCAAGACGGCGATCCTGCGCGCCGTCAGCCACGACCTGCGGACGCCGTTGATGGCGATCCTCACGTCCGCGAGCACGCTCAGCCGGACCGAGCTGGTGCTCGGGGACGCCGACCGCGCCGAGCTGCTCGACACGGTGCTGACCGAGTCGCGCCGGCTCGATCGGCTCGTCGCGAACCTGCTCGACCTGTCGCGGCTCCAGGCCGGCGCCGCGGAGCCGAAGCGCGAGCTCGTCACGGTCGACGACCTCGTCGTCGAGGCGCTCGACGGGCTCGGCGCGGATGCGTCGCGCATCGAGGTGTCGCTCCCCGACGACGCGCCCGCCGTCGAGGTCGACCCGCACCAGGTGCAGCGCGCGCTGACCAACCTGCTGGAGAACGCGCTCAAGTACTCGGCCGGCCCCGTCGCGGTGCGGGTCGCGTCGACCTCGTCGGAGGTGCTCCTGCGCGTGATCGACCGCGGCCCCGGCGTCCGTCCCGCCGAGGCGGCGCTGATCTTCTCGCCGTTCCAGCGGGGGGCGGGCGCCGAGACCGCGCGCGGGGCCGGGCTCGGGCTCGCGATCGCGCAGGGCTTCGCCGAGGCGAACGGCGGCCGCATCACGGTCGAGTCGCACGAGGACCAGGGTGCGACGTTCCTGCTCGCGCTGCCCGTCGCCCGCGTCGAGGTGCCGGCGTGACGCGCGTGCTGGTCGTCGACGACGAGCCGCAGATCCTGCGCGCGCTCCGCACCGGGCTCCGGGCGGCGGGCTACGAGGTCGCGACCGCGGAGACGGCGGCGGCGGCGCTCGTCGCCGCCGGCCTGCAGCCGCCGGAGGCGGTGATCCTCGACCTCGTCCTGCCGGACGGCACGGGCACCGACGTCTGCCGCGAGCTGCGCACCTGGAGCGACGCTCCCGTGATCGTCCTCTCCGCGGTCGGCGAGGAGAGCGAGAAGGTCGCGGCGCTCGACGCCGGCGCCGACGACTACGTGACGAAGCCGGTCGGCATCGACGAGCTGCTCGCACGGCTGCGCGCGGTGCTGCGCCGGGCTGCGCCGTCGGCGGAGCCGGTGGTCACCGTCGGCGAGCTCGAGGTCGACCTCGAGAAGCACGAGCTGCGCATCGCCGGCAAGCCCGTGCACCTGACGCCGCACCAGTTCGACCTGCTGCGCGTCTTCGCGCGCAACGTCGGCAAGCTGCTCACCCACCGCATGCTGATCCGCGAGGTCTGGGGCCCGGGCTACGGCGGCGACCCGAACCTGCTGCGCGTGCACGTCGCGCAGCTGCGACGCAAGATCGAGCAGGACTCGGCGCGGCCGCGCTACCTGCTGACCGAGCCGGGCGCGGGCTACCGGCTGGTCGACCCGGCGACCCGCTAGCACCTTCACGGCATCTTCACGCGCGCGGCTCGAACCTTCACGGCGCCGTCACGCGGACCGTCCTACCGTCGAGACGAAACGTTCTCGTCAGGAGGGACTCCAGATGTACGACGTCGGCGCGATCGCGGTCTTCGTGGCCGCGTTCGCCTTGCTCTTCGGGCTCACGTGGGCCCTCGGACGGCTTTGATGTCGGCAGGCGACGCGTTCGGGCTGGCCGTCTCGCTGGCGGTCCTCGTCTACCTCGTCTACGCGCTCTTCCACGGCGAGCGGTTCTGATGGGCCAGGGCATCGCGCAGATCGTCGTCTTCGTCGCGATCCTGATCACGGCGGCCTACCCGTTCGGCCTCTACATGGCGCGCGTCTTCGCCGACGGCGACGGCCTCCCGAGCCGTGGGCGGTTGCGCGTGCTGGGCAGCCTCGAGCGGGGCTTCTACCGCTCGGTCGGCGACCGCGCGGCGAAGGAGCAGACCTGGAAGCAGTACGCGGCGACGCTCCTGACCTTCAGCTTCCTGTTCGTCGTCGTGCTGTACGGGATCCAGCGGCTGCAGGGCCACCTGTTCCTGAACCCGCAGCACTTCCCCGGCGTCTCGTCGTTCATCTCGTTCAACACGGCGGCGAGCTTCCTCACCAACACGAACTGGCAGTACTACGCCGGCGAGTCGACGATGTCGTTCCTCACGCAGATGGCCGGGCTCGCGGTGCAGAACTTCGTCTCCGCGGCGGTCGGCATCGCGGCGATGGTCGCGGTCTTCCGCGGCTTCTCGCGCCGCTCCTCGCAGACGCTCGGCAACTTCTGGCGCGACCTCTACCGGACGCTCGCCTACGTGCTGCTCCCCCTGGCGGTCGTCGGCGCGATCATCCTGGTCGCGGCCGGGGTGCCGCAGACGCTGCACGGCTACGCGACGGCGCACACGCTCCAGGGCGGCGTGCAAACGATCGCGCGCGGCCCCGTCGCCTCGCAGGTCGCAATCAAGCACCTCGGCACGAACGGCGGCGGCTTCTACAACTCGAACTCGGCCGTCCCCTTCGAGGGCCCGGGCAGCTTCGGCGGCTACTTCGAGCTCTTCCTCGAGCTGCTGATCCCGTTCGCCTCGGTGTTCATGTTCGGCCGCTGGATCCGCGGCATGCGCCACGCGCTCGCGATCTTCGCGGCGATGTTCGTCCTGTTCGCAGCCGGCGTCGCGGTGAACTTCGTCGCCGAGCAGCACAGCTCGCAGGTGCTCCGGGCCTCCGGCGTGAACGTCGCGCACACCGCGCTGCAGACCGGCGGCAACATGGCGGACAAGGAGATCCGCTTCGGAATCGCGGAGACGGCCGTGTTCGCGACGGGCACGACCGACACGTCGACCGGCGCGGTGATCGCCGGCAACGACGCGATGACGCCGGCGGGCGGCGCTGTGCCGCTGACCAACATCTTCCTCGGCGAGATCGTCTTCGGCGGCGTCGGCTCGGGGATGTACGGGATCGTCTTCATCATCGTGCTCGCCGTCTTCGTGGCGGGCCTGATGGTCGGTCGCACGCCCGAGTACCTCGGCAAGAAGATCGAGGCGCGCGAGGTGAAGCTCGCGGCGCTCGGCGCGCTCTTCCCGGCGGTCCTGATCCTGACGCTGACCGCGGCGGCGATGGTGACGAGGTCGGGGCTCGCATCGATCTTCAACCCGGGCCCGCACGGCTTCACCGAGGCACTGTACGCGTACACCTCACAGGGAGGCAACAACGGCAGCGCGTTCGCCGGCTACGGCGGGACGCCGTTCTCGGCGTACCTCGGCGGCATCGACATGCTCTTCGGCCGCTTCGTGCCGCTGATCGCGGCGCTCGCGCTCGGCGGCGCGCTGGCCGCGAAGCGGACCGTCCCCGCCTCCGCCGGCACCTTCCGCAGCGACGGGCCCACGTTCGCCGTCCTGCTCGTCGGCCTGATCCTGCTCACCGCCGGGCTCATGCTCCTCCCCGCCCTGACGCTGGGCCCCGTCGTCGAGGGGCTGATGCACCGGTGAGGCGCGCAATCGTCGGATCGCTCGCGGCGATCGTCCTCACGACCGTCGTCTTCGGCTTCGCCTACCCGCTCGCCATGACCGGGCTCGCCTCGCTGGCGTTCCCGAGCCAGGCGGCCGGCAGCCTGATCGAGGTCAACGGCACGGTGATCGGCTCACGGCTAGCCGCGCAGGCATTCACCGGGACGCAGTACTTCCACGAGCGGCCGTCGGCGACGACGCCCGCGTACAACCCGTCCGCGACCACGTTCGCGAACCTCGGGCCGACCAGCCCAGCGCTCGCGAAGCTCGTCGCCGACAACGCGAAGGCGGTGCTGAAGCTCGAGGGGCCCTACAACCCGGGGCTGACGATCCACCAGGTCCCCGTCGACGCGGTCGTCACCTCCGCCTCCGGGATCGACCCGGACATCTCGCTCGCCTACGCCGCGCTCCAGTCGCACCGCGTCGCCGCCGTCAGGCACCTGCCGCTCGCAACGGTGCAGGAGCTGATCCGGCGGTCGACCGACGGCCGCTGGCTCGGGCTGTTCGGCGAGCCCGGCGTGAGCGTGCTCGAGCTCAACCTCGCGCTCGACCGGGTCGGAGGGCGGCACTGATGGCAGCGCGGCGCTCGGGGCTCTTCTCGCGCGAGCTGGTGGTCGCCGCGATCCGGGACTCGTTCCCGAAGCTCGACCCGCGCCTCCAGCTCAAGAACCCCGTGATGTTCATCGTCGAGCTCGGAAGCGCGATCACGACGGCGATCTTCGTCATCGACCTGGCGCACGGCCGGACCGGCTCGCTCTGGTTCGTCGGCACGATCTCGGTGTGGCTGTGGCTGACCGTCCTCTTCGCCAACTTCGCGGAGGCGATCGCCGAGGGCCGCGGCAAGGCGCAGGCGAACGCGCTCCGCGCGACCCGCACCACCACCACCGCACGGCTGCGCGACGGCCGCGAGCTGCCGGCCCCGGAGCTGCAGAAGGGCGACGTGGTGATCGTCGAGGCGGGCGGCGTGATCCCCGCCGACGGCGAGGTGATCGAGGGCGTCGGCTCGGTGGACGAGTCGGCGATCACGGGCGAGTCGGCGCCCGTGATCCGGGAGGCGGGCGGGGACCGCTCGGCCGTCACCGGCGGCACCCGGCTCCTCTCCGACCGGCTCGTGATCGAGGTCACCCAGGAGCCCGGGAGGTCGTTCCTGGACCGGATGATCGCGCTCGTCGAGGGCGCCGAGCGCCGCAAGACGCCGAACGAGATCGCCCTCAACATCCTGCTCGCCGGCCTGACGATCACGTTCCTCGCCGCCGTCGTGACGCTGCGGCCGTTCGCGATCTACGCCGGCACGCCGGTCTCGGAGACGGTGCTGATCGCGCTGCTCGTCGCCCTGATCCCGACGACGATCGGCGCGCTGCTCTCCGCGATCGGGATCGCCGGCATGGACCGGCTCGTGCAGCGGAACGTGCTCGCGATGTCGGGGCGCGCCGTCGAGGCGGCGGGCGACGTCGACGTGCTGCTGCTCGACAAGACCGGCACGATCACGCTCGGCAACCGCCAGGCCGCCGAGTTCATCCCGGCGCCCGGCGTCGAGGAGCGCGAGCTGGCCGAGGTGGCCCAGCTCGCATCGCTGGCCGACGAGACGCCCGAGGGGCGATCGATCGTCGTGCTCGCCAAGGAGCGCTTCGGGATCCGCGAGCGGGAGCTCGGCGAGCACGAGTTCGTGCCGTTCACGGCGGTCACGCGCATGAGCGGCGTCAACCTGAACGGCACGCAGATCCGCAAGGGAGCCGCCGACGCCGTCGGGGCGTTCGTGCTGCGCAACGGCGGCCAGCCCCCCGCCGCGGTCGCCGAGCAGGTGCAGCTGGTCGCCGAGCAGGGCGGCACGCCGCTCGTCGTCGCCCGCGACAACTTCGCGCTCGGTGTCGTCCACCTGAAGGACATCGTCAAGGGCGGCATGCGCGAGCGCTTCGACGAGCTGCGCAAGATGGGCATCCGCACGGTGATGATCACGGGCGACAACCGCGTCACCGCCGCGGTGATCGCGCAGGAGGCGGGCGTCGACGACTTCCTCGCGGAGGCGACCCCGGAGGCCAAGCTCGCGCTGATCAAGGAGCACCAGGCCGCGGGCCGCATGGTCGCGATGACGGGCGACGGCACCAACGACGCCCCCGCGCTCGCGCAGTCGGACGTCGGCGTCGCGATGAACACCGGCACCTCCGCGGCGAAGGAGGCGGGCAACATGGTCGACCTCGACTCGAACCCGACGAAGCTGATCGAGATCGTCGAGGTCGCCAAGCAGCAGCTGATCACGCGCGGTGCGCTGACGACGTTCTCGATCGCGAACGACGTCGCGAAGTACTTCGCGATCCTGCCGGCGATGTTCGAGTTCACCTACGCGAGGCAGGGGCACACGGGGCCGCTCTGGGCGCTCAACGTCATGCACCTGGGCGACGCGAAGAGCGCGATCGTCTCCGCGATCATCTTCAACGCGCTGATCATCCCGGCGCTCGTGCCGCTCGCGCTCAGGGGCGTCAAGTACCGCGCGATCGGGGCGACCGCGCTGTTGCGCCGCAACCTGCTGATCTACGGTCTCGGTGGAGTGATGCTCCCGTTCGTCGGGATCAAGCTGATCGACCTCGTCGTGCACAACCTCCTCGGAGCCTGATGCGTTGCGCGGCAACTACCGGATCCTGCTCGGGATGGCCGCGGGGGTCGGCAAGACCTACCGCATGCTCCAGGAGGGCCGGCAGGCGCAGGCGGAGGGACGGGACGTCGTGATCGGCCACCTCGAGCCCCACGACCGGCCTGAGACGGCCGCGCTCGCCGAGGGGCTCGAGGCGACGCCGCGGCTCGTGGTGCATCACGGCGCCGTCGTGCTCGAGGAGCTGGACGTCGACGCGGTCCTCCGGCGGGCGCCCGAGCTCGCCCTGATCGACGAGCTCGCGCACACCAACGCGCCCGGGATGCGCAACGAGAAGCGCTACCAGGACATCGACGAGGTGCTCGAGGCGGGGATCGACGTGATCTCGACCGTCAACGTCCAGCACCTCGAGAGCCTGAACGACGCGATCTTCGAGCTGACGGAGATCCGCGTGCGCGAGACGTTCCCCGACTCCGTGCTCGACGAGGCGGACGAGGTGATCCTCGTCGATCTGACGCCGGAGGCGCTGCAGACGCGACTGCGCGCCGGCAAGGTCTACGCGCCGGAGCGGATCGACGTCGCGCTCGAGAACTTCTTCCGCACCGACAAGCTGTCGGCGCTGCGCGAGCTTGCGCTGCGAGAGGTCGCGGAGGACGTGGAAGAGCGCCGAGGCGCGCAGACGCTCGATCCGCTGAGTCGCCAGGCCGTCGCCGAGCGCGTGCTCGCGCTGATCGAACCGCAGCCGAAGTCGCAGCGCATCCTCCGCCGGGCGTGGCGCTCCGCGCAGCGCCTCCAGTCGGAGGTGGACGCGCTGTGGATGCGGCCGACGGGGCGCGAGCCGAGCGAGGAGGAAGCGACGCAGGTGGCGGCGTTGCGGCGCCTCTGCGGCATCCTCGGGGCGCACTTCCTCGAGGCCGAGGGCGACGACCTGGTCGAGACCGTGCGCCGCGTCGCCGCCGAGCGCGGCTCGACGTACGTCTTCGTCGGCACGCCCGACGAGTCGCGGCGCCGCGAGATCTTCGGCGGCTCGCTGCTCTCCCGGATGGTGCGCGAGCTGCCGGGGCTCGACATCCGCGTGGTCGCGAACCGCGCCGACCGGGAGCGACTGGAGCCTTCGTGAACGTCTTCCGCAAACGCACCAAGCCGGGGGAGCAGCGCATCCTGGTCCCCTTCACCGGCGGGAAGCTCGAGCCGACGGTGCTCGACGCGGCGATCCGCCTCGCGCACGCCGAGGAGGCCACGCTCGTCCCCGCCTACCTGCTGGTCGTGCCGCTCGAGTACGCCGAGGAGTCGCCGCTGACCGACGAGGTCGGCCGGGCGATGCCGCTGCTCGAGGCGGTGGAGCACGCCGCCTCGCGCGCGGGCGTGCACGTGGACGCGAGGATCGAAAAGGGCCGCTCCCCGACGCACGCGCTGCGCCGTCTGTGGGACGTGGAGCGGTTCGACCGCGTCGTCGCGCCTGCCTCGACGGACGACCGCGGCGGGTTCACGCCCCGCGAGCTGACGTGGATCCTCACGCACGCCCCCGCCGAGACGATCGTGCTGAAACCGAGGTCGAGGCCCGCTGCCTAGTCGTGCAGGAGGACGCGGCGGAGCTCGTCCTCCTTGCCCGGCTCGAGGATCGCGAGCAGCGAGTCGCCGGGCTCGATCTGGAGCTCCTCGTCGGGCAGCTCGGCGCGCCCGTCGCGGACGATCGAGATCAGGCGCGCGCCCTCCGGCAGCCGGAGCGCGCCGACCTCCTTCCCCTGGCAGGCGGAGCCCTTGTCGATCGTCACCTCGACGATCTCGAGGTTCTCACGACGCAGCTCCAGGAGCTGGATCAGCCCGTGCTCGGGCACCTCGTGCTCGATCAGCGCCATGATCGCCCCGGTCGCCGAGACGGTCGGGGAGATGCCGAGGAGGTCGAAGTACGGCTGGTTGCGCGGGTCGTTGATGCGCGCGATCACCTTCGAGACGCCGTAGCGCTCCCGGGCGAGCTGGCAGATGACGATGTTGTCCTCGTCGTCGCCGGTCGCCGCGACGAGCAGGTCCGGGGGGCGCTTGACGCCCGCGCGCTCGAGCACGTACAGCTCCGTCGCGTCGCCGCGGATCACCTGGTGCTCGAACTCCGCCTCGAGCCGGTCGAACCGGTAGGGCCGCTGCTCGATCAGCGTCACCTCGTGCCCGGCCCGGAGGAGCGACCGCGTCAGGTTGGCGCCGACCTTGCCGCCACCCGCGATCAGCACGTACATCGGTGTGGCGGGCATCAGGCCCTCGCGCCCTCGGTCTCGCGGACGACGCCGACGAGCGTCTCGATCGCCGACGACGTCGGGCACACGATCCGGAGCCCGCGCGTCGCGTAGAACTGGGCGCGCGCCGGGTCGAGCACCCGCACGACCACGGTCGGCACCTCGAAGTGCTTCTGCGCCGCCTGCGCGATCACGAGGTTCGTGTTGTCGCCGTCGGTGGTGACGACGACGGCGTCGACCTCCTCGATGCCCGCCTCGCGCAGCAGCTTCAGGTCCATGCCGTGGCCGACGACGAAGCCGCCCGTCCACGTGTCGCCGAGCCGCCCGAGCGCGTCCTCGTTCTCGTCGCAGACGGTGACATCCCAGCCGGAACCGTGGAGCTGGAGCGCCACGGCCGAGCCGACCCGGCCGCAGCCGATGACGAGCGCCTTCATTGCCGCGCCCAGCCTAGCGCCACGGCCCGCGACGCGGCGAGGTCGCCCCGGACGGCCGACAGCGGGAAGGCGACGATCAGCACCTCGCACGGCGAGCGGCGAAGGACGTAGTCGACCGTGGGCGAGAAGAAGCGCGACTGCCGGCGCCAGCGCGGCGCCGACCCGAGCACGATCAGGTCGGCCCCGCTCTCGGCCGCGCGCTCCACGATCGCCTTCCCGATCGAGCGCGTCCGGACAGCCGTCCCCTCGACGACGACGCCCTGCTCGGCGCCGTGCAGCTGCGCCTCCGCGATCGACGCCGCCGCCCGTTCGTCCTGATCGGGCAGGTCGGCCTCGAGCGCGAGCTCGAGCGGCACGAGGATCGCGTGCAGCGCCTCGACGACCGAGCCGTAGCCGGCCGCGAGCTTCACCGAGACGCCGAGCATCTCGTCGCCGATCGGGCCCAGCTTGACCGGAACGAGGATCCGCCGCGGCTCGTCGGGCTGCTCCTCGACCGGCGCGTCGAAGGGCAGCCAGCGCTTCTTGCCGGCGGCGACCATCACGCGGGCCGGCGAGTGCTGGAGGACGTAGTGCACCGTGTGGCCGAAGATCTGCCGGTGCGTGCTGCGCGGCGCGCCGAGCACCACCAGGTCGGCGCCGCGCTCCCCAGCCTCCTCCGCGATCGCGCGCCCGGCGTGTCGGGCCCTGACAACGCGCCGCTCGACCTTGACGCCGTACGCGCCGACGATCTGTGCGGCCTCGCCGAGCAGGAGCTCCGCCTCCGCGACCTGCTCCGTCAGGTGGGCGTCCAGCGGGAGCTCCGGCGGGACGACGATCACGCGCACGAGGACGACCTTCGCGCGCTTCCCCGCGGCGAGGCGCGCAGCGAGGTGCGCAGCCTCGCGGGCCCTCGGCCCCGCGACCACCGGCACGAGGAAGACGCGGTAGCGCAGCTCGTGGACGCCGGCGGTGGGAGGACGCTTGCCGAGCCCGAGCTTCACCGTCAGCGGAAGAGCTGGTAGGGGACGCTCGAGAGGATCACGTGCGGCTCGAACAGCAGCAGGCGCTTGATGTAGAGGGCGCGCTTGTTGTGCAGGACCCGGGCCCAGCCGCGGACGACGATCTCGGGCATGACGACGTTCACGACGGTATCGCCTTCGGCCGTCAGCCTGCGCAGGTAGGCGAGCAGCGGGTCGCCGACGTCGCGGTACGGCGCCTCGCTCAGGTCGAGCGGGAGCGCCGGCCCGGCGCGGCGCCACTCGCGGTCGAAGGCCAGCGCCTCCGCCCGGTCGCTCGCGAAGGTCACCACCCGCGTGTCCTCGATCTCGAGGCTGCGCGCGTAGGAGATCGCACGCAGGGACCCCGCGTGCATGTTCGAGACCAGCACGCGGCAGACGAGCCGGTCCGGCGTGCGACCCTCGGGGCCGGTGAACGAGGTGACCGCCGGCACGTCGGCGATCACGACGTCCGGCTCCGACACGAGGCGCAGCTTCAAGCGGAACGAGGTCCGGCGGGCGGCCGAGAGCAGCGACGGACGCTTGAACTGCTCCGGGATGACGACGGTGACGAAGTCGGCCTCGCCGCGGGGCAGGCTCCAGACCTGCTCGAGCAGCGCCTGCACCTGCCCCTCGTCGGTCGGGAGCACCTCGAGCTGGGGCGAGCCCGAGGTGAAGTCGAACCAGCGCGGGCGGATGCCGGGGTCGGTGTGGCGGCCCGGCGCGTGCAGCGCACGCACGCGCGGGCCCGCGATCCTGCGCGCGTACCAGAGCGCTCCCTCGGTCGCGACGTCGATCGACTCGACCCACAGCAGCACGTGGTTCGTCGGCTCGCCGGCGGCCCGGACGGCGCCGGCGCCCGCGGCGAGCCGGCGCGTGAACCGGCGGTAGTGGCGGTTGATGCCCAGGAAGAGCAGTACGAGGAGCGGGATCGCGACGATCACGAGCCAGGCTCCCTCGGTGAACTTCGACCAGATGACCACCAGCGCGACGATGCCGGTCGTGATCGCACCGATCCCGTTGACGATGCTGCGGTAGCGCCAGCCCGGGTCCCTCGTGCGGTGCCAGTAGCGCACCATGCCCGCCTGGGAGAGCGTGAACGCCGTGAAGACGCCGACCACGTACAGGTGGATCAGCGAGTTGACGTTCGCGTGGTAGATCAGGATCAGCGCGAGCGCCGCGGCGGTGAGCACGAGGACGCCGTTCGAGAACACGAGCCGGTCGCCGAGGTTCGTGAACTGGCGCGCGATGAAGCCGTCGCGGGCGAGCAGCGCCGAAAGCCGCGGGAACCCCTGGAAGGAGGTGTTCGCGGCGAGCACGAGCACGGCGAAGGTGAAGATCTGGACGACCCAGTAGAGGAACGAGGTCGAGCCCCCGACCGGGAACGCCGCGCGGGCGATCTGCGACAGGACCGAGTCGGTCGCACTCGGCCGCGCGTGCAGGTGCACCGCGAGGTACGAGACGCCGAGGAAGAGCGAGATCGCGATCACGCCGAGCGTTGCGAGCGTCCTGCCCGCGTTGACCGACTGCGGGCGCCGGAACGCGTTGACCCCGTTCGCGATCGCCTCGACGCCGGTCAGCGCCGACGCGCCCGACGAGAACGCCTTCAGGACGACGAGGACCGTCAGCGTCCCCATGCCCGCCGGCAGCGCGTGCGGTGTGACGACGTGCGGGCACGATCCGGCCGCGCAGCGGCCGATCCCGGTGGCGATCGCGGCGTACACCGCGAGGATGAACCCATACGTGGGGATCGCGAACAGGATCCCCGCCTCGCGCACGCCACGGAGGTTGACCAGCGCGATCGCCACGATCGCGACGAGCGACAGCTCGACGCGGTAGCCCTGGATGGAGGAGACGGCCGACGTGATCGCGAAGATGCCGCTCGCAACCGAGACCGCCACGGTGAGCACGTAGTCCACGAGCAGCGCCGCGGCGGCCACCAGCGACGGCAGCTTCCCGAGGTTCTCCTTGGCGACGATGTACGCGCCGCCCGACTGCTCGTAGGCGTGCACCGTCTGGCGGTACGAGGCGACGACGATCGCCATCAGCACGGCGACCGCGACCGAGATCGGCAGCGTCCAGCGCAGCGCACCCAGCGAGACGCCGACGAGCACGACCATCGCCGCCTCGGTGGCGTACGCGACCGAGGAGATCGCGTCGGCGGAGAAGATCGGCAGCGCCAGCGAGATCGGCAGGAGCTGGTCCTGCATCTGGCCGGACGCCATCGGACGCCCGACCACGTAGCGCTTGAGGCGTGGCACGGGCGGGACGCTACCGCGCTCCGCCGACGACGGGAGGAGCCTCTAAGCTTCCGGCGGGTGGAGATCCCGCTCCTGAACCTGTCGTCGGTGCTGCACAGCCGGCTGCTCGACCCGGCAGGCGAGAAGATCGGGCGGGTCGACGACCTGATCGTGCGGCTCGCCGACGGCGGCTACCCGCCGATCACCGGCCTGAAGGCGCGCATCGGCGGCCGCGAGGTCTTCGTGCCGGCCGATCGCGTCGCGACGCTCGACCCGTCCGGCGTGCGGCTCACCGGCGAGCAGGTCGACCTCGGGCGCTTCGAGCGCCGCGAGGGCGAGGTGCTGCTGCGCCAGGACCTGCTCGGCCACCGGCTGATCAACGTCGTCGGGGCTCGCCTCGTGCGGGCCGACGACCTCGTGCTCGCGCACGTCGGGGAGTGGTGGCGCGTGGTCGGCGTCGACACGAGCGTCCGCTCGCTACTCCGGCGCTTCCTGCCGCCCGGCATCCGCCGCCGGGGCAGGGTGCGCCCGTTCCTCGACTGGGAGAGCGTCGAGCCGTTCGTGCAGCACGTGCCGACGGCCCGGCTCCGCATGACCTTCGGCCGCCTCTCGAAGCTCCACCCGGCGCAGCTCGCCGACCTCGTCGAGGCCGCGTCGCACGAGGAGGGCGAGGAGATCATCGCCGCCGTCGGCGGAGACCGCGAGCTCGAGGCCGACGTCTTCGAGGAGCTCGACATGGAGCACCAGGTCGAGTTCCTGCGCGAGCGCCCCGACAGCGAGGCGGCGCGCATCCTCGCCGCGATGGAGGCCGACGACGCAGCCGACCTGCTCGGCGAGCTCGACCAGGACCGACGCGAGCCCGTGCTCAAGCTCCTGCCGTGGCGGCAGCAGCGAAAGGTGCGCACGCTGCTCGGGTACAACCCGGCCACCGCGGGCGGACTGATGAGCCCGGACTACATCGCGCTGCGCGGGGGCGACACGGTCGCAAAGGCGCTCGACGAGCTGCGGCGCACCGACCTGCCCGAGGAGACCGTGACGACCCTGATGGTGGTCGACGAGGAGGGACGCCTCGAGGGCGTCGTCTCCGTCGTTCTCCTGCTCCGCCACGAGCCGGCCGAGACCCTGGCAGACGTCGCCACCGACGCGCCGCTGCGCCTCGAGCCCGACGACGACGTCGCGGAGGTCGCGATGCGCATGGCCGACTACGACCTCACCCTCGCCCCCGTCGTCGACACCGACGGCCGCCTCCTCGGGATCGTCACCGTCGACGACCTGCTCGAGCTGATGGTGCCGGACGACTGGCGCCGCCGGGCGCGCGCGCTCGAGAACGAGTAGCCCCGCGAGGGGTGGTAGCCTCCGGCGCGATGCCGAGCCGGGCCGACAGCGGGGAGATGGAGACGTCGATGGACGCCGACGGACCGAGTACCGGTCCCGCGCGCCCGCGCGCCGGCCGGCCGGCGAGCTAGTCCGCCGAGTCCGCCGACCTCCAGGGCGCGCAGCGGGCGTGCGACGCCGCGCGCCGCGGGAAGGAGGTGAGACGGATGGCGGAGCACGAGACCGAAGCCCTCGACGGCGCCCCCGCGGCAGTCGTCGCCGAACGCGCGCCGACGGTCCTCGACGAGGCGCACATCGGCGACATCAAGGGCGCCCTCGGCACCATCCGCCTCGACGACACGGGCCCCGCGGGAAGCTGGCGCGGCCGCCTGCTCGCCCTGCTCGCGATCATGGGGCCCGGCCTGATCGTGATGGTCGGCGACAACGACGCCGGCGGCGTCTCGACGTACGCGCAGGCGGGCCAGAACTACGGCACGAGCCTGCTCTGGGTGCTGCTGCTCCTGATCCCCGTGCTGATCGTCAACCAGGAGATGGTGGTGCGCCTCGGCGCCGTCACGCGCGTCGGCCACGGCCGGCTGATCCTCGAGCGCTTCGGCCGGTTCTGGGGTGCGTTCTCGATCTTCGACCTGTTCGTCCTCAACTTCCTGACGATCGTCACCGAGTTCATCGGCATCGCGCTCGCGCTCGAGTACCTCGGGGTGACCAAGTACGCCTCCGTCCCGGTCGCCGCCGTCGTGCTCGTCGTGATGACGTCGACCGGCAGCTTCCAGAAGTGGGAGCGGATGATGTTCGTCTTCGTCGCCGGCAACCTGCTCGTCGTCCCCCTCCTGTTCCTCTCCCATCCGAACTGGGGGAACGTCGTCTACCACTCCGTCGTCCCGGGCGTCGCCGGCGGCCTCAACTCGACGTCCGTGCTGCTGATCATCGCCATGGTCGGCACGACCGTCGCGCCCTGGCAGCTGTTCTTCCAGCAGTCGAACGTCGTCGACAAGCGGATCACGACCCGCTGGATCAACTACGAGCGCGCCGATACGGTGATCGGCTCGTTCGTGGTCGTGACGGGCGCCGCGATCCTGATCGTCGTGCCGGCGTTCGCGTTCGCCCACACCGCCTACCAGGGGCAGTTCAAGGACGCCCTCCAGGTCGCGATCGGGCTCGGCCACACGCTCGGCCACGCCGCCGGCGTCCTGTTCGCGCTCGTCCTCCTGAACGCCTCGATCATCGGCGCCGGGGCGATCACCCTCGCCACCTCGTACGCGTTCGGCGACGTCTTCGGCATGCGCCACTCGCTCAACCGGCCGCCCAGCGAGGCGAAGTTCTTCTACGGCACCTACAGCGCCATCGTCATGCTCGCCGCGGGGATCGTGCTGATCCCGGGCGCGCCGCTCGGCCTGGTGACGGTGACGGTGCAGGCGCTCGCGGGGGTGCTGCTGCCGAGCGCCAGCGTCTTCCTGCTGCTCCTCTGCAACGACCGCGAGGTGCTCGGCCCGTGGGTCAACAAGATGTGGCTCAACGTTTTCGCCACGGTCATCCTCGGCGCGCTCCTGATGCTCTCCGGGATCCTGATGGTGACCACCGTCTTCCCGAACGTGAACGTGACGCTGCTCCTGATCGTGCTCGCCGGCGTGCTCGTCGTCGGGCTCGCGACGCTCGGCGGCCTCGGCATCCGCAGCCGGTCGGGCGCGGCCGCCGGCCCGCCCGAGCGGCGCGAGACCTGGACGATGAAGCCTATCGCGCTGCTCGGGCGCCCGCCCCGCTCCACCCTTCGCACGATCACGATGGCGACGATGTACGGCTACCTCTTCCTCGCCGTCATCCTGCTCGCCGTCAAGGCGGCGAAGCTCGCCGGCGTCTAGCGGAAGATGTTGACGGCGCGGGCTGCGACGAGCAGCACCGTCATCGACGAGATCGCGGACTCGGCCAGCATCAGCAGCTTCGCCCACCGGCTGAGCGGCATCGCGTCGGTCGGGCTGAATGCGATCGCGTTCGTGAACGACACGTAGACGTAGTCCACCAGGTGGGGCTGCCAGCCCGGCGCGGCGAGCTGCGGGTTCTCCATCTGCGGGAACTGGAAGTCCGGCGGCGGCGGGTCGGGTTGCAGCCGCCGCACCGGGCCGCCACGGTCGAACGCCCAGTACCACAGGCCGAAGGCGACCACGTTCGTCGTCCAGACGGTGACCGCCTTGAGCAGCAGCTGCGCCCCGCTCCGCTCCTCGCCCCGGACGAGCGACGCGATCACGGCCACGATCAACAGCGCGTTCGCGAGGCTGACGACCGCGAGCAGCCCGATCGCCACGGCCCGCCGCAGCCCGAGCTGCTGCAGGCGGCGCCGTGGGCGATGCCACGCGAGCGGAACGAGCAGGAGGAGCTCGGCGGGCACCGGCACGAGCCAGACCCACCAGGAGAAGACCCAGACGAGCCAGTGGTGCGTCCGGCTGACGGCCGCGAGCAGGAGCTGGAGCGCGATCACGACCAGCACTGCCGGCGCCGCCTCCCAGCGGGACTCGAACTCCTCCTCGCGCAGCGGGTCGGCCATGCTGCGGCTCAGCCTAGTGCGCCGCCGCGCGGAGGCCCGAGCCCCCGCGCGGCTGCGCAGCTCCACCTAGCCGTGGATCGAGACGACGATCGGGATGATCAGGATCGCGACGATGTTCGCGATCTTGATCATCGGGTTGATCGCCGGTCCGGCCGTGTCCTTGTACGGGTCGCCGACGGTGTCGCCGGTGACCGACGCGGCGTGGGCGTCGGAGCCCTTGCCGCCGTAGAGGCCGTCCTCGATCGACTTCTTCGCGTTGTCCCACGCGCCGCCGCCGGACGTCATCGCGATCGCGAGGAAGAGGCCGGTGACGATCGTGCCGATCAGCAGCCCGCCGAGCATGCGGGCGTTGATCACGCCGACGATGATCGGGAAGGCGATCGGGATCAGCGCGGGCGCGAGCATCGACTTGATCGCCGAGCCGGTGACGATGCCGACCGCGCGGCTGTAGTCGGGCCGCTCGGTGCCCTCCATGATCCCGGGGTGCTCGCGGAACTGGCGGCGCACCTCCTCGACCACCTGGCCGCCGACGCGCCCGACCGCCTGCATCGCGAGCGACGCGAACAGGAACGGCATCAGGCCGCCGATGAAGAGGCCGGCGACGACCCAGGCGTCGGAGAGCGAGAACATCGTCGTCAGCCCCTGCTGCGACAGGCCCGTCGAGTAGGAGCCGAAGAGGACGAGCGCGGCGAGCGCGGCCGAGCCGATCGCGTACCCCTTCGTCACCGCCTTCGTCGTGTTGCCGACGGCGTCGAGCGGGTCGGTGATGCCGCGAACCTCCTCGGGCAGGTCGGCCATCTCGGCGATGCCGCCCGCGTTGTCGGTGACGGGGCCGTACGCGTCGAGCGCGACGATCAGGCCGGTCATCGACAGCTGCGCCATCACGGCGACGCCGATCCCGAACAGGCCGGCGAAGTGGTTCGCGACGAGGATGCCGGCGGCGATCACGATCACGGGCGCCGCCGTCGCCTGCATGCCGACTGCGAGCCCCTCGATGATGTTCGTCGCGTGCCCCGTCTGCGAGGCGCGCGCGATCATCTTCACCGGGTTCCAGCGGGTGCCCGTGTAGAACTCGGTGATCGCGACGAGCAGAAACGTCACGAGCAGCCCGACGATCGCGGAGATGTAGAGGTCCTTGAAGCCGTAGCGCCCGTGCTCGAACGCGATCGTGATCGGGATGAAGCCGATCGCGGAGAGGATCGTGGCGACGATCACGGCCTTGTAGAGCGCGTTGATGACGGCGTTCGGGCCGCGGCCGAGCCGGGCGAAGAAGGTGCCGATCACCGACGCGACCGCGGAGACGGCGCCGATCGCGAGCGGGTACAGGTACATGCGCGACGAGAGCGGGCCGCCCTCGTTGATGCCGAGCAGCATCACGGCGACCGCGGTCACCGCGTACGTCTCGAACAGGTCGGCCGCCATGCCGGCGCAGTCGCCGACGTTGTCGCC
>CAZBYA010000031.1:0-30939 GCA_964496175.1 uncultured Gaiellales bacterium | reverse complement strand
AGCCGTCCTCGTCCTCCCAGTCCTCGTCCTCCTCGGCGATCCCGAAGTAGACGAGGGTGCGGGCCCACAGGTCTCCCAGTGCCATCGGCGCGAATGCTACTGCCGGAACAGGATTGCGCCCACGCGGACGTAGGTCGCCCCCTCCTGCGCGGCGATCGCGAAGTCCTGCGTCGTCCCCATCGACAGCTCCGCGAGCCCGTGCTCCTGGGCGAGCCCGCGCAGCCGCGCGAACCACGCCCGCGACCGCTCCGGGTCGCCCGTCGCGGGCGGCATCGTCGAGAGGCCGCGCACGTCGTACCGGAGGTAGTCCGCGATCTCGGCCGGGTCGACGCCGGACTTCGACTCCTCGCCCGCGAGGTTGACCTGGAGGAGCGCCGGCACCTCGAGCCGTCGCGCGGCCGCGTGCGAGTCGAGCGAGTGGACGAGCTCGCAGATCCGGTTGACGACCTTCACCTTGTTCGACTGGAGGGCGCCGATGAAATGCCAACGGAACGTGTCGCCGTACTCGGCGTGCTTCGCCTCGAGATCCTGCGCGCGGTTCTCGCCGACCACCTCGACGCCGGCCTCCGCGAGCACGGCGAGGTCGCGCAGCGTCACGTACTTGGTCGCGGCAACGACGGTGACCGTAGGCCCAACCTGCTCGCGCACGCGCTCGAGCCGCTCGCGCACCTCGTCAGGCGAGAGCACCGATCACCCCCTGCACCCCGTGCGGCCTGCCGCCCCGCCGGTATGAGAAGAAGAGCTCGGGATGGCAGTGCGTGCAGAGGTCCGTGCGCTCGACGCGGCCGACGCCCGCGGCGCGCAGCGCGCGCTCGGCCGCCGTCCAGAGGTCCAGCCTGCGTCCCGTCGTCAGGTCCTCGTCGAAGCGCTCGGAGACCTCGGGCCCGACCTCGTAGCAGCACGGGCCGATCGCCGGACCGACCACCGCCGCCTTCGGCCCCACGCCGAGAGCGGCGACGCCTGCCCCGACGACGCCCTCGGCGAGGCCGCGCCAGCCCGCGTGCAGGACGGCGAGCGCGCGCGGCCCGGACGTGCGCACGACGGCGATCGGAAGGCAGTCGGCGGCGAACGCGAGCATGGGCAGGCCCGGCTCGTCGGTCCAGAGGCCGTCGCCGGGCTCGCCGCGCGCTCCGGGATGGGCGCGGTGCACGGTCGGCGAGTGCACCTGCCGGTTGAACGCGAGCCGCTCGTTGTCGAGGCCGAGCGACTCGCAGGCGAGCAGCCGATTCTCCTCGACGCGCGTCGGGTCGTCGCCCGTCCCGGCGGTCAGGTTCAGCGACGCGTACGGGCCGGCGCTGACGCCGCCGATGCGCGTCGTGAACGCGAGCACGTACCCCGGCTCGTCCCAGAGGATCACCGTCGCGGCGCCTTCGCGCGCTCGAGCAGCCGCTCGCGGGTGTTCAGGGAGGGGTCGCGCACGACGTCGTCGAGCAGCTCGGCGAGCACGCGCCCGAGGCGCGGCCCCGGCCGGTGCCCGGCTGCGATCAGGTCGTCGCCGCCGATCGCGAGGTCGCGCAGCCGGTGCGGGCTCGACCGCTCCCGCTCGACGATCGTCCGGAAGCGCCGGAGGCGCGCGAGATCGGCCTCGGGAGGCGGCTCGCCCGGCGCGCGCTTGCCGCGCAGGTCCGCCTCCTTGTGGTCGAGCAGGTCGAACGCGAGCGCGACGCCGCAGCGCTGGAGCAGGCGCCGCGCGCGGACGGGATCGGCACGGCCCGGGTCGAGCATGTGGCCGCGCACGATCCTGATGACGCGGCGGCGCAGCTCGGTCGGGTAGCGGAGGCGTGCGAGCGCGACGTCGGCGAGCTCGGCGCTCACCTGCTCGTGGCTCTTCGCGGAGTACCCGGGCTTCGCGTAGTAGTGGAGCCGCCCGTCCGTCCCGCGCCACGCGACGCGGGGCTTGCCGAGGTCGTGGAAGAGCGCGGCCAGCCGCACCTGGAGCGCGAACCCGCGGTCGGCAGCGGCCTGGACGACCTCGAACGTGTGCTCGTCGACGGTCAGGTCGTGGTAGCGGCTCTCCTGGTCGAAGCCGATCGCCGGCCCGAACTCCGGCAGGAGCTCCGCCAGCACTCCGGTGTCCCGCGCGAGCCTCAGCGCCTTCGCCGGGTGCGCGCCGAGCAGCAGCTTCGAGAGCTCGCCCATGCCGTCGGCCTGGAGACCGCCGCCGATCCGCTCGCCCGAGACGAGTCGGACGCTCGCGGCCTCGGCGCGCATCTGCGCGAGCGTCCGTTCGTCCGGGTCGAGGTCGAGCTGCGACACGAAGCGAAGCGCGCGCACGAGCCGCAGCGGGTCCTCCGCGAAGCTGTTCTCCGAAACGGTCCGCAGGACGCGCCGCTCGAGATCCTCGCGACCGCCGAACGGGTCGACGAGCATCCCGTCCTCGAGGCGGCGCGCGATCGCGTTGACCGTGAAGTCGCGGCGCGCGAGGTCCTCCTCGACCGTCGCAGCGGGGTCGACGACGATCTCGAAGTCGTGCCGGCCGGGGCCCGTCGACACCTCGCGCCGGGGCGGCGCGAGCTCGATGCCGGCGGGGACGCGCCGGCGGAGCGCGCGATCGTGCGGGTAGAAGCGCACGCCGACCGCCTTGCCGGCGACGACCAGCTCCGCGGTGCGCCCGTGCGGCTCGAGCGCGGCCCGCAGGCCCGCGATGTCGACGCCCGGGACGAGGAAGTCGGCGTCCTTGGACGCGCGCCCGAGCAGCGCGTCGCGGACCGCGCCCCCGACGACGTACGCGTCCAGCTCGAGCGAGCGGACGTACTCCTCGATCGCCGCCGACACCGCCGTTCTAGGCGAGCGCGATCGCCTCGATCTCGACGAGCGCGCCCGACGGCAGCGCCGCGACCTCCACCGTCGACCGAGCCGGCGGCGTGCCGCCGACGTGCTCCGTGTAGACCTCGTTCATGCCCGCGAAGTCGTCGAGGTGCTGGAGGAAGACGGTCGTCTTGACCAGGCGGTCGAGCGAGCTGCCCGCCTCCTCGAGGATCGCGCGGAGGTTCGCGAACACCTGCTGCGTCTGCGCGCGAATGTCGCCTTGCATGAGCTCCTTGTCGCCCGGCCGGAGCGAGAGCTGCCCCGAGACGAACACGAACCCGTTCGCCTTGATCGCCTGCGAGTACGGCGCGCCCTGGAACGGCGCGGGCGCCGCCTCGGTGCGGACGGCCTCCTTGCTCACGAGCTTCCCTCCTTCGCATCGGGGACGGGACGGCACGCCTGCCCGAGCGCGGCGCCGACGGCCTTGAAGATCGCCTCGAGCACGTGCTGTGGATCGGTGCCCTCGAGCACGCGCACGTGCAGGTTCAGCCTCGCGGCGTGCGTCAACTCCTCCAGGAAGCGCGAGACGACGTCGGTCGCGCTGCCGCCCACCCGCTGCTCGGAGAAGTCGACGTTGGCGACGAGCCGCGGCGTCTCGCTCCGCTCGAGCGCGGCCGAGGCGAGCGCTTCGTCGGCGGGGACGAGCGACCAGCCGCTCCCCGCGGCGCCGGGCTCGTCGAGCCGCTCGCCGAATGCTGCGCCGGCGGCGCGGCCCGCGGCGGCCACCGCCTCGTCGGCGCTGCCGGGTGCGACCTCGAGCGAGATGCGGAAGCGCCCGGTCGCCGCCAGGCGGGCGACGAGGTGGTCGAGCACGGGCAACCCGGTGTCGACGCTGGCCGCGCCTTCCGCGGCCAGCGCGATCCGCACGCCCGTCTGCGTCTCCGGCATCCCGGTGAGCGTATCGGGTTAGGTCGCACGACTTGCAACGGTGGGCCGAACGGCCCATTGTCGCGCGTTCGACCCCGCCGTACTGTCGAAGGCGGGAGCCCCGGGGAGTGCGTGGGAGAAATGTCTGCTGCATCGCAGCGGCGCTCTTGGCGTTCACGTCGAGTCAAGCCGCCGCTGCCGACCGGTTGGTATCGGTCGGCTATCGCACGCCGTCGGCGCTGCGCGGGCTGACCGTCGTCGAGCGCGTCCCCGCCCTCCGCACCGCGGAGGTCCGGCTTTCGGGCGCGCGCGCGGAGCGCGCGCTCCGCCTGCGTCCGGACATCCGCTTCGTGCAGCGCGTCGTCACCCGCTACCACGCAGGCGCTCCGTCGCTGCCCACGGCGACGTCCGCGATCGTGCCCGAGTGGCAGTGGTCGGCGGTGCACGAGGACCAGGTGCCGGCGTGGGTGCTGACCCAGGCGTCCCGGATCACGATCGCAACCGTCGACACCGGCGCGGACGTGACCGTGCCGAGCCTGGCCGCCAAGAGCCCGCTCACGTGGAACGTCGTCACCGGCGCCGCCGCTGTGAACGACAGCGTCGGCCACGGGACGTTCGTGGCGTCGCTCGCCGGGGGCGCGGTCTCCGACCCGACCCTGATGGCGGGCTTCGGCGGCGACGCGCGGCTGATGGTCGTCCAGGCGAACCGCGGCGGCACAGGCTTCTCCGACGTCGACGAGGCGAACGCGATCGTCTGGGCCGTCGACCACGGCGCCAATATCGTCAATCTCTCGATCGGCGGCACGCAGACGTCGCTCGTGGAGCGGTACGCGATCCAGTACGCGATCGACCACCACGTCCTCCTCGTCGCAGCCGCGGGCAACTCGGGCGACGCGGGCAACCCGGTCATCTACCCCGCGGCGCTGATCGGCGACCAGGGGCTCGTCGTCGGCGCGTCGACGGCGACCGGGACGCGCGCGCCGTTCTCGAACACCGGCTCGTACGTCGACCTGCTCGCCCCGGGGGTCGGCGTGCTCGGCGCCGTGGCGGGCGGGATCCCCGACGGCTTCTTCTCGCCGGCGCTGACGCCCGGCGCCAACGGCACCTACGGCTACGGCAGCGGGACCTCGTACGCGTCGCCCGAGGTGGCGGGAGCGGCGGCGCTCGTCTGGGCCGCGAACCCGCTGCTCACTCCGACCGGCGTCGCGACCGCGCTCGAGAGCACTGCGGGCAACGGTGGCGTGTGGACGAACGACGCGGGCTACGGCGTCGTCAACGTCTTCGCGGCCGTGCAGCACGCGCTGGGCGGTCCCGCGCCTCAGCTCGCGCCGGTGCCGGTCTCGTCGCTCGTGCAGCCGAAAACGAAGACGCAGCCGGCCGCACACGCGAAGTCGAGGCCGCTGACGCGCCCGAAGAAGACGCGCGGCCGTAGTCGCTAGCCCTCGACGCGCTCGATCCGCGCGCCGAGCGCACGCAGCCGCTCGTCGATCCGCTCGTAGCCCTTGTCGATCTGGTAGGCGTCGCCGATCGTCGACGTCCCCTCCGCGCACAGCGCGGCGATCACCATCGCCATGCCCGCGCGGATGTCGGGGCTCGACATGTGCTGCCCGTAGAGGCGCGTCGGGCCCGTGACAACGACCCGGTGCGGGTCGCAGAGGATGATCCGCGCGCCCATCGAGACGAGCTTGTCGACGAAGAACAGGCGGCTCTCGAACATCTTCTCGAAGACCAGCACCGTCCCGCGCGCCTGCGTGGCGACGATCACCGCGATCGACGTCAGGTCGGCCGGGAACTGCGGCCACGGCCCGTCCTCGACCTTCGGGATCGCGCCGCCGAGGTCGTCCTTGATCTCGAGGCGCTGGTTCGGCGGCACGCGCACCCAGTCGTCGCCGAGCTCCACCTCGATCCCGAGCCGCCGGAAGACGGGGACGACGGGCCACAGGTCGTCGGGGACGATCCCCTCGACGGTCAGGTCGCCGCCGGTGACGGCGGCCATGCCGATGAAGCTGCCGACCTCGATGTGCTCGGGGCCGATCGCGTACGTCCCGCCGAAGAGCTTCTCGACGCCAGTGACGTGCAGGACGTTCGAGCCGACACCGCCGATCTTGGCGCCGATCGAGACGAGGAAGCGGCAGAGGTCCTGGACGTGCGGCTCCGAGGCGGCGTTCGAGATCACGGTCTTGCCGCTCGTGAGGGACGCGGCCATCACCGCGTTCTCGGTCGCCATCACCGACGGCTCGTCGAGATGGATGTGCGCGCTGCGCAGCGAGCCCGCGAGCTCGTAGCGGCCTGGGAAGTGGAACGCGGCCCCGAGTTCCTCGAACGCGTGGATGTGCGGGTCGAGGCGGCGGCGGCCGATCACGTCGCCGCCGGGCGGGGGCACGCTGGCGCGGCCGAGGCGCGCGAGCAGCGGCCCGGCGAGCAGGAACGACGCGCGGATGCGGCTCGCGAGCGCCTCGTCGACTTCGGGCGAGATGTCCTGGGCCCGCACGCGCACCGCGTTCTCGCCGGTCCACTCGACGTCGGCGCCGAGGTTCGAGAGCAGCGCGAGCATCGTGTCGACGTCGCGGATGCGCGGCACGTTCGTCAGCTCCACCGCCTCGTCCGTGAGCAGGCACGCGGCGAGGATCGGCAGCACGCCGTTCTTGTTGCCGGCGGCCCGCAGGCGGCCCGAGAGCGGGTGGCCGCCCTCGATCACGAACGACTCCGCGGTGTGTCTGGCGACGGTCGAGGCCACGGCGCGCACTATGCTAGCCCCTTCATGGAGCCGACCCGTGCGCAGGCCTGGGCGACGCTGACGCAGTACACGAAGAGCGATGCGCTGCTCCGGCACGCGCTGGCCGTGGAGGCGTCGACCGCGTCGTACGCGCGGCGCTTCGGCGAGGACGAGGAGCTCTGGCGGGTGACGGCGCTCCTCCACGACTTCGACTACGAGATCCACCCGACCCTCGACAAGCATCCGCAGGACGGCGCCGCGATCCTGCGCGACGAGGGGTACCCCGACGTCGTGATCGAGGCGGTGCTCTCGCACGCGAACCACCTCGCTCTGCCGCGCGACACGCCGCTGAAGAAGGCGCTGTTCGCGTGCGACGAGCTGTCGGGGTTCGTGCACGCGTGCGGGCTCGTCCGGCCGACCGGCCTCGAGGGCCTCGAGCCGAAGTCGGTGCGCAAGAAGCTCAAGCAACCGTCGTTCGCGGCGGGCGTGTCGCGCGACGACGTGTACCACGGCGCGGAGGAGCTCGGCATCGACCTCGACGAGCACATCGCCAACGTGATCGCCGCGCTCCAGCCGATCGCGGGCGAGCTGGGCCTGCGCTCCGAAGCCGCCTAGACCAAAGCCAGCGCCTCGACGAGCCGCTCGAGGTCGCTGCCGTCGTTCCACCAGCCGACCGATGCGCGCAGCGTGCCCACGGTCGGCAGGTCGCGCAGGACGACGCCGCGCCGGTACAGCTCGGCGGCGGTCGCGGCGGGGTCGCCGTTGACGCGCAAGGAGACGAGCGTCGCCTGCCCCGGCTCGGTGACGACCTCGTGGCCTTCCGAGAGCAGCAGCTCGCGGCAGCGCTCGCTCAGCTCGCGCGCACGCTCGAACCTGCCGGCCGGCAGGTTCGTGAGCGCCGCCTCGAGTCCCGCGAGCGACGTCGACGGGGTGAACGCGGGGTCGAAGCGGCGTGCGCCCGCCTTCGGCTGCCACGTGCCGGCTGCGATGTCGTACGACTCGGCCGAGGGATAGGCGACGAGGCGCGGCGCGAGCGCCTCGGGCTCCCGCACGTAGAGGGCGCCGGTCGCGTCGGGCCCGCAGAGCCACTTCTGCGCGCTCACCGTGTAGAAGTCGGCGGCGGAGGCGTCGACGTCGATCGCGCCTGCGGACTGTGCGCCGTCGACGAGCACGGGTACGCCCGTGCTGTCGCGCAGCTCGCGCCACGGCACGAGCCGCCCGTCGATCCACGAGACGGCGGAGAGCGCGAGCAGCCGCGTCCGCGGCGTCACCTGCGCGCGCACGAGCTCGAACGTGTCCGCCGCCGGCGCCGCGAGCACGTTCGCGATCCGCAGCGACGCTCCGCTCGCGGCGAGCGGCCCCGTGAGCCCGAAGTGCTCGGCGTCGGTCGTCACGACGTCGTCGCCGGGGCCGAGCGCGAGGCCGGCGAGCACGATGTGCACGCCCTGCGTCGTCGACTCCGTCAGCGTCACGTTGTCGGCCGGGACCCGGATCTGCTCGGCGAGCAGCGCGCGCACGCGCTCGCGGCGCGCGAGCATCTCGTCGAAGTACGTGCGGCCGGCGCGGCCGTGCGTCCCCTCCCACGCCCGCAGCGTCGCCATCGCGTCGAGCGTCGCGCGCGAGAGCGGCCCGAACGTGCCGGCGTTCAGGTACGCGTGCCGCTCCAGCACCGGGAACCGCGCGCGCGCCTCCGGCCAGCTCACCTGATCTCCACCTCCACCGGCGCATGATCCGACAGGAGGCGTCCGTCGTGGAGCCTCCTCTCGTCTGGCCAGCGGATGAGCGGACCGGCGTCGGCCCCGCGCACGAGCACCTGGTCGATCCCCGGAGCGGGCGCGCTGAACCCCCACTCCGGGCCCGCGAGCTCGTGGAGCGCGCGCGAGCGCTCCGGCTCGGCGTTGAAGTCGCCCGCCAGGACGACGACGTCCTCGGGCTCCGCCGCCGAGACGACGAACGACGCGGCCCGCATGAGCTCTGCATCCGCCGGCCGCCGGTCCTCCCAGCCGGTGCAGTGCAGGTTCGCGACGACGGCCGCGCGGCCGTCCGGGAGCGCTGCGCGGACCGCCTGCACGACGCGGCGCTCGCGCGCCCACGCGCGACGCTCGCGCGCGCCGAGCCCGAGCCGTTGCGACTCCGAGGCGCGAAACCAGCGCGGGTTCAGGACGAGGGCACGGCGCTCGAGCAGGCGCAGGCGCGGCGAGAGCAAGATCCCGATCCCCTGCCCGGCCACGGCCGACCGCAGCCGGCCGTGGTCGAGCGCCGTCAGCGCGCGGCCGGCGACGGCACCGAGCGGCGGGCGCTTCGCGACATCCCCGGCGGTGAAGCGTCCGAGCGCCCACGCCGGCACCTCCTGCGCGCAGAGCACGTCGGGGTCGTCGGCCGTCGCCAGCCGGAGCATGTCGTCGAGGAACGCCCGCCGCTGCGGCGGCACCGTGTTGCCGTGGAAGAGGTTCCAGCTCCTGACGATCACCCGTCTACGCTACTTCGGTGCGCGTCGTCCTCGCCGACCCGCCCGCGTTCACGCCGTGGTACGACCACGAGCTCGCGACCGCGCTCGCGAACGCGGGCGCGCAGGTGGAGCTCCTGACGTCGCGCTTCCGCTTCGCCGACCTGCCGCCCGCCGCCAGGTACACGCGCCGCGAGCGCTTCTATCCGCTCTCGTCGCGGCTGTTCGGGCGCTCTCGCGCGCGGCTGCCGCTGAAGGCGGCCGAGCACCTCGCGGTCCTGCGAACGCTGCAGACGCTGCGTGCCGACGTCGTGCACGTGCAGTGGCTGGCGCTGCCGCAGCTCGACGCCCGGCTGCGCTTCCGCAGCCCGTCCGTCTTCACCGCGCACGACCTGCTGCCGCGCCGGACGGCGTCGCGCCGCGGCCTGTGGCGGCGCCTGCTCGAGCGCTTCGACCGCGTCGTCGTCCACACGCAGCGCGGCCGCGAGACGCTCGCCGAGCTCGGCGTCGACGCGCGCGTGATCCCGCACCCCGTCTACCCCAGCGCCGCCGAGCGCGCCGACGACGGCCGCACGCTCCTGTCGCTCGGCGTGATCCGCCCGTACAAGGGGCTGGCCGACGCGATCGAGGTGACGCGCCGCCTCCCCCGCGCGCGCCTGCTCGTCGCGGGCGACCCCGCGATGCCGCTGGACGGCCTTCGCGGCGCCGAGCGGGTCGAGTGGCGACTCGGCTACCTGGCGCAGACGGAGCTCGACCGCGCGCTGTCTCAGGCGACCGTCGCCCTCTTCCCGTACCGCGCGGAGCTCGACCAGTCGGGCGCGCTGCTCCAGGCGCTCGGCGCCGGCGTCCCCGCCGTCGTCTACGACGTCGCGGGGCTGGCGGAGCCGGTGCGCGCGTTCGGGGCCGGCCGCGTCGTCGCCGCCGGCGACGTCGACGGGCTCGCGGCTGCCGTCGAGGAGCTCTTGACGGACGACGCCGCGCTCGCGGAGGCGCGCGCCGGCGCGGAGCGGGCGCGGCGCGAGCTGACCTGGGAGTCGTCCGCCGCCGCGCACCTCGAGCTCTACGGCGAGCTCGCCTGATGTTCCGGCGATCCCGCTTCGCGCAGCTGATCGACACCCAGCTCGACCTGTTCGTGCGCGACCACGCCGACGTCGTCGACGAGGCGCGCGCGAGGCTCGAGGCGTACAACCGCGCCGACCGCGACGACGCCGAGGAGCTCTACGGCGACTACCGCGACGCGCTCGAGACCGGCGGCGAGCTGCTCGCCGAGCTGCGGGGCCACTACGCGCGGTCGCTCGACGAGGCGGCCGCCGAGCGGTACATCGCGGAGTTCGACCGCGCCGTCAGGCGGCGGTTGCCCGCGTTCGGCCTGGAGCTCGATGGCTGAGCGGATCGAGGACTACGGGCTCGTCGGCGACCTGCAGACCGCGGCGCTCGTCGGCCGCAACGGCTCGGTCGACTGGCTCTGCTTCCCGCGCTTCGACTCGGGCCCGTGCTTCGCGGCGCTCCTCGGCTCCGACGGCAACGGACGCTGGCTGCTCGCGCCCGCCGCGGGCGGGCACGCGACCGAGCGACGCTACCGCGAGGACACGCTGATCCTCGAGCACGACTGGCAGACGGCGACCGGCGCCGTGCGCGTGATCGACTTCATGCCGCCGCGCGAGACGATGCCCGACATCGTCCGCATCGTCGAGGGCCTCGAGGGTGCCGTGACGATGCGCACCCACCTCTCCATGCGCTTCGACTACGGCGGGCTGCTGCCGTGGGTGCAGCGCCTGGACGACGAGACGCTGGTCGCGATCGGCGGTCCCGACGCGCTCGTGTTGCGGACGCCGGTCGACCTCGAGCCCGACGGGATGACGCACACGGCCGAGTTCACGGTGCACGCGGGCGAGCGGGTGCCGTTCGTGCTGACGTGGTTCCCGTCGCACGAGCGGCCGCCGCGGACGGTCGATCCCGAGGCCGCGCTCCGCGACACGGAGCGCTACTGGCGCGAGTGGCTGAGCGGCTGCCACTACGACGGCGAGTACGCCGAGGCGGTACGCACGTCGCTGCTCGTGCTGAAGGCGCAGACCTATCTGCCGACGGGCGGGATCGTCGCCGCGCCGACGACGTCGCTGCCGGAGCAGATCGGCGGCGTGCGCAACTGGGATTACCGCTACTGCTGGCTGCGCGACGCGACGTTCACGCTCTTCGCGCTGATGAACGCGGGCTACATCACGGAGGCGAAGGCGTGGCGCGACTGGCTTCTGCGCGCCGCCGCCGGCGACCCGGCACGCGCGCAGATCCTCTATGGCGTCGCGGGCGAGCGCCGCATCCCGGAGTTCGAGATCGACTGGCTGCCCGGCTACGCCGGGTCGAGACCGGTCCGCGTCGGCAACGCGGCGCACACGCAGTTCCAGCTCGACGTCTACGGGGAGCTGATGGACGCGCTGCACCAGGCGCGCGACCACGGCCTCGCCGCGGACGACCACGCGTGGTCGCTCCAGCAGGGGCTGATGGAGTTCCTCGAGGGAGCGTGGGACCAGCCCGACGAGGGGATCTGGGAGGTTCGCGGCCCGCGGCGGCACTTCACGCACTCGAAGGTGCTCGCGTGGGTGGCGTTCGACCGCGCCGTCGACACGGTGGAGCGCTTCGACCTGCCCGGCCCCGTCGACCGCTGGCGGCGCATCCGCCAGGAGATCCACGACGAGGTCTGCCGCGAGGGCTTCCACACGGAGCTCAACTCGTTCACCCAGTCGTACGGGACGACGGAGCTGGACGCGTCGACGCTCCTCATCCCGCTCGTGGGATTCCTGCCGCCGGACGACCCGCGCGTCGTCGGGACGGTCGAGGCGGTGCAGCGTCACCTGACGCGCGACGGGTTCGTCGAGCGCTACAGGCCGCAGGAGCGAAACGACGTCGACGGCCTGCCGGGCGGCGAGGGCGTCTTCCTGCCGTGCTCGTTCTGGCTCGTGGACGCGCTCCTGCTGCTCGGCCGCGACGAGGAGGCGCGTGCGTTGTTCGAGCGGCTGCTCGGGATCCGCAACGACCTCGGGCTGCTCTCCGAGGAGTACGACCCGGTCGAGCGCCGCCTGCTCGGGAACTTTCCCCAGGCGTTCACGCACGTCGGTCTCGTGAATTCGGCGTCCAACATCTCGCACGCGCGCCGGCCGATGCACCAGCGGACGCGGCGTTAGGATCGGCCGGTGCCGACGGTCCCCTTCGAGGACGGCGAGACCTGGTACCGCGTCACCGGGTCGCTCGACGCCGCGGGGCCCGCGCCGCTCGTCGTCCTGCACGGCGGGCCGGGCGGCACGCACGACTACCTGCTGTCGCTCGCCGACCTCGCGACGGACGGCCGCGCCGTCGTCCACTACGACCAGCTCGGCAACGGCCACAGTTCGCACTTCCCCGACCGCGGCGCCGACTTCTGGACCGTCGACCTGTTCGTCCGGGAGCTGCACAACCTCGTCGACCGCCTGGGCATCGCTTCGCGGCACCACGTGCTCGGCCAGTCGTGGGGCGGGTTCCTCGCGCAGGAGTACGCGCTGACGCAGCCGCCGGGCCTGCGCTCGCTCGTGCTGGCGGACACCGCGGCGTCGTTCCCGGACTTCGTCGCCGAGGCGGATCGGCTGCGCGCCGAGCTGCCGCCGGAGGTCGAGGCGACGCTGCGGCGGCACGAGGAGGCGGGCACGACCGACGACCCCGCGTACATGGAGGCGTGCCTCGTCTTCTACGGGCGCCACGTCTGCCGCGTCGAGTGGCCGCCGGAGGTCGCGGAGACGTTCGCGTGGATCGAGCGCGACCCGACCGTCTACCACACGATGAACGGCCCGAGCGAGTTCCACGTGATCGGCTCGATCAGGGACTGGAACGTCAAGGACCGCCTCGGCGAGCTCCGCGTGCCGACGCTGCTCGTGTCGGGCCGCCACGACGAGGCGACGCCGGCGTTGCAGCAGACGCTGCTCGACGGCATCGCGGGCGCGACGTGGACCGTCTTCGAGGACTCGTCGCACATGCCGCACGTCGAGGAGCGAGAGCGGTACATGGACGTCGTCGGCGTGTGGCTGCGCGCGCACGACTAGCCCTGCGACCGGTGTCTGACACCTAAAGGTGTCAGACACCTTCAGGCGTAAGGACGCTCGCCCAGCCCAGCGAGTCAGCGATGGCCGAAGTGGTGCGCGCGCGGCATCGCCGACGCCACCTCCGCCTCGCCCGCCGCGCGGCGCGCGAGCGGGCCGAGCGAGACGAGCTCCGAGACGACCAGGTTGACGTTGCGGTCGTGCCGCTCGAGCCGTCCGCGCGCGAGAACGAGCGGCTCGCCGCGCACGATCGCGCGATGCTCCTCGTAGACCTGCGGCGGCAGGATCAGGTTCGCCTGCCCGTGCTCGTCCTCGAGCAGCATGAAGACGACGCCGTTCGCGGTCGCCGGCCGCTGCCGCGCGACCGCCAGCCCGGCCAGCTCGATGCGCGCCCCGTTCGGCGTCTCGGCGAGCTCCGCGCTCGTGGTCACCCCGGCCGGCAGGTGCGGCCGCAGCAGCTGCATCGGGTGCACGCCGACGGAGACCGACGTGTGCCGGTAGTCGGCGAGCATCCGCTCCCACGACGTCTGCTCGGGCAGCTCCGGCACCGCCGCCGTCGGCTCGAGCGGCAGCGCGAGCTGGCGATTGCCGCCGGCGACGGTCTCGCCGCGGGCGGTGACGCCGAGGCGCCACAGCAGCTGCCGCCGTGGCCCCCACTCGTCGCAGGCGCCGGCGGCGACGAGCGCCTCGAGTGCGTCCTGCTTGACAGCCGCCCGGCGCGCGAGGTCGCCGAGGTCGCGGTAGGGCTGCGCGGCGGCGACTGCCTCCGCGTCGTCCTCGCCGACCGAGTGGACGTAGCCGAGCCCGATCCGCACCGCCGAGCCGTCTTCGATCGAGCAGCGCGCCACGGAGCGGTTGACGTGCGGCGGCCGGACCTCCACCCCGCGCCGCTGCGCGTCGCGCACCAGCGACGACGGCGGGTAGAAGCCCATCGGCTGCGCGTTCAGGAGCGCGCACAGGAACTCGGCCGGGAAGTACCGGCGCAGCCACGCCGACTGGTAGGCGAGCAGCGCGAACGCCGCCGCGTGGCTCTTCGGGAAGCCGAAGCCGGCGAACCCGACGAGCTTGTCGTAGATCACGTGCGCCGTCGTCTCGTCGATCGCGTTCGCGAGGCAGCCCTCGACGAACCGCGGCCGGTAGGCCTCGATCGCCTCCTCGCTGCGCTTGCGGCTCATCGCGCGGCGCAGCCCTTCCGCCTCGCCGATCGAGAAGCGCGCAGCCGCCATCGCGACGTCGAGCACCTGGTCCTGGAAGACGACGACGCCGAGCGTGTCGCGCAGCGGCTCGCGCAGCGACTCGTGCTCGACCGGCGGCTCGAACGACGGGTCGTCGCGCTTCGCCTGCCGGTGCTTGACGTACGGGTGCACCGCCTTGCCCTGGATCGGGCCGGGCCGCACGAGCGCGACCTGCACGGTCAGGTCGTCGAGGCTCTCCGGCCGCGTCTGCAGCAGGCTCTGCATCTGCGCGCGGCTCTCGATCTGGAAGACGCCGACGGTGTCGGCCGCCTGGATCTCGGCGTAGACGTCGCGGTCGTCGAGCGGGATGCGCGAGAGGTCGATCGTCTTGCCGCGCAGCCTGGCGATCCGGTCGACGGCGTCCTCGACTGCGGAGAGCATCCCGAGCCCGAGCAGGTCGATCTTCAGGAAGCCGGCGTCGCCGCAGCTGTCCTTGTCCCACTGGCAGATCTGGCGTCCCGCCATCGCCGCCGGCTGCACCGGCACGAGGTCGACCAGCGGCCGCGTCGAGATCACCATCCCGCCCGGGTGCTGGCTGATGTGCCGCGGCAGCCCGGCGATCTCGCGCGTCAGCTCGCGGAAGGCGTCCCAGCGCGGTCCCTCGTGCGCGCCCGGCACCCGCTCCAGCTCGTCCGCGACGAGCTCGGCGTGCCAGCCGTCGGTGACGCGCGCGAGCCGCTCCAGCTCCGCGAACGGCAGCCCGAGCGCCTTGCCGACGTCGCGGATCGCGCCCCGGCTGCGGTACGTGGCGAAGCTGGCGACGAGCGCGGCGTGCTCGCGCCCGTAGCGCTCGGTGACGCGGACGATCAGCTGCTCGCGGATGTCGCGGGGGAAGTCGAGGTCGATGTCGGGCACCGCGACCATCTCGTCGTTGATGAAGCGACCGAGCGAGAGCCCGGCCGCGACCGGGTCGACGTGCGAGAGGCCCGTCAGGTAGCAGACGATCGAGCCGACGCTCGAGCCGCGCCCGCGGCCGGGCGGCAGCGCGTGCCGCGGGCTGCCGGGGCCGCGCACCTCGAGCGCGCACTCGCGCGCCAGCTCGAGCACCTCCCAGTGCAGCAGGAAGAAGCCGGAGAGGCCGAGGCGCGCGATCAGCGCCAGCTCCTCGTCGAGCCGCTCGCGCGCACGGCGCTTGTGCCCGTTCGCACCGGCGTAGCGATCGCGGAACGCGCGGTCGCAGATCTCACGCAGGCGCACGTGTGCGGGATCCGGCCCGTCGGAGAAGTCGGGGTAGCGGTAGCCGAGCTCCTGCGTCAGGTCGAACTCGCACCGCTCCGCCACCTCGCGCGTGCGCAGCGCCGCGTCGCGCGGTAACCGCTCCTCGAGCTCGTGCGGCGGCAGCAGCACCGACTCGTGGTTGCCGCGGCGCTCGCGCTCGCAGCCGTCGAGCGACGTGCGGTTGCGGATCGCGACGAGCGCGTCCTGGAGACGCGCACGGCGGAGATGGTGCGCGTGGACGTCGCCGGTCGCGACCGTCGGCACGCCTAACGTCTCCGCGAGCTCGGCGAGGCGCGCGTTGCGGCGGGCGTCGCCGCGCTCGTACGGCCGCTGGAGCTCGACGTAGAAGGCGCCCGGGAACGCCTGCGCGAGCCGGGCCGCCGCGTTCGGGTCGACCGTCGCGAGCCCATGCCGCGCGCAGCCCGAGAGCGCGACGAGCCCCTCCGCGTGCGCCGCGACCGTCTCGACCGTCGTCTCCGCCGGCAGCAGCTCGCGCTCGCGCCCGGGCACGCGCGTGCCCGCGTGCGCGTCGGTGAGGATGCGACAGAGGTTCGCGTAGCCGCGCTGCGTCTCGCAGAGCAGCGTCACGTGCGCGCCGCCGCGCAGCGTCACCTCCGCGCCGGTGATCGGCCGCACACCGGCGTGCTTCGCCGCGTGCGCGAACTCGAGCGAGCCGTAGACGCCGTCGTGGTCGGTGAGCGCGAACGCGTCGTAGCCGAGCTCCGCCGCGCGCAGCGCGAGCTCCTCCGGCAGCGACGCGCCGTCGAGGAACGAGTACGCCGAGTGCGCGTGCAGCTCGACGTAGTTCATAGGATCAGCCCATGAGCGACAAGCCCATCGTCCGCCGTCCCGGCGAGGGCGAGCTGCACGAGCGCCCCGACGGCTACCGGCTGATCCTCGCCGACCTGCCCGACATCGGCGCGCTCGAGCTCGACTTCGACGAGACGCTCGTCGTCGAGCCGCACACGCATCCCGACCACACCGACTCGTTCCTCGTGCTCGAGGGCGAGGTGGAGTTCACCGCCGGCGACGAGACGATCGTGCTCGGGCCGGGCGGCTTCATCGCCTCGCCGCCCGGTGCCCGCCACGGCTTCCGGAGCGCCGGCGGGCGCGCGCGCGTCCTCAACCTGCACACGCCGCACGGCGGCTTCGTCGAGGGCATCCGGCGCACGACCGCCGAGAGCGGCTAGGCGCGCTGGGTGAGCCATCGCGCCGCGTCGTCGTCGTGGTAGACGACGGCATTCTCGCCCGTCTCCAGGACGACGTCGAAGTAGCGGCGGTGCACGGGCTCCTCCGTCCACCAGCGGTCGACGACCCGCCACTCCTCGCGGACGAGCGCGACGTCCTGCCGGTTGACGCGCCGGGGCGTGCCGTCGGCGTGCTCCTCGACCAGCGCCGGCCGGGGCGCGTTCAGTCGTCGCGCGGCACGAGCAGCGCGCGCGCTTCCGGGATGCGCGACCACGGGGCGACCTCCACCACCGTCGAGACCCCGCCTGCGCCCACGGCGGCCTTCACCTGGCGCAGGCCCTCCCTGAGGCGGCCCTTCAGCACGTCGCCCTCGGCGGCAACGAGCTCGAGCTGCTCGCCCGTCGACTCGGCCAGCTCCGCCACCTCGAGCCGCAGCTTCAGCGCCGGCGCGGGCAGCTCGGCGAGCTTCGGGGCGAGCGCCGCCCGCAGCCGGGCCGGGTCGGCGGTCGGCTCCCGCAGCGTCACCGTCCGGCGCCACGAGGCGCCGCCGACGAGGCGCGCCCAGAGCGCAACCTTCCTCGGCGGCCGCCCCGCGCGCTCCGGGCGGGCGAGCAGACGGTCGAGCAGCACCCCGAGCCCTCGCCGGAGCGTCAGCTCGTTGCCGACCGCCTCCGGGAACTCGAGCGTCTCGTGCAGGGCGACGGCCGGCCGTCTCGGCGTCACCCGCCCGTCCCGCTCCCCTCTCGCCAGGCTCCAGGCGCGCCGGCCGTCCGGCCCCAATCGTTCGGCAACGGCACCGCCCGGAAGCCCGGCAAGCTGTCCGATCGTGCGCACTCCCAGCTCCTCCAGCTCCTCGTAGCGCTCGCGCTCGAGCGGCAGCAGCTGGAGCGGCAGCGGCGCGAGGAATGAGCGCGTGCGGTCGTCGGAGACGATCAGCGCCTGCCCCGGCCGCGCCACGTTCGCGGCGGCGAGCGCCGCGAACCGGCGCTCGGCCGCGCCCGCCCGCGCGTCCCAGACCGCCCCGACGGCCGCGAGCGCCCGCTTCAGGGCGGGCTCGAGCCCGCCGTAGAGCCGCTCGACCCCCTTCGACTCGAAGAAGACGGTGCCCGGCTCCGCCGGCTCGACCGCGAAGCCGGCGTCCTCGAGCCGTCGCAGGATCTCCTCCCACGCCTGCTCCGCACTCGCCGGGTCCTGCTCGACGAGCTCGAGCCCCGGGCACATGGCGAGCGCCTCGCCGAGGCGCATTCCCGGCCGCACGCCCTTCGCCTCCGCGGCGGCCGTCACCGAGCCGACGAGCGGCTCCGTCCCGGGCAGCGGCGCGAGCGCCGCCGGCGCCCCCTGGAGCGCCGGCCGCAGCCGCAGCGCCGCACGCAGGTCGAAGGCCGGGATGACGACGGCGGCGATCATGGGAACGTATGTTCTACACGAACACGCGTTCCCCTGTCAAGGGGATCAGGCGAGGGCGCGTTCGAGCGCCGCGCGGTCGGCGGGCTCGCCGTGCGTCGGCAGCACGAGCTCCACCGGCCGGTCGAGGAGCGGCCTCAGCCCGGCCGCGACCTGCTCGACCGTGACGCCTTCCGGCAGCCAGCTCGCGGGGATCTCGAGCCCGTTGCCGAGGTTGATCAGCGTGTCCCCGGCGATCACTGCGCGGATCCGCTCGTGCCAAAGCACGAGGTCGAGCTGGCCTTCCCGGCCGGGATAGGCCTCCATCCCGAACAGCGAGTCGCCGATCGCGTAGCGGGTCGCCGGGACCAGCTGGTCCTCCGGGCGATCGGGCGCCGGGGCCCAAACCGGAAACCCCAGCGACGCGGCGTCGCGCTCGTGCCACGTGGAGGTCAGCACCGTGACCACGTCGCGCGACCCGAACAGCGCGCGCACGTCGTCCGGGACGGCGATCGGGTCGATCAGGATCAGCCGCTCGCCGTCGTCGATCGCGTACGCCGACACCGGCCCCTCCCACTCGGGATGCGTCGCCGTCCAGTGGTAGACGCCGTCCGGGAGCACGCTCGGATGCTAAGCACTGCGGATGCGGCCACGCGGCCGCCGGGACCAAGGAGCCGTCAGATGCCGCGATACGTGATCTCGTTCGACGCCCACGCGATGGACCACATCCCCGCCGAGGAGATGCCTGCCGTCGCCGATGCCGCCCACCAGGTCGTCCAGGAGGCCATGGACGCCGGCGTGTGGGTCTTCGGCGGCGGGCTGGAGCACGAGCGGGCGGCCATCGTGGCCACCGACGGGACGGTCACGGACGGCGCGTACCCCGACGCCGTCGGCGGGTTCTGCGTCGTCGACGTGCCCTCGCGCGAGGAGGCGCTCGAGTGGGCTGCCAAGACAGCACGCGCCTGCCGCTGCGCGCAGGAGGTCCGGGAGTTCATGCCCGACCCGGCCGTGGGGAACTGAACGCGGCCGGGTGGGGGATGCCCGCTACTCGCGCTCGAGCACGACGACCGGGATCCGCCGGTCGGTCTGCTCCTGGTACGAGTCGTAGTCCGGCCACTGCCGGTTGACGAGCTCCCAGAGGCGCTCCCGCTCCTCGCCCTCGGCGGTTCGCGCCCGCGCCCGGAAGACGTCTCCGCGCACCTGCACCTCCACCTCCGGGTGCTCGACGAGGTTCAGGTACCACGCCGGGTGGTCGGGCGCGCCGCCCTTGGACGCGACGATCACGTACCGGTCGCCGTCGGCCTCATAGATCAGCGGCGTCGTGCGCTGCTGCCCGCTCTTGCGGCCGGTCGTCGTCAGCAGCAGGACCTTCGAGCCGCGCTTCCACTGGTGGCCCACCTCGCCGCCGGTCTCGCGGTAGCGGCGAACGTGCTCCTCGCCGAACAGGGTCTCTGCTTCGCTCATTCGAACGCTCCTTCCTTGGGTCACAAGGGTGGACGGCTCGAGAGAACGCGTCTCGTGCCACTCCCCTTCCTGCCACTCCGCCGCCTCGCCGACACCGAGCTCGGCGCGCTCGTCATGAGTCCGGCACTCGACGCGCCCGGCCGATCAGCCCGTCGAGCCGCACCAGCGAGACCTGCCAGTCGGCGCCGCGGCCGAGCCGTGTGTGCGCGAAGCCGCGGGAGCCGAAATGCTCGATCTCGCGCGACGGGAGCGACCGATGCACGCGCATGCCACCTATACGCTAATCGCGTGTCGACCGTCGACGGGCCCCGCTACTGCTACCGGCACCCGGACCGCGAGACGGGGCTCTCCTGCTCGGAGTGCGGTCGCCCCATCTGCTACGAGTGCATGACGCCCGCGCCCGTCGGCCTGCGCTGCCCCGAGCACTCCGGCAAGCCCCAGGGCGTGCAGCGCGTCACCCGCGGCGCGCAGCGTGCGGTCACCGGCTACGGGGCACGGCGGGCGAACGGCGTCACGCTGACGCTGATCGGCATCAACGTCGCCGTCTATCTGGCCGAGCTCGCCGCCGGCGGCACCGTCAACGGCGTCGGCAACTGGATCTTCGACCACGGCGCGCTCTTCGCGTCAGGCGCCTACGTCTCCGGCGGCGTCGGCACGCTGCCGGCTCACGCCGTCGCGCCGGGCTACCACCTCGTCGGCGTCGCCCACGGCGAGTGGTGGCGCATGATCACGGCCGCGTTCCTGCACTACGGCCCGTTCCACCTCGCGATCAACATGTACTCGCTCTTCTTCGCCGGCACCTTGCTCGAGCACGTGATCGGCCGCTGGCGCTTCGCCCTCCTCTACCTGGGTTCCGGGATCGCGGGCTCCGCAGGCGCGCTCCTGCTCAGCCCCGACAGCGTCACCGTCGGCGCCTCCGGAGCGATCTTCGGGATCCTCGGCGGCCTGTTCGTGCTCGAGCGGCGCGGGCACATCGCGAGCGGCGGCCAGATCGCCGGGCTGATCGTCCTCAACCTGGTCCTCACGTTCGCCCTGGCCGGCATCTCGGTCGGCGGCCACATCGGCGGGCTGATCGCCGGCGTCGCGCTGATGGTCGCCCTGCTCGAGTTCCGCCGCTCGGCCGCGTACAGCATCGCGGCGACGCTGGCGGTCGTCGTCGTCAGCTTCGCGATCGCCTACGCGAAGATGCGCGGCTACCGGTAGGGCGCTCAGCCGCCGGCGGCGACGTAGGTGCCCGCTCCGGACTCCTTCAGCGCAGCCTGGGCGGAGGCGAGCCGGGCGAGCGGCACGCGGAACGGCGAGCAGGAGACGTAGTCGAGGCCGAGCTCGTGGCAGAACGCGATCGAGCGCGGATCGCCGCCGTGCTCGCCGCAGATCCCGAGCTTGATCGACTCCTTCGTGCTGCGGCCGCGCTCGACGGCGATCCGCATCAGGTCGCCGACGCCGTCGATGTCGATCACCTCGAACGGGTTGCGCTCGATCACGCCCTCCGTGAGGTACTTCGTCAGGAACTTCCCCTCGGCGTCGTCGCGCGAGAACGCGAGCGTCGTCTGCGTGAGGTCGTTGGTGCCGAAGGAGAAGAAGTCCGCGACCTCGGCGATCTCGTCGGCGCGGAGCGCCGCCCGCGGCACCTCGATCATCGTGCCGACGAGGTGGTCGATGCCGGGCGCCTCCTCGTCCCAGACCGACTCGGTCAGCTCGCGCAGCCGCCGCAGCTCCTCCCGGAACCCGACGAGCGGGTGCATCACCTCGACGAGCGGCGCCTCCCCCGTGCGCTCGGCGACGGCGCGCGCGGCGCGGGCGATCGCGCGAATCTGCATCTCGTAGATCTCCGGGAACATCAGCCCGAGGCGGCAGCCGCGGGTGCCGAGCATCGGGTTCGCCTCGTGCAGGGCGCGGATGCGGGCGCGCATCTTGTCGTCCGTCGCCTGCTCCTCGCTGGGCAGGAACTCGTGCAGCGGCGGGTCGAGCAGCCGGATCGTCACCGGCAGCCCCGCCATCGCCTCGAAGATGCCCTCGAAGTCGGACTGCTGGAAGGGCAGGAGCCGGTCGAGCGCGGCCCGCCGGCCGGGCTCCGTGTCGGCGAGGATCATCTCCTGGACGACCGGCAGCCGCTCCTCGCCGAAGAACATGTGCTCGGTGCGGCAGAGCCCGATCCCCTCGGCGCCGAACTCGCGCGCGCGGCCGGCGTCCTCGGGGTTGTCGGCGTTCGCGCGCACCCTGAGGCGGCGCTGGTCGTCGGCCCAGGAGAGGATCGTCTCGAAGTCCTCGTTGATCTGCGGCGGCACGAGCGGCACCTCGCCGACGAAGACGCGGCCGGTGCCGCCGTCGATCGTGATCACGTCGCCCTCCGCGAGTCGGTGGCCGCCGATCGTCGCGGTGCCGTCCTTCAGCATCAGCTCGTCGCAGCCGGCGACGCACGGCTTGCCCATGCCGCGCGCGACGACGGCCGCGTGCGACGTCATGCCGCCGTGCACGGTCAGGATCCCCTGGGCGGCGATCATCCCGTGGATGTCGTCCGGGGTCGTCTCCCAGCGGACGAGGATCACCGGGCCCGACTTCGAGCGCTCGACCGCGGTGTCGGCGTCGAAGACGATGCCGCCGCTCGCTGCGCCCGGCGACGCGTTCAGGCCCTTCGCGGCCACCTCGAGGCTCGCCGTCGGGTCGATCATCGGGTGCAGGAGCTGGTCGAGCTGCGACGGGTCGATCCGCCCGACCGCCTCCTCGCGGGTGATCAGCCCCTCGTCGACCATCGCCACGGCCGCCTTCAGGGCCGCCGCCGCGGTCCGCTTCGCCGAGCGCGTCTGGAGCATGTACAGCTCCTCGTCCTCGACGGTGAACTCGATGTCCTGCATGTCGCGGTAGTGCTCCTCGAGCCGCCGCATCGTCTCGAGCAGCTGCTCGTACGCCTTCGGCAGCGTGTCGCGCATTGCCTCGAGCGGCTGCGGCGTGCGGATCCCGGCGACGACGTCCTCGCCCTGCGCGTTCGCGAGGAACTCGCCGTAGACGCCCGTCGCGCCCGTCGAAGGGTCGCGCGTGAAGGCGACGCCGGTGCCGGAGCGGTCGCCCTTGTTGCCGAACACCATCTGGACGACGTTCACGGCGGTGCCGAGGTCGTCCGGGATCTCGTGCGCGCGACGGTAGACCTGCGCGCGCGGGTTGTCCCACGAGCGGAAGACGGCGCCGACCGAGCGCAGCAGCTGCTCGCGCGCGTCGGCCGGGAAGTCGTCGCCCGTCTCCTCGCGGTAGATCGCCCTGAACCGCTCGACGAGCTCGCGCAGGTCGTCGTCCGACAGATCGGTGTCGGACTGCGCGCCCCGCTGGGACTTCAGCTCCGTGAGCGCCCCCTCGAAGCGCTGGCCGTCGATCCCGTCGACGACCTCGCCGAACATCTGGATCAGCCGCCGGTAGGAGTCGTAGGCGAAGCGCGGGTTGCCCGTTCGCTCCCCCAGGCCGGCCGCCGCCTCGTCGTTCAGGCCGAGGTTGAGGATCGTGTCCATCATCCCCGGCATCGAGATCGCCGCGCCCGAGCGCACGGAGACGAGCAACGGGTCGTCGTGGGAGCCAAAGCGCTTCCCGGTCCGCTCCTCGAGCCGGGCGATGTGCTCGTCGACCTCCTCGGCCAGGCCGTCCGGCAGCGCTCCCCCGAGCCCCATCGCCGCGCGGCAGGCGTCGGTCGTGATCGTGAACCCGGCCGGCACGGGGACACCCATCTGGGTCATCTCGGCGAGGCCGATCCCCTTGCCGCCGAGCAGGGCGCGGCCGCCGTCGGCCGGCTCGTCGAAGTCGTAGACGTATCGCGTTTGCGCCACGGGCGCCGAATCTTTCCACGACCGCGGGGCGCGAGTCGAGCCGACCGTCACGCCGACACCGTGCCCGCCGCGCGCGCCGGCCGAATCCGGGGCTGGTACTTGCGTCCATCCGGGCTTCCCCCTATGCTCCGCCGACTTCGAACCAACAAGGAGGTTTTCCCTTGCGGAAAACGGTGGGTCTGCTCCTTGCGGCAGCCGCGCTCGTAGGCGTTGCGAGCGTGGCACAGGCCGGCGACAGTGCGCCGTCGCCTCGCGACGGCCACGCGTTCGGCATCGTCCCGGCCATGCACGCGGCCAGCACGACGCTCGGCTCGGGCAACCTCACGTATCACGGGGGGCCGGTCGAGCACACGAACAAGACGTACGCGATCTACTGGGTCCCCTCCGGGTACTCGGTCTCGTCCGACTACGAGTCGCTGATCAACCGCTTCTTCACGGACGTAGCGGCAGACAGCGGCAAGACGTCGAACGTCTACTACTCGGACACGCAGTACTCGGACGGCTCGGGCCACGTCGCCTACAGCTCGAGCTTCGGAGGATCGTACGTCGACACGAGCCCGCTCCCGGCGAACGGGTGCGCGGACTCCTACACCTCGGTCTGCCTGAGCGACGCGCAGATCCAGGCGGAGATCCAGAGAGTGGTGACCGCGAACGGGTGGCCCACCGGCGGGACGACCGAGTACTTCATGTTCACCGCCAAGGGGATCGGCAGCTGCCTCAACTCCTCCGAGTGCGCGTTCTCGTACTACTGCGCGTACCACAGCTCGTTCGGGAGCGGCTCCTCCGAGGTCCTCTACGCGAACATGCCGTACGCCGACACGGCGACGAACGGCACGTGCGACGCGGGCCAGCACCCGAACGGGAGCGACGCCGACGCGACGCTGAACGTCACGTCGCACGAGCACAACGAGACGATCACCGACCCGAACGGCAACGCGTGGTACGACCGCCGCGGCTACGAGAACGGCGACAAGTGCGCGTGGAAGTTCGGCACGGAGATCGGCTCCACGGCCTACGGCCAGTACAACCAGCTGATCAACGGCCATCCGTACCAGCTGCAGCAGGAGTATTCGAACGCCACCTCGCGCTGCGTCCTGACAGGGACGTGAGCTAGGCCGCAGCGGCGCCGGACCGGCGGCCGGTCCGGCGCCGCGCGCGGAACTCCGCGAGCCACGCGAGCGAGCGCAGGCCGAACCACACGGGCGTGAACAGCCCGTAGAAGAGGACGAGCGCGGCCGCGAGCGCCGCGTACCAGACGGCCCAGCGCCACAGCGGCACCCGCGGCTTCGGCTTCACGTCACCTGACCGCCGCGGGGTGCGCCTCGGCGGTGCGCTGCTCGACGAGCCGGATGATCCGGTGCGAGATCTCCTCGATCGACAGCTCGCTGACCTCGAGCACCGGGCAGCCGAGCCGGCGGTGCACCTGCGCCGCGTAGTCGAGCTCCTCGTAGATCTCGAGCAGGCTCGCGTACTTCCGGTCGCCGCGCATCCAGCGGATCCGCTCCTCGCGGATCTCCGCGAGCCGCTGCGCGTCGATCGTCAGCCCGACGATCTTCACCGGGTCGACCTTCAGCAGCTCCTCCGGCGGGTCGATGCCCTTCACGAGCGGCACGTTCGCCGCCTTCCAGCCCAGGTAGCCGAGGTAGATCGAGAGCGGGGTCTTCGACGTCCGGGAGACGCCGACGAGCACCACGTCCGCGTCGTGCAGCCCGGTGCCGACGCCGTCGTCGAACTTGACGGCGAACTCGATCGCCGACATCCGGCGGAAGTACGCCTCGTTCAGCGGCGGGCGGGCCTGCGGCTTCATCTTCGCCGTCTGGCCTGAGACCTTCGCGACCGCGTCGATCGGGTGGCCGAGCAGGTCGCAGTAGTGCAGCTTCGCCTTGCGGCAGAACGCACGCATCGCCTCGCGCAGCTCCGGCTCGACGAGCGTGTAGACGACGACCGCCGGCCGGCCCTTCATCCGGTCGACCGCCAGCTGCAGGTCGGCGACCGACTCGACACGGGGGTGGCGGATCTCGAGGAACTCCTGCTCGGGGAACTGCGCCTCGAGCGCCTGCACGAGCCGCGCCGCGGTCTCGCCCGTCGCGTCCGAGATCATGTGCAGCTCCACCCGGTTCATCCGCATCACCTTAACGGCGGATTCATGCGGCTCCCCCGAAGTGAGGGCACTCTGTGCCGGTGAAGCGCCTGCTGCTCGTCGTCGTCTGCGCGCTGGCGCTCCCGGCGTCGGCCCTCGCGTGGGGCGGCGTGTACCCGGCGAACGACAGCCTCGGCTCGACCGTGAACGTCCAGGTCAGCGACTCCTACCCGGTCGACCAGACGCTGCCGCAGGACTGGGCCACCTACCTCGGCACGCTCGTGCACGGGCCGGAGCTCTCGAAGCTGACGCTCCGGCTGATGCCGATCTCAGACGTGCAGCGGACCTGCGGCGCCCAGGCGCTCGCCTGCTACGACAACGGCACGGAGACGATCTACGCGACGCCCGACGACCAGCTCGGGTCGCCGCCCGCGAAGGAGATCGTCGCGCACGAGTACGGCCACCACATCGCGGCGAACCGCAGCAACGCGCCGTTCTCCGCGAGCGACTATGGGACGAAGCGCTGGGCCTCCTACGAGAACATCTGCGCCAAGAGCGCCTCCGGGCAGCTCTCGCCCGGCAACGAGAGCGGCGCGTACTCCGAGAACCCCGGCGAGGTGTTCGCGGAGAGCTACCGCGTCCTCAACCTGACCCAGCAGGGCGACACGAACATCGACTGGTCGATCGTCGACCCGGCCTTCTACCCGAACGCCACCGCCCTCCGGCTGCTCGAGGAGGACGTCCTCGACCCCTGGACGCACAACACGGTGACCGTCGACCACGGCGCGTTCGGCCACGGCGAGTACCGCACCTTCGGCGTCGCCACGGCTCTCGACGGGTCCTTCGTCGCGAGCCTGCACGAGGCGGCGCGCGCGCACCTGCGCCTGCTGCTCTACGCCGGCTCGACCCTCGTCGCCTCCAGCGCCTCGTCGGTCCATTTCCAGATCTGCGGCCAGCGCATGCTGACGCTGCGCGTGCAGCGCCTCCGCGGCCCCGGCGGCGCGTTCACGGTCGACGTCTCGAAGCCCTAGTCGGTACCGTCAGGGCCCATGGCCCACGACGAGCTGACGGAGTTCCAGGGCGCCGCGACGATCGAGAAGGTCGCCGCCCTCTGCCGGCGCCGCGCGTTCGTCTTCCCCTCCTCCGACATCTACGGCGGCCTCGCCTCGGCCTACGACTACGGCCACTACGGCGTGCTGATGCGCCAGAACATCAAGTCCGAGTGGATGCGCTCGATGGTGCAGGAGCGCGACGACATGGTCGCCCTCGACTCCGCGATCGTCCTCAACCCGCAGGTCTGGGAGGCGTCGGGCCACCTCGTCAACTTCGCCGACCCGATGGTCGACTGCCGCACCTGCAAGCTGCGCTTCCGCGCGGACGACCTCGAGCACGCGCAGTGCGGGAAGCGGCCGTCGAAGCACCCGGGCGAGACGCCGGACTGCGACCTGACCGAGCCGCGGCAGTTCAACCTGATGCTCGAGACGCACCTCGGCGCGATGCGGGACTCGGCGTCGGTCGCCTATCTGCGCCCCGAGACGGCGCAGGGCATCTTCGTCAACTTCAAGAACGTCACCTCGTCGCTGCGCGTGAAGCCGCCGTTCGGCATCGCCCAGATCGGCAAGAGCTTCCGCAACGAGATCACGCCCGGCAACTTCATCTTCCGCCTGCGCGAGTTCGAGCAGATGGAGATGGAGTTCTTCGTGCCGCCGGACGAGGCGGAGGAGTGGCACCGGTACTGGATCGAGGAGCGCCGCCGCTGGCACCTCTCGCTCGGGCTGCGCGAGTCGCACGTGCGCCTGCGCGCGCACGACGCGGACGAGCTGTCGCACTACTCGAGCGCGACGAGCGACGTCGAGTACCTCTTCCCGATCGGCTGGCTCGAGCTGGAGGGCGTGGCGAACCGCGGCGACTACGACCTGCGCCAGCACGCGGAGCACTCGGGCGAGAAGCTCGAGTGGATCGGCCACGAGGAGCGCTACGTGCCGCACGTGATCGAGCCCGCCGGCGGCGTCGACCGCTTCATGCTCGCGTTCCTGTGCGACGCGTACGACGAGGAGGAGGTGGCGGGGCGCCCGCGCACGGTGCTGCGGCTGCACCCGCGCCTCGCTCCGGTCAAGGCGTCGGTGCTGCCGCTGATCGGCAAGGACACGGCGATGGTCGAGCAGGCGCGCGGCCTCTACGAGGAGCTCCGCCGGGTGATGTCGGCCGAGTACGACGACTCCGCCGCGATCGGCAAGCGCTACCGCCGGCAGGACGAGATCGGCACGCCGTGGGGGCTGACGATCGACGAGCAGACGCTCGCGGACGGGACCGTCACGCTGCGCGACCGCGACACGCTCTCGCAGGAGCGCGTGCCGATCGAGGGCGTGCGGCAGCTCCTCCTCGACCGGCTCGGATGAGCTGGACGCGACACGAGCTCGACTCCGCCGCGCTCGGCGAGCGGCGCCCCCTCTGGGTCTGGGCGCCCGCCGACGGCTCGCGGAGGTACCCGGCGGTCTACGTGCTGCACGCCCACATGCGCAGCGCGCAGTCCTGGTTCAACGTCAACCCGTTCGAGCAGTCGTTCCCCGACGCGATCGACGAGCTCGCGCCGGACGCGGTCGTCGCGCTCGTCGACGCCTGGACGTGGGTCGGGGGCTCGCAGTGGATCGACTCCGGCCTCGGCGCGTTCGCCACCTACCTGCGCGAGGACGTCGTCCCGTTCGTCGAGGAGCGCTACCCCGCGAACGGGCTGCGCGCGCTGCACGGGAAGTCGTCCGGCGCCTACGGAGCGATCGTCAACGCACTCGAGCACCCGGACGTCTTCCACGCCGTCGCCGCGCACGCGCCGATGGCGCTCTTCGAAGTCACCGTCGCGCACGACTTCCCGCTGGTCGCCCGCGAGCTGCGCGAGCGCGGCATGCCTCTCGAGGAGGCCTTGCGCGGGGTCGGCGAGCTGACCTCGCACGCCGACGCGGTGCTCGTCGAGGTGGGGGCGCTCGCGTACGCGTTCTCCGACGGCGCGCTGCCGTTCCGGCCCGACACGGCGGCGTTCGTCCCGGACGTCTGGAAGCGGTGGCTCGACCGCGACCCACTCCACCTCGCCGCCGAGCGCCCGGACGCGGTGCGCGCGCTGCGCGGCGTGTGGCTCGACGCCGGCCGCTCCGACACCTACTTCCTCGACCTCGGCGCGGTCGCGCTGCGCGACGCCCTGCTGACCGCGGGCCTGCCCGAGGCCGCGCTCCGCTTCGAGCTCTTCGCGGGCGGCCACCGCGGCCTCAGCGGCCGCTACCCGGCCTCGCTCGACTGGCTGGTCGGCCGCCTCTCCATCACCTTGTAGTTCGGGTCGTCGAAGCCGAGCTTGCGGTAGAGCGGGTGCATGTCCTCGGTGTGCAGAAGCCACTTCCCCTGGAACTGCGCGCCCTCGACCATTTCCCGCACCAGCGCCTCGCCGAGGCCGCGGCCGCGGTAGGCCGGTAGGACGTACACGTCGGCGAGGTACGCGAACGAGACGCCGTCGCTGACCGCGCGGCAGAAGCCGATCTGCCGCTCGCCGTCGTACAGGCCGACGACGCGGCTCGCCTGCTCGATCAGCCGGTCCTGCGTCTCGCGCGGCCGGCCCTTCGCCCAGTAACTCTCCTCGCTGATGAAGCGGTGCACCTCGGCGCGGTCGATCCGCGCCCTGTCGTCGTCGAGCTCGAGGCCGTCGGCCAGCTCGCGCCTCACGCCGAGAGCGTCCTCAACCGGAAGCCGCCGTGCTCCTCGTAACACGCCGTCACCACCGCGAGCGCGTCGCGCCGCGCCCGCTCCGAGAGCTGCGCCGGGCCGGCGTCCGCCAACGGCGTCGAGAGCAGCCGCTCGATGCCAGCGAGCCCCTCCGGCGCGAGCCGCAGCGCGCCCGCCGCGTGCGCCGCGCAGACCGCGCCGCCGGCGCGCGGCGCGAATGCGACCAGCTCCGCCGGCGCGCCGCACTCGACGCAGCTCGTCAGGTGCGGCAGGTAGCCGGCGAGCCACAGCAGCTTCAGCTGGAAGGAGAGGACGAGCGGGTCGAGCGCGGGCCTCCCCGTCTGCGGCGGCGCCTCGTCGAGCAGGTCGAGGAACCGCGCCAGCGCGTCGAACGCGCGCTGGTTCGCCTCGGGCTCGCCGTGCAGCCGCAGCATCGCCTCCGCGCCGATCAGGCCGACGTTGAGGCGGTAGGAGTCCTCGCGGATCTCGCGGTGCGACCGGAGCAGGTCGACGCCGGTGATGGTCAGCAGCTCGCCGCCGCCCTGGTGGAGCAGCAGCTCGACGTGCGAGAGCGGCTCCAGCCGCGCGCCGAAGCGCGACTTCGTCTTCCGCACCCCCTTCGCGATCGCGCCCAGGCGGCCGCGGTCGGCCGTGTAGAGGTGCAGGATGCGGTCGGCCTCCCCGAACCGCAGCGAGCGGAGGACGATCGCCTGCGTCTTCGTCGCGCGGCTGGCCATCACGGGCCAGTCTAGAGCGGCCATCGGGGAATCCCCGGCGGGCCGTATGCGTTGCAACAGGTAATGGACGCCGCCAGGATCTCGATCTACACGACGCGCTGGTGCGGCTACTGCGTGCGCGCGAAGGCGCTGCTCGACGGGCGCGGCCTCGCCTACGAGGAGGTCTCGCTCGACGACGAGCCCGCGTTCCGCGCCCGCCTGCACGAGCTGACGGGCGGCTGGACGGTGCCGCAGATCCTGATTGACGGCCGCCCGCTCGGCGGCTACACGGAGCTCTGGCGCGCCGACCGCGAGGGTCGGCTCGACGAGTTGCTCGCCGCTCCCGCGCCGTAGGCCTGGCACGCCGGGCAGTACCAGGTGCCGCGGCCCGCGACGCGGATCTTGTCGATCGGCACGCCGCAGCGCTCGCACGGCTCACCGGCGCGGCCGTAGACCTTGAACTCATGCTGCATCGATCCCTGCTCGCCGCCTGGCAGACGGTAGTCCCGCAGCGTCGATCCCTGCCTGCGGATGCCCGCCCGGAGCGCCTCCCGGACGCCGCGATGCACGGCGCGCACCTGGTCCGGCGTGAGCTCCGCGGCCGGGGTCAGCGGGTGCACCCGCGCCCTCCACAGGGCCTCGTCGGCGTAGATGTTCCCCACTCCCGCCACCGTCCGCTGGTCGAGCAGCGCCGCCTTGACCGGCGCGCGCCGTCCGGCCAGCCGCTCGCCGAGCTGCGTCGCCCGGTAGGCCTCCGCCAGCGGCTCGTTCCCGACCCGCGCGGCGAGGTAGAGCTCCACCTCTGCCGGCTCGAGCAGGAGCCACGTGCCGAAGCGGCGGACGTCGCGGTACGCGACGTCCGATCCGTCGTCTAGCGTGACAACAGCACGCCGATGGGGGTCCTCCGGGAGGCTTCCCGCCGGCGCGTGCCGCAACGACCCCGTCATCCGGAGGTGGATCAGGAGCGCCCGTCCCGACTCGAACCGAACAATCAAGTACTTGCCGCGGCGATCGAGCAGCGCGACGCGCTCGCCCTCCAGCTCGGCGGCGACGGCCTGCGGGTCGAGCGGACGCGTCAGGCGGGGATCGGCGATCTCGACCCGCTCCAGGCGTCGACCCTCGAGCAGCGGCGCCAGCGCGCGACGGACCGTCTCGACCTCCGGCAACTCGGGCACGGCCGCACGCTAGCTGTAGGACCCGAGCAGGTTGGTTCTGCTGATCGGGGGTTGGTGGCCGA
>CAZBYA010000030.1:0-31463 GCA_964496175.1 uncultured Gaiellales bacterium | reverse complement strand
GGACGTCCTCGGCGGGCGGCGGCTCGAAGCCGGGCGCCGTCGCCACCGTCAGGTCGAGGCCGGTCAGCGCGGCCGCCTCGACCAGCGAGGCGAGGACGTTGTTCGCGTCGCCGACGTACGTGACGCGGATCCCGTCGAGGCGGCCGAACCGCTCCCGGATCGTCAGCAGGTCGGCCAGCGCCTGGCAGGGGTGGTGCTCGTCGGTGAGGGCGTTGATCACCGGGACGCTCGCGGCGGCGGCGAGCTCCTCGACCGTGGCGTGCGCGAACGTCCGGATCGTGATCGCGTCGGCGTAGGCGGAGAGCGTGCGCGCCGTGTCGGCGACGGTCTCGCCGCGCCCGAGCTGGAGCTCGTCGGGCCGGAGCACCTGGTCGAGCATGCCGAGCCGCTGCGCCGCCGCGGCGAAGGAGACCCGCGTGCGCGTCGACGGCTTGTCGAACAGCGAGACGATCGTGTGCCCGCGCAGCTCGTCGACCCAGTCGTACGGGTGCGCCTTCATGCGCGCGGCGAGGTCGAGGAGGTGCGTCAGCTCGTCCGGCGAGAGGTCGGAGACGCGCAGCAGGTGACGCGTGGTCGTGAACGTCGCCATCAGACGGGGACCTCGACCCGAGCCTGCTCGAGCACCGGTTCGAGCACCTCCTCGAGCGTCGGGCCGCCGACGACCTTCAGCGTGTAGGTGGCGTGCCGCAGCGGGTGGCGCGTCGTGATCAGGCGCCCGAGGTCGATCGGGGTGCCGGTGACGACGACGTCGCAGTCGGCGGCGTCGATCGTCGCCTCCAGCTCGTGGAGCTGCGTGGCCGAGTAGCCCATCGCCGGCAGCACGTTCTCGAGCTGCGGCCACTCGGCGAGCGTGCGCGCGATCGAGCCGACGGCGTAGGGGCGCGGGTCGACGGGGACGCCGCCGTGCGCGCGCGCGGCGACGCACGCCGCTCCGAACGACATGCCGCCGTGCGTCAGCGTCGGCCCGTCGTCGATGCAGAGGACTCGCTTGCCGGCCAGGTCGGGCCCGGGGCCGAGCGTGACGGGCGACTCGGCGAAGACGACCTGCGCCTCCGGGTTGACGGAGCGGACGGACTCCACGACGCGCGCGACGTCGTCGGGGTCGGCGGTGTCGACCTTGTTGACGACGACCGCGTCGGCGAGGCGGATGTTCGTCTCGCCCGGGTGGTACGCGAGCTCGTGCCCGGCGCGGAGCGGATCGGCGACGGCGATCGTCAGGTCGGGCCGGAAGAACGAGAAGTCGTTGTTGCCGCCGTCCCACACGATCACGTCCGACTCGCCCTGCGCCCGCTGGAGCACATCGGCGTAGTCGACGCCGGCGTACATCGTCAGGCCAAGCTCGACCGGCGTCTCGTACTCCTCGCGCTCCTCGACCGTCGGGCGCGCCTCGTCGATGTCCGCGAGCGAGGCGAAGCGCTGGACGCGCATCGACGTCAGGTCGCCGTAGGGCATCGGGTGGCGGACGAGGGCGACGCGCAGGCCGTGCTCGACGAGGATCCGGCCGATCGCACGGGTCGTCTGGCTCTTGCCGCAGCCGGTGCGGACGGCCGTCACCGCGACGATCGGCGTCCTGCTCTCGAGCATCGAGGCGTTCGGACCGATCAGCCGGAAGTCGGCCCCCGCGGCGAGCACCAGCGACGCCTTGTGCATCACGTCGGTGTGGGAGAGGTCGGAGTACGCGAGCACCACCTCGTCGATGCCCGCCCGCCGGATCAGGTCGGTCAGCTCGGACTCGGGGACGATCGGGATGCCCTTCGGGTAGAGGTGCCCTGCCAGCGCGGCGGGGTACGTGCGGTGGTCGATTCCGGGGATCTGGGCTGCGGTGAAGGCGACGACGATCGTGTTCGGGTCGTTGCGGAAGACGGTGTTGAAGTCGTGGAAGTCGCGTCCGCCGGCGCCCATGATCACGACTCGCTTCACGGCTCTCCTCCTGTCTTCGACTAGCTCGGGACGACGTCGGGGTGGGCCGCCGTCAGCCGGCGGCGGTGCGTGCGGATCAGCAGCAGGCCGTCCTTGACCTCCACGCGCGCCGCGCGCCCGTCGGCGTCCCCCGGGAGCTCGAACGTGCGCTGGCCGGTGACGTGGATCGCGTGCGAGCGCAGGTCGATCTCGAGGTCGTCCTCGAAGGCGGCGACGTCGATCGCGATCACGACCTCGTCGTCGGAGAGCGTCAGCTCGGCGGGCGGAGTGGGGACGGCGGTCGGCACGGTGCGGTCCCAGGATCGCCACCGTCCTGCGGGGAAACATCAGGGCCGTCGCGGAGGCCCCGTCGGTGCTCTCGCGGACGGCGTACCCGCCGGGGGGCGTCCGACGTTGACCCCCTGACCGAAGGGAGGTCATACGATGGTTGGACTCGGAATCGTGCTGCTGATCGTCGGCATCGTGCTGTGGGTGACCGTGGCGCCGGCGATCGGCTGGATCCTGATGGTGATCGGTGCGATCGCGATCGTGGCCGGCTTCCTGATGGGCGCCATGTGGTCGTTCGGGCGCTCGGGCCGGCGACGCGGCACCGTCTACTAGACGCACTGCGGGGCGGCCGGGGCGGCGGCCGCCCCGGCTCCGGCCGAAGGCGTTTGCGGCCGTCCGGCCGTTGCTTTACTCTTTGAAGCGATGCGCGCGAACCTGGGGCAAGCCTCGAAGATCGTCGTCCTCTCGTTCGCGCGCCCGCGCCCGAGCTAGCCGGCCTCTTCCCGCCCCGCCGCGCTAGCCGACATCCAGGCGGGAGGGCGGGCAGGTGAAGGCGCAGGGCCTCTACGACCCACGGTTCGAGCACGACGCGTGCGGGGTCGCCTTCGTCGCGAAGCTCGACGCGCGGCCGGAGCACGCCGTGGTGCAGCAGGCCCTGACGGCGCTCGCGCGGCTCGAGCACCGCGGCGCCGCAGGGGCGGACGCGGAGACGGGCGACGGCGCCGGGATCCTGGTGCAGCTGCCGGACGCCCTCTTCCGCGAGGTGGTCCCGGGCCTGCCGCCTCCCGGCGCGTACGGCGTCGCCGTCTGCTTCCTGCCCCGGGACGTCCCGCGGCGGCGAGCGCTCGAGCGGCTGCTCGCCGAGGTCGTCGCCGCGGAGGGACAGCGGGTCGTCGGCTGGCGTGACGTGCCGGTCGACGCCGGCTGCGCCGGCGCCACCGCCCGCGCGTTCGCGCCGTGCATCCGCCAGCTGGTGATCGGCGCGGCGGGGGAGCTCGCGAGCGACCCGGCGGCGTTCGAGCGGAAGCTGTACGTGATCCGGCGCGTCGCCGAGCGCGCGGCCGGCGCCGAGCTCGCGATCCCGAGCTGCTCGGGCCGGACGCTGGTCTACAAGGGGATGCTGACCGCGCCGCAGCTGCGCGGCTACTTCGCCGACCTGCGCGACGAGCGCTTGCGCAGCGCCCTCGCGCTCGTCCACTCGCGCTTTTCCACGAACACCTTCCCGAGCTGGGAGCTCGCGCACCCCTACCGGATGCTCGCGCACAACGGCGAGATCAACACCGTTCGGGGCAACGCGAACTGGATGGGCGCCCGCGAGTCGCAGCTCGCCTCGGAGCTCTTCGGCGACGACCTCGAGAAGGTGCTCCCCGTGATCCGGCCGGGCGGCTCCGACACGGCGACGTTCGACAACGTGCTCGAGCTGCTCGTGCTCTCGGGCCGGAGCCTGCCGCACGCGCTGATGATGATGATGCCCGAGGCGCACCGCGCAGGCGAGCTGCCGCCGGAGCTCGAGGGCTTCTACGACTACCACTCCTGCCTGATCGAGCCCTGGGACGGCCCCGCGTCGCTCTCGTTCACCGACGGGACGCTGATCGGCGCGACGCTCGACCGCAACGGCCTGCGCCCCGGCCGCTGGCTCGAGACGACGGACGGCTGGGTCGGGCTCGCCTCCGAGGCCGGGGTCTTCGACGTCGAGCCGTCGCGCGTCAAGCGGAAGGGACGGCTCCGGCCGGGGAAGCTCTTCCTCGTCGACCTCGCGGCCGGCAGGATCGTCGAGGACGGCGAGGCGAAGGAGCGCGTCGCTCGGCGGCGGCCGTACGGCGAGTGGTTCGCGCGCGAGTCGGTGCGGCTCGCCGACCTCCCGCCCGCGCGGCCGCGGCCGCTCGGCCGTCCGCTCCGCCAGCTCCAGCTCGCGTTCGGCTACACGCACGAGGACATGAAGGTGATGCTCGCGCCGCTCGCCGCGAACGCGGAGGAGGCGGTTGGCTCGATGGGCAACGACACGCCGCTCGCCGTGCTCTCCGACCGGCGGCCGCTCCTCTACTCGTACTTCAAGCAGCTGTTCGCGCAGGTGACGAACCCGCCGATCGACCCGATCCGCGAGGCGGTCGTGATGAGCCCGCGGATGTTCGTCGGCGCGGAGCGGAACCTGCTCGGCGAGTCGCCCGAGCACGCGCGGCAGCTCGTGATCGACGACCCGATCCTCTCCGACGACGAGCTGGAGCGGCTCCGGGAGGTCCGCGCCGGCGTCTTCCGCTCGGAGACGCTCGACATCACCTGGCCGGCGGCCGACGGCGCCGACGGGCTCGGACCGGCGCTCGAACGCGTCTGCGCCGAGGCCGACGCCGCGCTGGAGCGCGGCGCCAACATCCTCATCCTCTCCGACCGCGCCGTCTCCGAGGAGCGCGTCCCGATCCCCTCGCTGCTCGCGACCGGAGCCGTCCACCACCACCTCGTGCGCGCGGGCACACGCTGCCAGGCCGGCCTCGTCGTCGAGTCGGGGGAGCCGCGCAGCGTGCAGAGCGTCGCCGTCCTGGTCGGCTACGGCGCGGCGGCCGTCAACCCGTACCTGATGCTCGCGACGCTCGACCAGCTCGTCGACGACGGCCTCCTCGACCTCGACAAGGCGGAGGCGCGCACGCGGGCGCGCAAGGCGATCTCGAAGGGCCTGCTCAAGGCGATCTCGAAGATGGGCATCTCCACGATCCCCTCGTACTGCGGCGCGCAGATCTTCGAGGCGGTCGGGCTCTCGCGCGAGCTCGTCGACCGCTACTTCACCGGCACCCCCTCCCGGATCGGCGGCATCGGCCTCGACGAGGTCGCGGCGGGGGCGCTCCACCGGCACGGCCGCGCCTACCCGGGCAACGAGGAGGACCTCCTGCCGGTGGTCGGGCTCTACGCGTGGCGCGCGGGCGGCGAGCACCACCAGTGGAACCCGGAGACGATCGCGACGCTCCAGCACGCCGTCCGCAGCGCCTCGTGGGAGACGTACGAGGCATACAGCGCCGCCGTCAACGGCGAGTCGGCGCGCCGCTCGACGATCCGCGGGCTACTCCGCTTCCGCTACCCCGGGCAGGGCATCCCGCTCGACCAGGTGGAGCCGGCGGCGGAGATCGTGAAGCGGTTCTCGACCGGGGCGATGTCGCTCGGCTCGCTCTCGCGCGAGGCGCACGAGACGCTGGCGGTCGCGATGAACCGGATCGGCGGGCGCTCGAACACCGGCGAGGGCGGGGAGGACCCGGAGCGGTTCGGCGACGAGCGCCGGTCGAAGATCAAGCAGGTCGCCTCGGGCCGCTTCGGCGTCAACATCGACTACCTGACGAACGCCGACGAGCTCCAGATCAAGATGGCCCAGGGAGCGAAGCCCGGCGAGGGCGGGCAGCTGCCCGGGTACAAGGTGGACGGCTACATCGCGAGCGTGCGCCTGACGACGCCCGGCGTGGGCCTGCTCTCGCCGCCGCCGCACCACGACATCTACTCGATCGAGGACCTGAAGCAGCTGATCTACGACCTGCGCTGCGCCAACCCGCAGGCGCGCATCTCCGTCAAGCTCGTCTCCGAGGTCGGAGTCGGCACGGTCGCCGCCGGCGTCGCGAAGGCGAACGCCGACCACGTCCTGATCTCCGGCCACGACGGCGGCACCGGCGCCTCGCCGGTCTCCTCGATCCTGCACGCCGGCGTCCCGTGGGAGATCGGCCTCGCCGAGACGCAGCAGACGCTCGTCCTGAACGGCCTGCGCTCGCGCATCTGGGTGCAGACCGACGGGCAGCTGAAGACCGGCCGCGACGTCGTGATCGCCGCGCTGCTCGGCGCCGACGAGGTGGGGTTCGCGACGGCGCCGCTGATCGCGAGCGGCTGCGTGATGATGCGCGCCTGCCACCTGAACACGTGCCCGGTCGGGATCGCGACGCAGGACCCCGAGCTGCGGCGGCGCTTCCGCGGCAAGCCCGAGCACGTCGTCAACTTCCTCTTCTTCGTCGCCGAGGAGGCGCGGCGGATCATGGCGCGGCTCGGCATCGCCCGCTTCGACGACCTCGTCGGACGCGTCGACCTGCTCGAGGCGGACGAGGCCGTGGGCACCTGGCGCGAGCGAGGGATCGACCTCTCGAACGTCCTCCGCGTCCCCGACGTCCCGGGTGGGACGCCGCTGCGGCGGACCGAGGCGCAGGCGTCGCCCCTCGCCGGGGGGCTCGACGAGCAGCTGCTCGAGGCGGCCGTGCCGGCACTGGAGCGCGGCGAGGCGGTCGCGGGCTCGTTCCGCGTCGCGAACGTCGACCGCACGGTCGGCGGCCTGCTGTCCGGCGCCGTCACGAGGCGGCACGGCCGGGCCGGGCTGCCCCAGGGCACGATCCGGATCGCGCTCGAGGGCTCGGCCGGGCAGTCCTTCGGCGCCTGGCTCGCCCCCGGGATCGAGGTGTCGCTCACGGGCGAGGCGAACGACTATGTCGGCAAGGGGCTCTCCGGCGGCGTGCTCAGCGTGCGCCCGCCCGCGGACGCCGCCTTCCGCGCCGAGGAGAACGTCATCGTCGGCAACACCGTCCTCTACGGTGCGACCGCGGGCCGGGCGTTCTTCCGCGGCGTCGCCGGCGAGCGCTTCGCGGTGCGCAACTCCGGCGCCAGCGCCGTCGTCGAGGGCGTCGGCGATCACGGCTGCGAGTACATGACCGGCGGCTGCGTGGTCGTGCTCGGCCCCACCGGCCGCAACTTCGCCGCCGGGATGAGCGGCGGCCTCGCGTACGTGCTCGACGAGGAGGGCGCCTTCGCCCGCCGGTGCAACACGCAGCTCGTCGGGCTCGTGCCGCTGGACGCCGACGACGAGGCCGCGCTGCGGTCGCTGCTCGAGGAGCACCTGCTGCGCACCGGCTCGCCGGTGGCGCAGCGCCTGCTCGCGGGCCCGTCGCTCGAGCGGTTCGTCAAGGTCTTCCCGCACGACTTCCGCCGCGCCCTCGAGGAGCTCGGCCAGAGCGCCTGGTCGGCCGGCGGCGTCGGCTTCCTGATCCGCGAGAGCGAAGCGGCGTAGTGGGCAAGCTCCGCGGCTTCCTCGAGTTCGACCGGCGCCCGGCGCCGGAGCGCGACGCGCGCGAGCGGACCGGCGACTACCGCGAGTTCGTCGGCACGCTGCCGCTCGCCGAGCTGCGCGACCAGGCCGCGCGCTGCATGGAGTGCGGCGTCCCCTTCTGCCACTCCGGCTGCCCGCTCGGGAACCTGATCCCGGACTGGAACGACCTCGTCTACCGCGACCGGTGGCGCGAGGCGAGCGAGCAGCTGCACCGCACGAACAACTTCCCCGAGTTCACCGGGCGGGTGTGCCCCGCGCCGTGCGAGGCGGCGTGCGTGCTGGAGCTCGACGAGGGCTCGGCCGTCGCGATCAAGCAGATCGAGGTCGCGATCGTCGACCGCGCCTGGTCGGAGGGCTGGATCGGGCCTCGGCCGGCGGCCGCCCGGACGGGCAGGAGCGTCGCCGTGATCGGCTCCGGCCCGGCCGGCCTCGCGTGCGCGCAGCAGCTGGCCCGGCTCGGCCACGACGTCACCGTGCTCGAGCGCGACGAGGCGCCCGGCGGCCTCCTCCGCTTCGGCGTGCCCGAGTTCAAGCTCGAGAAGGCGCTGGTCGACCGGCGCGTCGCGCAGCTCGCCGCCGAGGGAGTCGAGTTCCGGCTCGGGGTCGAGGTCGGCGTCGACGTCGACGTGGACGAGTTGCGCGCGACGCACGACGCCGTCGTCGTCGCCACCGGCTCGCGCGTCCCTCGCGACCTGCCGATCCCCGGGCGCGAGCTCGACGGGGTGCACTTCGCGATGGAGTACCTCTACGCGCGGACGCGCCGCCTCGCCGCGCCGAGCGCCGCCGGGAGGCACGTCATCGTGATCGGCGGCGGCGACACCGGCGCCGACTGCGTCGGCCACGCGCACCGCGAGGGCGCGGCCTCGGTGACGCAGATCGAGCTGCTCGGCGAGCCGCCGGCGCACCGCCCCGACGACGTGACGCCGTGGCCGCTGTGGCCGATGAAGCTGCGCACCTCGTACGCGCTCGAGGAGGGAGGGGAGCGGCAGTTCGCGATCTCCACCACGCGCCTGAGCGGCGACGGCCGCGTCGAGCGCATCCACTGGCAGCGCAACACCGGCACGCCGCCGTTCGCGCCCGTGCCCGGGACGGAGGAGGAGCATCCGGCCGACCTCGTCCTGCTCGCGCTCGGGTTCCTCGGCCCCGAGCAGCCGCTGCTCGACGCGCTCGGCGTCGAGCGCGACGCTCGCTCGAACGTCGCGGCACCCGCGTACGCGACCTCGGCGGACGGCGTCTTCGCCGCCGGTGACGCCCGCCGCGGCCAGTCGCTGATCGTCTGGGCGATCGCCGAGGGGCGGCGCTGCGCCGCCGCCGTCGACGCGTGGCTGGAGACGCCACCCGAGCACGGCGGCGCCACTTCCATTCGGATAGCTTCGTCCGGGTCCGCCGGGTAGGATGGCCCGAGATGAAGAGGACGATGAACGACGTGCACGACCGGGAGGACTGCGCGGTCGCCGCGACCGCGGAGGTGATCGCGACCAAGTGGACGCCGCTGATCGTCCACGACCTCTCCGAGGGCCCCCGGCGCTTCATGCAGCTCGAGCACGCGTGCCCCGGCATCAGCCCGCGCACGCTGTCGGAGCGGCTCGACACGCTCGAGCGGGAGGGGATCGTGATCCGGCGCAGCTACCCGGAGTCGCCGCCCCGCGTCGAGTACGAGCTGACGGAGAAGGGCCGCGCCCTGCTGCCGATCGTCCGCGAGATGCGGAAGTTCGGCCGCGCCTGGCTCGTTCAGGAGCGCGCGCCCCGGCGGCGCAGGACCGCAGCGCGCCGCTGAGCCGCCGCGTCGCCATCCTCGGCGCCGGGCGCCTGGGGGAGTCGCTGGTTCGGGGCTTCCTCCGTTCCGGCTGGCGCGAGCCGGGCGACGTCGTCGTGACGGCGCGGCGACCCGAGCGCCTCGCGGCGATCCGCGAGCGCCACGGCGTCGACGCGCATTCCGACAACGCGGCGGCGGCGGCCTCGGCGCCGCTGGTCGTGGTCGCCGTCAAGCCGCAGGACATCACGGCGGTCCTGACCGAGATCGCGCCGTCCATCCACGAGGGCCAGACGATCCTCTCGGTCGCGGCCGGGATCACGACCGCGTGGATCGAGTCGCACCTGCCGGCGGGCTCGCGCGTCGTCCGTGCGATGCCGAACGCCGCGTCCCTCGTCGACGAGGGGATCGCGGGCATCTGCGCCGGCGCCCACGCCGGCCCCGAGGATCTCGACGTCGCCGAGGACGCCCTCCGCCACCTGGGTCACGTCGTGCGCGTGGCGGAGGTCGACATGGACGCGGTCACCGCGATCTCCGGCTCCGGCCCGGCGTACTTCGCGCTGCTCGCCGAGGCGATGATCGAGGCGGGGCTGCTGCTGGGGCTGAGCCGCGACGTCTCGACGCAGCTCGTCGTGCAGACGATGTTCGGCAGCGCCCTCCTCCTGCGCGACGAGGGGATGCACCCGGTCGAGCTGCGCGAGGCCGTCACGTCGCCGGGAGGCACGACCACGCGCGCGATCCGCGAGCTCGAGCGGTCGGGTGTGCGCGCGGCGTTCCTGAGCGCGATCAGCGCCGCGACCGAGCGCTCGCGCGAGCTCGCGAACGGCTGACGAGCCCGGTCGCCCGGGTCGAGGTCAGTCGAAGAGCAGCGCCGCCCCCTCGCGCTCGCGGCGGAGCGCGACCGCCCGGTCGACCGCGTTCACGAGCGCCCGCAGCGACGCCGTGACGATGCTCGGGTCGAGCCCGACGCCCCACACGAGCTCGCCGTCGACGTCCGCCTCGATGTACGCGGCCGCCGTCGCGTCGGCCGAGGCCGACATGGCGTGCTCGTGGTAGTCGCGGATCGCGACCTGCACGCCGAAGCTCCTCGCGAAGCCGTCGACGAGCGCCGCGATCGGGCCGTTGCCGCGCCCTGTCACCTCGTGCGGTTCGCCGTCGACGGTGACCTCTGCGGTGATCGCGTCCTCCGCTCCCGACGAGGTGTGCGCGTGGCGGACGAGCGCGTACGGAGCGACGTGGGCGAGGTAGTGGTCGTGGAACGCGGCCAGCAGCTCGTCGGGGGTCAGCTCGTCGCCGCGCAGGTCGGTGATCGCCTGCACCTTCTGCGCGAAGTCGACCTGCAGGCCGCGCGGCAGCTGGAGACGGTGCTCGGTCTCCATCAGGTACGCGACCCCGCCCTTCCCCGACTGCGAGTTGACGCGGATGATCGCCTCGTAGCTCCGCCCGAGGTCGACCGGGTCGATCGGCAGGTAGGGGACGTCCCAGAGCTCCGACTCCGAGGAGCGCTGCGCGTGCATCCCCTTCTTGATCGCGTCCTGGTGCGAGCCCGAGAAGGCCGTGTAGACGAGGTCGCCGACCCAGGGGTGCCGGGGATGGATCGGCAGCTCGTTGCACTCCTCGACGATGCGCTTCGCCTCGTCGATCCGCGAGAGGTCGAGCTGCGGGTCGACGCCCTGCGTCAGCAGGTTCAGCGCGAGCGTGACGAGGTCGACGTTGCCGGTGCGCTCGCCGTTGCCGAACAGGGTGCCCTCGACGCGCTCGGCGCCCGCCATCAGCCCGAGCTCCGCGGTCGCGACCGCCGTGCCGCGGTCGTTGTGCGGGTGGACGCTGAGGACGATCGCGTCCCGCGCGGACACGTTGCGCTGGAACCACTCGATCCGGTCCGCGTAGACGTTCGGCGGGAACGCCTCGACCGTCGTCGGCAGGTTGACGATCATCGGCTCCGCCGGCGTCGGCTCCCACGCGCGCATGACGGCCTCGCAGATCTCGAGCGCGAAGTCGAGCTCGGTCCCGTGGAAGCTCTCGGGCGAGTACTCGAAGCGGAGCTCGCCGTCGGCGTCCGCCGCGAGCTCCTTGCAGAGCGCCGTCGCGCGCACGGCGAGGTCGACGATCCCGTCGCGGTCGAGGCCGAAGACGACGCGCCGTTGCGTCGTCGAGGTCGAGTTGTAGAGGTGCACGATCGCGCGCGACGCGCCCTCGACTGCGCGAAACGTCTCCCGGATCAACTCGGGGCGCGCCTGCGTCAGCACCGCGATCGTCGTGTCCTCCGGGATCCGGTCCTCCTCGACGAGCGTGCGGACGAAGTCGAAGTCCGCCTTCGACGCCGCGGGGAAGCCGACCTCGATCTCCTTGATGCCGAGCCGGACGAGCAGGTCGAACATCCGCTGCTTCCGCTCGGGGCCCATCGGCCTGACGAGCGCCTGGTTGCCGTCGCGCAGGTCGGTCGAGCACCAGAGCGGGGCGCGCTCGACCACCCGGTCGGGCCACGTGCGGTCGGGCAGGTCGACGGTGGGGTAGGGCCGGTACTTCCAGTACGGCATGGACATGGCGGTGTGCACCTCCAGATGGACGGGCTGCTCCCGGTGCTGCGAGGGAACGCGGGGACGGGTATGTCGCGTCAGCAGCTCCCCTAGCGGGGAAGCAGCGCGAGCGAGGAGAGCCCCGAGCGGGCGATGGAGAGCAGGTGGCGCTGCGTCGTCATCGCTTCACAAAGCATAGTGGACATTCGCACCGTGGGCAACGTTGTTCCTACGGTATGGAAAGTCGCTTCACATTCTGAAGCTTGACAGCGCACGATCCAGTCGGCACACTCTGACGACCGATGCAGCGCTTCGCCCTCGCAGTCACACCCCCGATGCCCAATGCGGCTCGGCTGCTGACGCTCGGGCTCGTCGTTCTGACGCTCATCGTCATTCTCCCCCGCTAGGGGGAGATTGCGCTCACGCGGCCCTCGACGCCGCACACGTCGCCTCCCGTACGGGAGGAGTACGTCTCCGAGACAGACCGGCGTGCTTGCCGAACCGCCCCGTCGACCGAGGAAGTGAGTGCATGAGCGACACGAAGACGATTGCCTGCCTGGCCGGCGACGGCGTCGGGCCGGAGCTGATGGCCGCGGCCACGCGCGCGCTCGACCGCGTCGCGCGCCTGCATTCGCTCGAGGTCGATGACGTCCACCTGCCGTTCGCAGGCGAAGCGGTGACCCGCTCCGGGCACGCGCTTCCGCGCACGACGCGCACCGCGTACCGGGACGCCGACGCCATCCTCGTCACGTCACCCGACGAGCCCGCGCTCCAGGGCGTGCTGGCCGATTTCCAGGTCGCCTGGCGGAGCGCGCGCGTCCAGCTCGACACAGGCCGCGACGTGGTCGTCTTCGGCCCGGTCGACCCCTCCGCGGACGGCGCCGCGATCGCCCGCGCCTTCAGCTGCGCCGCGTCGCGGCGGGGCCGCATCGCCTGCGTGGGCGACTCGGTGGGCTGGCGGGCTGCCGTCGAGCGCGAGCGCGGCCGCTGGCCCGGACTCGAGGTGTGCGAGCCGACGTTCGGCGCCGCCCTCGTCGGGCTCCAGGAGGACCGGGACGCCTTCGACGTCGTCGTCGCCGAGTCGCACCTGGCGGTGCCGCTCGCCGACGCCTGCGCGCACTTCGCCGGCTCGCAAGCCGCGGTCGCCCGCGGCTGGCACCCGGAGCACGGGCCCGCGATCTTCGCCCCGGGCAGCTCGCAGCCGGACGACGACGCCGGCTTCGGCGTCGCCGACCCGACGGCGATGCTGTTCACCACCTCGCTCCTGCTGGCGGAGGGGCTCCGCCGGCGCTCCGCCGCCCGAACGCTCGAGCGGGCGGTCGGCGAGGCGATGCTCGCGCACGACGGGCGCCGCGAGACGCGGTCTTTCACCGACGCCGTGCTCGAGCTCCTGCCCGGCGCGCGCACCGACGTCGAGCACTTCGAGGGGGCATGGCGGTGAGCGCGCGGATGCTCGGCTCCGACGCGATCCTGCGCTGCCTCGAGCTCGAGGGCGTCGACGTCGCCTTCGGCATCCCGGGCGGCGCGATCCTGCCGACCTACGACGCCTTCGCGCGGGGGACGACCGTGCGGCACGTGCTCGCCCGGCACGAGCAGGGCGCCGGGCACATGGCCGAGGGCTACGCGCGCGCGTCCGGCAGGGTCGGCGTCGCGATCGCGACCTCGGGGCCCGGGGCGACGAACCTGGTGATCGCGATCGCCGACGCGTGGATGGACTCGACGCCGCTCGTCTGCATCACCGGCCAGGTGAAGTCGCACCTGATCGGCAGCGACGCCTTCCAGGAGATCGACATCACGGGCATCACGATGCCGATCGTCAAGCACTCGTGGCTCGTCCAGGACGTCGAGGAGCTGCCCGGCGTGCTGAAGGCGGCGTTCCACGTCGCCCGCACCGGGCGGCAGGGCCCCGTGCTGGTGGACGTCGCGAAGGACGTGCAGGAGGCGTCGTTCGCCTTCGCCTACCCCGACGAGGTCGACCTGCCCGGCTGGCGGCCGCCGACGAAGGTGCACCGGCCGCAGGTGGCCGAGGCGGCGCGCGCGATCTCCGAGGCGCGGCGGCCGATCGTCTACGCCGGCGGCGGCGTGCTGAACGGCGACGCGTGCGCCGAGCTGCTCGCGCTGGTGGACGCGGCCGACCTGCCCTCCGTCGTGACGCTGATGGGGAAGGGGTGCCTACCCGACTCGCACCCGCTGAACTACGGCGCGCCCGGGATGCACGGCTCGAAGTACGCGAACTGGGCGCTGAACAAGTCCGACCTCGTGATCGCGGTCGGCGCGCGCTTCGACGACCGTGTCACCGGCAAGGTCTCGGCGTTCGCGCCCGACGCGAAGGTGATCCACTTCGACATCGACGCGGCCGAGGTCGGCAAGATCCGCCGCGCCGACATCCCCGTCGTCGGCCCGCTGAAGCTCGCGCTCGCCGAGCTCGTCGAGGCGCTGCGCGGCCTCGACCCGCCCCGCCACGACGCCTGGCTCCGCGAGCTCGAGGAGTGGCGCGCCGCGTTCCCGTACCGCTACGGCCGCGGCGGCGCGCTGAAGCCGCAGGCAGCCGTCGAGGCGCTGCGCGACCTCGCCGCGTCGCGCGACGAGGACGTGATCTGGACGACCGGGGTCGGCCAGCACCAGATGTGGGCCATGCAGTACCTCGTGTGCGACGCGCCGCGCTCGTTCATCACCTCGGGCGGCCTCGGCACGATGGGCTACGGCCTCCCCGCGGCGATCGGCGCCAAGGCGGCGCGGCCCGACGCGACCGTCGTCTGCATCGACGGCGACGGGTGCTTCCAGATGACGTGCCAGGAGCTCGCGACGGCGGCGCTCGAGCGGCTGCCCGTGGTCGCGGTCGTGATCAACAACGGCTGGCTCGGGATGGTGCGCCAGTGGCAGGAGCTCTTCTACGACCAGCGCCTCGCGAGCACGCACCTCACCCACCAGGTGCCGGACTACGCGCAGCTCGCCGAGGCGATGGGCTGCGCCGGCTTCACCGTCGAGGACGAGGACGGGCTCGAGCCCGCGCTCGAGGCGGCGGTCTCGGCCGGACGCACGGCGGTCGTCGACGTCCGCTGCGACCCGGAGGAGAACTGCTTCCCGATGGTGCCCGCCGGCGCGGCCGCCGTCGACGTGATCGAGGCGCCGGAAGAGGCGGTCGCGTGACCTCGCACACGCTCTCCGTCCGCCTCGAGAACAAGCCGGGCGCGCTCGCGCGCGTGTCGCAGCTGTTCGCGCGGCGCGGCTACAACATCCAGAGCCTCGCGGTCGGCCCGACGGAGCGTCCCGGCATCTCCCGCCTGACGCTGCGCGTCGAGTGCAGCGAGGACTCGCTCGAACAGATCGAGAAGCAGATCCACAAGCTCGTCAACGTGCTCCGGGTGACGGAGCTCGTCGCGGAGGAGGCGGTCGAGCGGGAGCTCGCACTCGTCACCGTCGCCGTCCCCGGCGAGCGCCGCGGCGAGCTGCTCGCGCTCACGCAGGCCGCCGGCGGTCGCGTCGCCGACGTCGGCCGCGACGCGATCACCTTCGAGGTCGTCGGGCGCCCGGAGGAGATCGAGGCGTTCCAGGAGCTCGTCCGCCCGTTCGGGATGCGCGAGCTCGCGCGCACGGGCCGCATCGGCGTTCGCCGTCCCAGCGCCTCCCGGCGCCGCATCCCGTCTCACGTCGTCTGACCGAAAGGACACCCCATGGCCGAGATCGTCACCACCGGCAACACCGAGCTCCTCCACGGCAAGGTCGCCGTGCTCGGCTACGGCAGCCAGGGCCACGCGCACGCGCTGAACCTCGCCGACTCCGGCGTCGAGGTCGAGGTCGGCCTCAGGCCGGGCAGCCAATCGTGGTCCGCCGCCGAGGACGCCGGGCTGACGGTGCGGACGGTGGCGGAGGCCGTGCGGGGCGCGCAGGTGGTCGTCTTCCTCGTGCCGGACGGAGCGCAACCCGCGCTCTGGGCGGACGAGGTCGCGCCGAACCTGGCGGAGGGCGCGGCGCTGCTCTTCGCCCACGGGTTCAACGTCCACTACGGCCGCATCGCGCCCCCGCGCGGCCACGACGTCGTCATGGTCGCGCCGAAGGGGCCGGGCCACATCGTGCGCCGGCTCTACCAGGAGGGCTACGGCACGCCCGCCGTCGTCGCCGTCGCCCAGGACGCGAGCGGCCACGCCCGCGAGCTCGCGTTCGCCTACGGCGCCGCGATCGGCGCCGGTCGCGTCGGCATGGTCGAGACGACCTTCGCCGAGGAGACCGAGACGGACCTGTTCGGCGAGCAGGCGGTCCTCTGTGGCGGCGTCACCCAGCTGATCCAGCAGGGCTTCGAGACGCTGGTCGAGGCGGGCTACCAGCCGGAGGTCGCGTACTACGAGTGCCTGCACGAGCTGAAGCTGATCGTCGACCTGATCTGGGAAGGCGGGATCGAGCGCATGCACTACTCGATCTCCGACACCGCCGAGTACGGATCGCACACGGTCGGGCCGAAGATCGTCGACGAACACGTCCGCGAGAACATGCGCGCCGCCCTCGGCGCGATCCGCGACGGCTCCTTCGCGCGCGAGTGGATCGCCGAGATGGATCGCGGGCAGCCGAGCCTCGAGCGGTACCGGGCGAAGCTCGCGGAGACGCAGATCGAGCAGGTCGGGGCCCGCCTGCGCGAGCTGAACCGGCGGGTCGAGGAGGTCCATGGCGTCGGTTGACGTCCCGGTCGGCCTGCTCGGCTACGGCACCGTCGGCTCGTCCGTCAACCGCCTGCTGACGGAGCAGGCGGACGACATCGAGCGCGCGACGGGGCACCGCCTGCGCGTGGTCAGGGCGCTCGTCCGCGACCTCGCGAAGGAGCGCGACTACCCGCCCGCCGCGGGCGTGCTCACCGACGACGTCTCGGCGATCGTCGACGACCCCTCGATCGCGGTCGTCGCCGAGGTGATGGGCGGCGTCGAGCCCGCCCGCACGCTCGTGCTGGAGCTCCTGCGGCGCGGCAAGCACGTCGTCACCGCGAACAAGCAGCTCGTCGCACGTCACGCGGCCGAGCTCTTCTCCGCCGCCTCCGACGCGGGCGTGCAGCTGCGGTTCGAGGCGAGCGTGTGCGCGGCGATCCCGGTGATCAAGGTGCTGCGGGAGGCGCTCGTCGTCACGAACGTCCACCGCGTGCTCGGGATCGTCAACGGCACCACCAACTTCCTGCTGACCGAGATGGAGTCGGGGCGCACGTACGACGAGGCCCTCGCCGAGGCGCAGACGCGCGGCTACGCGGAGGCCGACCCGACGGACGACGTCTCGGGCGCCGACGCCGCGGCGAAGATGGCGATCCTCGCGACCGTCGCCTTCAACTCACGCGTCTGCCTGGCCGACGTCGAGTACAGCGGCGTCGAGCACATCGACCCGCTCGACGTCGCCGCCGCCCGCGAGCTCGACATGGTGATCCGGCTCGTCGGCGCCGCCCGGCTGGTCGACGGCCACGTCGACGTTCGCGTCAAGCCTGCGCTGGTGGATGCGCAGCACCCGCTCGCGAAGGTCGACGGCGCGTTCAACGCGGTGATGCTCCAGGGGGACGCGATCCGCGAGATCACGCTCGAGGGCCCGGGCGCCGGCGGGATCGAGACCGCCTCCGCGGTGATCGCCGACACGGTCGGCGTGCTGGGCACGATGGGCACGGGCTTCCTCGCCAACGACGCCGCCTGGCGCGAGCTGCCGCAGCTGCCGCGCGGCGAGAGCCGCTCGCCCTCCTACTTCCGCGTCTCGGTCGCCGACCGCCCGGGCATGCTCGCCCAGGTCGCCGACGAGCTCGCGCAGCGCGAGATCTCGGTGGCGCGGCTGATCCAGCACGCGAACGGCAACGGCGCCGCGCTGCACGTGGTCACGCACGAGGCGCCGCAGGGCGCGCTCGACGAGGCGCTCGACGCGATCGGCGCGCTGCCCGACGTCCGCCGGCGCCCGGTCTCCCTGCCGGTGATCTCGGAGCGCGGAGTGGTGGAGCTGGGATGGGCGTGACGCTCGGCGAGGGCGCGACCCCGCTCGTGCCGGCGGCGCGGCTGTCCGAGCAGCTCGGCGTGCGCGTGCATCTGAAGTGCGAGGGGCTGAACCCGACCGGCAGCTTCAAGGACCGCGGGATGGCGGTGGCCGTCGGCCGGGCGGCCGAGCGCGGCGCGCACACCGTCGTCTGCGCTTCCACCGGGAACACGGCCGCGTCGGCCGCGGCGTACGCGGCGCGCGCGGGGCTGCGGGCGGTGGTGCTGACGCCGCGCGGCGCGACCGCGAGCGCGAAGCGCGCGCAGGCGCGTGCCGCGGGCGCGACGCTGCTCGAGCTCGCGGGCAGCTTCGACGACGCGCTCCGCTGCTGCCGCGAGCTCGCGGCGGAGGACGGCTTCGCGCTCGTCAACTCGCTGAACCCGGACCGGATCGAAGGGCAGGCGACCGTCGTGCGCGAGGTGCTCGACGACCTCGGCGCCGCTCCCGACGTCGTGACGCTGCCCTTCGGCGGCGGCGGCAACTCGTGCGCGGTCGCGAGGGGCCTCGACGAGGCGGGCGTGCGGCCGCGCCTCGTCGCGGGCGAGGCGGCGGAGCGGACGACGACGTGGGCGTCGGCGATCCGGATCGGCACGCCGGCGCACGCGGACGAGATCGCGGAGCTCGAGTCGGCGGGGCGGCTCGAGGTGCGGACGCTCTCGGAGGACGAGATCCGCAGCGCGTGGCGCGACCTCGCCGAGCTCGAGGGCGTCTTCTGCGAGCCCGCCTCCGCCGCGAGCCTCGCGGCGCTCCGGCGGGCGCAGCCGGCGGAGGGGTCGGTCGCCGTCTGCATCGTCACCGGTCACGGCCTGAAGGACGCCGACGCCGTCGCCGAGTCCGGCACCCCCGCCGTCGAGCCGCGCGTCGAGGCGATCCTGGAGGCGCTCGCGTGATCATCCACGCCCGCGCGCCGGCCTCGACCGCGAACCTCGGCCCCGGCTTCGACTGCGCCGCGGCCGCGCTCGACCTCTGGAACGAGCTCGCCGTCGAGCCGAACGGCAGCGCGCCGACGGTCGAGATCGAGGGGGAGGGCGCCGACGAGCTGCCGCGCGACGCGGCGCACCTGACGCTGCGCGCGTTCTCGCTCCTTGCGCCGACGCAGGGACGCCGCTTCCGCTTCGTCAACCGGATCCCGCTCGAGCGCGGGCTCGGGTCGAGCGCCAGCGCGATCGCGCTCGGGCTCGTCGCCGGCGCCGCCGCGGCGGGGACGCCGAGGACCCCGCAGGAGCTGCTCGCCCTCGGCGAGCGGCTCGAGGGGCACGGCGACAACCTCGCCGCCGCCCTGCTCGGAGGCGTGTGCGTCACCTGGCACCACGGCGCTGCGGTGGAGGCGCGGCGCCTGGCAGGCGACCTGCCCCTCGCCTCCGTGCTCGTCGTCCCGGCCGAGCGGACGAGCACCCGCGGCTCGCGCTCGGCGCTGCCGTTCACCGTCAAGCACGAGGACGCCGCCGCCTCGGCGGCGGCGGCGGCGCTGCTCGGCGCGGCCATCGCCGCCCGCGACGGCGACCTGCTCGGCGAGGCATTCGCCGACCGGCTGCACGAGTCCTACCGGCTCGCGTCGGCGCCGCTGCTGCGGACGCTGCGCGAGCGGCCCCCGGCGCGCGCCGTCGGCGTGACGCTCTCCGGCTCGGGGCCGTCCGTCGTCGTCTGGGCGCTTGCCGAGGACGTCGCCGGCGTCGTCGACGAGCTCCGCGCCACCCACCCCGACACGACCGTGCTGCCGCTCGAGGTGGCGCAGACAGGAGCGAGCGTCGCATGAGCGTCTACCGGACGAGCAGCCCCGCCAAGCGGCGGAGCGCCGCGCTCACCGACGGCGTCGACCGCGCGCCCGCCCGCGCGATGCTGAAGGCGGTCGGCTTCACCGACGCCGACCTCGCGAAGCCGCTCGTCGGTGTCGCCACGACGTGGATCGAGACGATGCCGTGCAACCTCAACCAGCGTCAGCTCGCGCGCTACGTCAAGCAGGGCATCCGCGAGGCCGGTGGCACACCGATCGAGTTCAACACGATCTCCGTCTCCGACGGCGTCTCGATGGGGACGACCGGCATGCGCGCGTCGCTCGTCTCGCGCGAGGTGATCGCCGACTCGATCGAGCTCGTCGCGCGCGGCCACCTGCTGGACGGCCTCGTCTGCCTCGTCGGCTGCGACAAGACGATCCCGGCCGCCGTGATGGCGCTCGCGCGGCTCGACCTGCCGGGGCTCGTCCTCTACGGCGGCTCGATCGCGCCCGGCCGCCACCGCGGGCGCGACGTCACCGTCCAGGACGTGTTCGAGGCGGTCGGCGCGCACGCGGCGGGGACGATGAGCGAGGGGGAGGTGCACGCGCTCGAGAGCGTCGCGTGCCCGGGCGCCGGCGCGTGCGGCGGCCAGTTCACCGCCAACACGATGGCGACCACGCTCGACTTCCTCGGCGTCAGCGAGCGCGGCCTGAACGAGATCCCGGCCGCGCACCCGGGCAAGCCGGCGGCCGCGGTGCGCGCGGGCCGGCTGGCGATGGAGCTGGTCGAGAACGACGTCAGGCCGTCGCAGGTGCTGACGCGGGAGTCGATCGAGAACGCGATCGCCGCCGTGGCCGCGACGGGCGGCTCGACGAACGCCGTCCTGCACCTGCTCGCGATCGCGCACGAGGCGGGGATCGAGCTGACGATCGACGACTTCGACACGATCGCGGCGCGCACGCCGATCGTCGCGGACATCAAGCCGGGCGGCCGCTTCGTCGCGACCGACCTCTATAGGGCTGGCGGCACGTCGCTCGTCGCGCGCGAGCTGGTCCACGCCGGGCTGGTGCACGAGGACGCTCGCGGCGTCGACGGCCGCTCCCTCCGCGAGGTCGCCGACCGCGCGTTCGAGCAGCCGGGGCAGCAGGTGGTCGTCCGCTGGGACACCCCGTTGAAGCCGACCGGCGGGCTCGCGATCCTGCGCGGCGGCCTCGCGCCCGACGGCGCCGTCGTCAAGCTCGCCGGCCACGAGCGGCTCCTGCACACCGGGCCCGCCCGCGTCTTCGACTCCGAGGAGGAGTGCTTCGCCGGCGTCAAGGCGGGCGCGATCCGGCCGGGCGACGTCGTCGTCATCCGCTACGAGGGCCCGGCCGGCGGGCCGGGGATGCGCGAGATGCTGCACGTGACCGCGTCGCTCGTCGGCGCCGGGCTCGGCGACCAGGTCGCGCTCGTCACGGACGGCCGCTTCTCCGGCGCGACGCACGGGCTGATGGTCGGCCACGTCGCCCCCGAGGCGGCGAGCGGCGGGCCGATCGCGCTCCTGCGCGACGGCGACCAGGTCACGGTGGACGTCGAGGCGCGCCGCCTGGACGTCGCGGTCGACGACGCGGAGCTCGCGCGCCGTCGGGCCGAGTGGCGGCCGCCCGTGCCCCGCTACACGACCGGCGTCTTCGCCAAGTACGCGGCGGCCGTCGGCTCCGCCTCCCAGGGAGCCGTCACCTGCTGATGGTGGCCGCCGCGACGAACCCGATCCCCGGGCGGGCTGCGACATCTGCGCAGCGAGCCTGCCGCAGGGTGAGCTGCAGCGACCCCAGGTCGCGGCTGCGCCCGGGGGTCGGTGCCCCGCTGACACTTCACTTTGGAAAGTATTGTAGGAACCGATGAGCGTCGAGGCCCTCAGGTGCCGTGTCTGCGAGAAGGAGTACCCCGCCGTCGCGAGCGGCGTCTGCGTGCGCTGCTTCGGGCCGCTCGAGCCGGTTTACGACTGGGGTGAGGTGGCGCGAACAACCTCGCGCGAGCGGATCGCCGCCGGGCCGCGGTCGCTCTGGCGGTACGAGTCGCTGCTGCCGACGGCCGCGCCGCCCGACGCCGACGCCGGGCCCGGCTGGACGCCGCTCGTCCCCGCGCCCCGGCTGGCGCGGGCGCTCGGCGTGGGGGAGGTGCTGCTCAAGCTCGACCACGCGAACCCGACGCACTCCTTCAAGGACCGCGTGGTCGCGGTCGCCGCGGCCAAGGCGGGTGAGCTCGGCACCGACACGCTCGCCTGCGCGTCGACCGGCAACCTCGGCAACGCCGTCGCCGCGCGCGCGGCCGCGCTCGGCCTGCGCGGGGTCGTGCTGTACCCGGCGACGGTCGAGCCGGAGAAGATGCTCACGAGCGCCGCCTTCGGCGCGGAGCTCTACGCGGTCAACGGCAGCTACGACGACTGCTCCCGGCTCGTGGTCGAGCTGGCGGGTGAGGTCGACTGGGCGTTCGTGAACGTCAACCTGCGCGCCTACTACGCGGAGGGGTCGAAGACGCTGGCGTTCGAGATCGCGGAGCAGCTCGGCTGGGAGCTGCCGGACGCCGTCTTCGCGCCCGTCGCCTCCGGCTCGCTCTTCACGAAGCTCTGGCAGGGCTTCGAGCAGTTCCGCCGACTCGGGCTCGTCGAGGGCGCGCCGCCGCGGCTGTACGGCGGCCAGGCGGCCGGGTGCGCGCCGGTCGCCGCCGCGTTCGACGAGGAGCGGCCCGTCTCGCCCGTTCGGCCCGACACCGTCGCGCACTCGCTCGCGATCGGCGCGCCCGCCGACGGCGACCTCGCGGTCGCGACGGCGCGCACGTCGGGCGGCGCGATCTTCGCCGTCCCGGAGGAGGACGTGGGCGCGAACATGTCGCTGCTCGCGTCGCTCACCGGGGTCTTCGGCGAGTCCGCCGCGGGGGTCGCCCTCGGGGCGCTCCGCGCGGCCGCCCGCCGCGGCGACGTCGGCGAGGGCGACCGCGTCGTCGTGCTCGTGACGGGCACCGGGCTGAAGACGCCGCAGCTGCTGGACGCGCGCGCGGGGACGGAGATCGACGCCGACCTCGACGCGCTGCTCGCCGGGCTCGGGGTGAGCGCATGATGCGCGTCGTCTGCCTGCCCGGCGACGGGATCGGGCCTGAGGTGGCGGCCGCCGCGCTGCGCGTGCTCGCCGAGCTGCCCGTGGAGGTCGAGGTCGAGGAGCGGCGCTTCGGCGGCGCGGCGATCGACGCCTGCGGCGACCCGCTGCCGCCCGACACGCTCGCCGCATGTCGCGCCGCGGACGCCGTGCTGCTCGGCGCCGTCGGCGGGCCGCAGTGGGAGGGAGGCGGGGTCCGGCCGGAGGCCGGGCTGCTCGGCCTGCGGCAGGCGCTCGACGTCTTCGCGAACCTGCGGCCGGCCGCCGAGGGCGACGTCGACCTGGTGATCGTGCGGGAGCTCGTGGGCGGGCTCTACTTCGGCCACCGCGGCGTCCGTGACGACGGCACGGTGTTCGACACGCTCGAGTACCACCCGTCCCAGATCGAGCGCGTCGTGCGCCGCGCGTTCCGGCTCGCGCGTTCGCGCCGCGGCGAGCTGTGCTCCGTCGACAAGGCGAACGTGCTCGACACCTCGCGGCTGTGGCGGCGTGTCGTGAGCGAGCTCGCGGCCGACTACCCCGACGTCTCCGTGCGGCACGCCCTCGTCGACAGCGTCGCGATGGAGCTGGTCGCGAGCCCCGAGCGGTTCGACGTGATCGTCACCGAGAACACGTTCGGGGACATCCTCTCCGACGTCGCCGCCGCCGTCACCGGCGGGCTCGGGCTCGCGTCGTCCGCCAGCCTCTCCGACGGCGGCCCCGGGATCTTCGAGCCCGTGCACGGCTCCGCGCCGGACATCGCCGGGCTCGGCGTCGCCAACCCGACGGGGATGCTGCGCTCGCTCGCGCTCTGCCTGGAGCACGCACTCGCTCGGCCCGACCTCGCGCGCGCGGTCGAGCACGCGGTCGCGGGCGCGCTCGCGACGGCGCCGACGCCCGACGTCGGCGGCTCGGCCACGACCGAGGAGTTCACGGACGCGGTCCTCGCCGCGCTCCGCCGCACCGACCCCACGCAGGAGGAAGCATGGACAGCAACATCCTGACCCCGGACGTCGTCCCGCAGCAGTGGACGGCGGGCGACCGGTCGTCCAACGTCTGCGCCTGCCCGGTGCCCGTGCCGCAGGTACGTGCCGCGCACAAGGGCGCCGCCCGCACGTACTGCGCGCGCTGCGGGCTGCCGACGCGCCTCGCCTACGAGAGCAGATGAGCGTCGTCGTCGGCTATCCCGGCCCCGAGGGCAGTCACTCGAACGCGGCCGCCGGCGTGCTCGCCCCCGACGGCGTCGCGGTCGGGCTCGCGAGCTTCGCCGCCGTCGTCGAGGCCGCCGCGTCGACGGACGTCTCGCTGGGCGTCCTGCCGATCGAGAGCTCGCTGATCGGGCCGATCGCCGAGACGCACGACCTGCTCTTTCGCTCGCCGCTCTCGATCGTCCGCGAGGCGACGCTGCCGATCACGCACTGCATCGCCGGCGTCGCGGGCGCGCGCCTCGACCGGGTGCGCGTCGTCAGGTCGCACCCGGCCGCGTTCGAGCAGTGCAAGACCCTCCTCCGCGGTTGGGACGTGAAGCTCGTCCCCGCCGCGACGACGGCCGATGCGGCGCGCGAGGTCGCGGAGGCGGGCGATCCCGCGCAGGTGGCGATCGCGGGCGCCGAGGCGGCGTCGGTGTACGGGCTCGCCGTGCTCGCAGCCGACGTGGGGGACAAGCCCGCCGCGTTCACGCGCTTCGTCGCCGTCGCGCCGTACACGCAGGTCGCGGGCGCCGAGGGCTGGCGCACCGCCGTCTCGTTCGTCACCGACCACCGACCCGGCGCGCTCTTCCGCGCGCTCGGCCCGTTCGCGCAGCACGGCGTCAACCTCGTGCAGCTCGTCTCGCGCCCGCTGCCGGACGCGCCGTGGCGGTACCGCTTCGACGCGATCGTCGACGGCCACCTCTTCGACCAGCCGCTGCGGGACGCGTTCCGGCAGCTGCGCGCCGGCACGCGCGAGCTGCGCGTGTTCGGCTCCTACGCGGCGGAGGCGGAGCGGTGAATCGACGCACGCTGGCCGAGAAGCTCTGGGACGCGCACGCGATCGGCGAGGCCGACGGCCGCGCACTCCTCTACGTCGACCTGCACCTCGTGCACGAGGTGACGAGCCCGCAGGCGTTCGAGGGGCTGCGGCTCGCCGGCCGCCCCGTCCGCCGTCCCGACCTGACCGTCGCGACGATGGACCACAACGTGCCGACGACCGACGGGCCGATCACGGACCCGCTCGCGCGCGATCAGCTGGAGGCGCTGCGGCGCAACTGCGACGAGTTCGGCGTCCGCCTGTTCGCGACCGGCAGCGGGCGCGAGGGCATCGTCCACGTGATCGGGCCGGAGCTCGGCCTGACGCAGCCGGGGATGACGATCGTCTGCGGCGACAGCCACACGTCGACGCACGGCGCGTTCGGCGCGCTCGCGTTCGGGATCGGCACGTCGGAGGTCGAGCACGTGCTCGCGACGCAGACGCTGCCGCAGGTCCGGCCGCGGACGATGCTCGTCCGGTTCGCGGGCGAGCTGCCGTTCGGGCTGAGCGCGAAGGACCTCGTGCTGGGTGCGATCGGCCGGCTCGGCGTGGCGGGCGGCACGGGCCACGTCGTCGAGTACGCCGGCTCGGCGGTCGAGGCACTGTCGATGGAGGGGCGGATGACCGTCTGCAACATGTCGATCGAAGCGGGCGCGCGCGCCGGGCTGGTCGCGCCGGACGAGACGACGTTCGCGTACCTCGAGGGCCGTCCCGCCGCACCGCAGGGCGCGGCCTGGGAGGCGGCGCTCGACCGCTGGCGCGCGTTGCGCACCGACGACGGCGCGACGTTCGACCGCGTCGTCGACGTCGACGTCTCCGGGCTCCGCCCGCAGGTGACGTGGGGGACGAACCCCGGGATGGTGGCGCCGATCGACGGGCGCGTCCCCGACCCCGCCGAGTTCTCCGACCCGGACGAGCGCGCGGCGGTCGAGCGCGCGCTGGGCTACATGGACCTCGCGCCCGGCACGCCGCTCGTCGACGTCCGCGTCGACAAGGTCTTCATCGGCTCGTGCACGAACGCCCGCATCGAGGACCTGCGTGCCGCCGCCCGCATCGTCGACGGCCGCCGGGTCGCGGCCGGCGTGCAGGCGATCGTCGTCCCGGGCTCGGCCCAGGTGAAGCGCCTGGCGGAGGACGAGGGACTGCGCGAGGTGTTCGAGCGCGCCGGCTTCGAGTGGCGCAGGGCGGGCTGCTCGATGTGCCTCGGCATGAACCCCGACGTGCTGGCGCCGGGCGAGCGCTGCGCGTCGACCTCGAACCGGAACTTCGAGGGGCGCCAGGGCGCCGGCGCGCGCACGCACCTGCTCAGCCCGGCGATGGCCGCCGCCGCCGCCGTCACCGGCCGCTTCACCGACGTGCGGGAGCTCCAGTGAAGCCGCTGCCGCGCGTCGAGGGCCGCGTCGCCGTGCTCGACCGCTCCGACGTCGACACCGACCAGATCATCCCGAAGCAGTTCCTGAAGCGGATCGAGCGCACCGGCTACGGCGCGTTCCTCTTCCACGACTGGATGCAGGACCCTGCGTTCGAGCTGAACCGGGCGGAGGCGCGGGGGGCGTCGATCCTCGTCGCCGGCCGCAACTTCGGCTGCGGCTCCTCGCGCGAGCACGCGGCGTGGGCGCTGGCCGACTACGGCTTCGAGGCGGTGCTGGCGCCCTCGTTCGCCGACATCTTCCGCTCGAACGCCGTCAAGTCGCGGCTCGCGCCCGTCGTCGTGCCGGCGGACGAGCTCGCCGCGGTCCGGGAGGCGGTCGCGCGGCGGAACGAGCTGGTCGTCGACCTCGAGCGGCAGGAGATCCGCCATCCGGACGGCCTCAACGTGCGCTTCCGGCTCGACCCGTACGACCGGGAGACGCTCGTCCACGGCCTCGACGACGTCGCGCGCACGCTCGCCCGCGAGGCGGAGATCGCCGCCTTCGAGGCGGAGCACCCCGGCCGCTTCGACGCGGCGTCGCTCTAGAGGCTTGATGTGGAGCTGGCTGCCCCTGGGGATGGCTCAGACCAAGCAGCTTGCATGGGGCGGGCGCAGCGCGTAGCAGGGACTACGGGCAAGCCCGACCCGGGCGAGATGCGCCGCGTCTGAGCCACCAGCCAGGGGCGGTCGACGTTTCACATCAAGCCTCTAGCTAACTGTCGACGCCGAGGGCGCGGAGGAGCGCGTCGAGGTCGGGCTCGACCTCCACCGGGTCCGGACTGGCGCGCTGACCGTGCGGCTTGACCCCGGCACCGGTGACGACGAGCACCACGCGTTCCCCTCGCTCGATCGCGCCCGTGGCGACCGCGTCGGCGAGCGCTCCCAGCGCGACGCCGCCCGCGATGTCCGCGAGTACGCCGGCCTCGCGCGCGAGCAGGTCGGCGAACCGGCCCGCCTCGTCCTCGGGAACGGACACGATCGCGCCGCCCGTGGAGCGGGCCGCGCCGATCGCCAGCTCGCCGAACGCCGGGTCGCCGACCGCCAGCGACCAGATGCGCGTGTCGGGACGGACGCGCGAGATGCCGCGATCGTCCGCGTAGGCGGACGCGATCGGATTCGCCCCGAGCGGTTGGGCGCCGACGAAGCGCGGCGCCGCGCCGGTCGCCAGCCGCGTCGCGTGCGTCTCCGCGAACCCCTGCCCGAGCTTGGAGAGGAGGACCCCGGTCCCGGTCGGGCAGACGACGACGTCGGGGAGCCGCCAGTCGAGCTGCTCGGCGATCTCGAACGCGATCGTCTTCGCGCCCTCGGCCGCGTACGGGTGCAGGTTGCCGCCGACGAACCCCCACGGGAACAGTTCGCGCAGCTCGCCCTCGAGCATGCGGCAGTCGTCGTAGCCGCCGCGGACGGCGAAGACGCGCGCGCCGGCGGCCGCCGCAGTGTCGCCGACCGAGGCGGTGCGCGCCGGCGCCAACACGATCGCCTCGAGGCCCGCCGCCGCGGCGGCCGCGGCGACCGCGTCGCCGAGGTTGCCGGTCGACGAGCAGCACAGCGTCGTCACGCCGTGGTCGAGCGCCACCTGCACGGCGACCGTCGCGAGCCGGTCCTTGAACGACAGCGTCGGGTTCGCGCCCTCGAGCTTCAGCCACAGGTCGACGCCGAGCAGCCGCGAGAGCCGGGGGGAGCGGACGAGCGGCGTCCAGCCGGCCCCGTAGTCGAGGCGGGCCGCGCCCGGGAGCAGCCGCCGGTAGCGCCAGAGCGACGGCGGCCCCGCGGCGATCGACTCGCGCGTCAGGTGCCGGCGCACCCGCTCCCAGTCGTACGCGACGTCGGTCGGCCCGTGGCAGCGGACGCACGTGTCCAGCGGCACGGGCGGGCTGACCTCCTCGCAGACGCGGCAGTGCAGCGAGTACGCGCTCATCGCCTGCCGTGCCCCGTCCTATCGAGAGCACCTAACCGGGAAGACGGGGTGGGCCGGCTAGGCGCGTTGCGCGCAGACGATGCCCGAAAGGACGAAGAGCGTCGACATCGGGCGTGTCATGCGCATCGCCCAGCAGGCTAGCAGCCGCCGGCGACCGCGGGCAACAGCAGGATCGTCGAGGCGGCGCCCACAGCGGTGTCGAGGCCGCTCGCGAGCCGGATGTCCTCGCCGTCGACGAAGACGTTCAGGAACGGCGGTACCCCGTCGCCCGCCAGGATCCGGTCCCGTAGTGAGGGATAGCGGGTGACGAGCGTCTCGAGGGCCTCGCGTACCGTGTCCGCCTCGACCGGCAGCGAGCGTTGCCCGTCGGCCTCGCCGCGCAGGACGGGCGGGATCCTCACCTCCGGCATGGGGGGATCCTAGCCGCATTACTTCACTTCGTGAAGTAGCCGCCTTGGTAGGCTCTCGCGATGCAGATCGGACAGACGGCGCCGGACTTCGAGGCGCAGACGACGCAGGGCCGGATCCGCTTCCACGAGTGGCTCGGCGACTCCTGGGGCGTGCTCTTCTCGCACCCGAAGGACTTCACCCCGGTGTGCACGACCGAGCTCGGGTACATGGCGCGGATCAAGCCGGAGTTCGACCGGCGCGGCGTGAAGATCATCGGCCTTTCGGTGGACGCGGCCGACGACCACGAGCGCTGGGCGAAGGACATCGAGGAGACGCAGGGCACCGCTCCCAACTACCCGATCATCGCGGACGCCGACTTCGCGGTGGCGAAGCTGTACGGGATGCTGCCGGCGGACGTCTCGGGCGACGCGAAGTCGCGCACGCCCGCGGACAACCAGACGGTGCGCAACGTGTTCGTGATCGGCCCGGACAAGCAGGTGAAGCTGATCCTCGTCTACCCGATGTCGACGGGACGCAACTTCGACGAGGTGCTTCGCGTGATCGACTCGCTGCAGCTGACTGCGAAGCACAAGGTGTCGACGCCCGCGCAGTGGACGCCCGGGAACGACGTGATCATCTCCGGGTCGGTCTCGAACGACGAGGCGAAGGAGCTCTTCGGCGAGTGGGACTCGCCGAAGCCCTACATCCGCATCGTCAAGCAGCCCGCGTAACTACCAGTCGAGCGTGTAGACGTTCGCGGCGTCGCCGAGCAGGCTCGGGACGTCGCGGACCCGTACCCGAAAGCGGGCCTCGCCCGTTTGAGCGGGCACACACGCCGTGGAACGTCGTCGGGAGCAGAACGCATCGCCACGCGCCGTGCCGCGGTCACTGCTGGCACAAAGGGGGATCCATCGATGATTCGCTTTGGTCGCGCGCTCGCGCTCGCGGTCGCCGCGGCGCTGATCGCCGCCGCGGGCGCCTCGGCATCCTCGAGGGCGTCCTGGACGCCGACCCGGACACAGGGCCTGCAACTGCGGGGGACGCCCGCCGGGCGGCTCGCGCCGTCGACGCCGCTCCGCATCTCGGTCGCCCTGAGGCTCCGCGACGAGTCGGCGCTGCAGGCGTCGATCCGCTCCGGCGCGCACCTCACGCCCGCGCAGTTCGCGGCGTCGTATGCGCCGACGAGCGCTGCGGCCTCGAGCGTGGCGGCGTACCTGCGCGACCAGGGCTTCGGCAACGTCGCGGTCTCCGCGAACCGGCTCTTCGTCACCGGCACCGCGACGGCGCAGCAGGCGGAGTCCGCGTTCGACACGACGCTCGAGCAGTGGACGGTCGGCGGCAAGGCGTTCTACGCCAACTCCTCCGCCGCGCGGGTGCCGGCGAGCCTCGGCGGCGTCGTCCTCTCGGTGCTGGGCCTCAACGACGCGGCCGTCATGCAGCCGCACCCGGTGACGAGGAGCGCGACCGCGGCCGGCGCCACGCCGACGACGGTCACGCTGCCCACCGGCACGAGCGTGACCGTGCCGAGCGTCGGCAACCTGCCCGTCCCGACGATCGGCAGCCTGCCGCTGCCGTCCGTCGGCAGCGTGCCGTTGCCGGCGGTGCCGCTCCCCGACCGCTTCGCCGCGTCGCCGAGCGACACGGTGCCGACGTACCCGGCGACCTACAACCCGCAGGACTTCTGGAAGGCCTACGACGTCGGCTCGACGCCGTCCGGCTCGCAGACCTCGATCGCGATCTTCGGCTCGGGCGACATGACCGGCGTGATCGCCGATCTGCGCACGGAGGAAGCCGCGAACAAGCTGCCCCAGGTCGCGGCGAGCGTGGTCTACACCGGGCCGGTGACGCCGCAGAACTCCGGCAACGCCGGCGAGTGGGACATGGACACCCAGTACTCGACCGGGATGGCGCAGGACGTGCAGCACCTGTACATCTACAGCGCCTCCTCGCTGACCGACTCCGACATCGCGCTCGCGTTCAACCAGTTCGCTCAGCAGGACCTCGCGAAGGCCGGTAGCGCCTCGTTCGGCGAATGCGAGTACCAGGCGTACCTCGACGGCGCGATGGTCGCCTGGGACCAGGTCTTCGCCGAGGCCGCCGCGCAGGGGCAGACGGTGTTCGCCTCGTCCGGCGACACCGGCGGCTTCTGCCCGCTCGCGCCGAACAACGGCGTGCCGGCCGGCGTGCCGGATGTCAACTACCCGGCGTCGTCGCCGTACGTCGTCTCAGTGGGCGGCACGTCGCTCCTGACGAACTCCGACGGCTCGTACAACAACGAGATCGCCTGGCTCGCCGGCGGCGGCGGCCCGAGCGCCTTCGAGTACCAGCCGTACTGGCAGCAGGGCGTGGCGCCGCCGACGAGCTCGGCCTGCGTCGAGACCGTCGCCTGCGCAGGCAAGACGCTGCCGGACATCGCGATGGACGCCGACCCGTCGAGCGGCGCCAACGTCTACATCAGCGGCCAGCCGACGGCGGTCGGCGGAACGAGCCTCGCCTCGCCGCTCGCGCTCGGCACCTGGGCGCGGCTCGAGAGCGCGCACGCGAACGGGCTCGGCTTCGCGTCGCCCGACCTGTACGCGCAGTACGGCCAGGCCGGCTTCCACGACGTCACGCTCGGCGACACGGGCCCGTACCCGGCGACGCCGGGCTACGACCTCGCGACCGGGATGGGCTCGTTCGACGTCGCGCAGATGGCGGCGAGCATCCGCAACAGCGCGTACACGCCGGGCGGCGGCGCGACCGCCGCCGCGTCCTACACCGTGCCGGCCCCGGCCTGCACGCTCTTCACCGACCCGGCGGGCGACTCGTCGCCGATCGTCTCGACCGACAACGGGCAGTCGCTCGACATCCTGGCGGGCGGCCTCTCCGTCGCCGGCGGCAACCTGACCGCCGAGCTGCTCGTCAAGAGCCTCTCCGGAGGCCCCGGCGGGACGCCCGGCATCGCCGGGGACGGCGACGTCTGGTACGTGACGTGGACCTACGCCGGCACCGAGTACTTCGTCTCGGCCCAGCTGCCGGGGTCGTCGGTCGACCCGAGCAACCCGACGGCGCTCCCCGCCGACTTCGGCTACGGCACCGTCGACACGAGCCCGACCGGCGGCACGTTCTACAACACGGTCGGCTCGGCGACCGGCACCATCGACACGTCGACGAACGTGATCACGATCACGACGCCGCTCTCGACCGTCGGCGGCCCCGCGGCCGGCGCCGCGCTGACGAAGCCGGGCGCGGAGACGTTCGCCTCCGTCGGCACCCCCGCCGGGGGCCTGCTCGAGACCGCGGACTCCGCCGGGCCGGGCTCGACCTTCGTCGTCGGCCACCCGTGCGGGTCGACGGCGGGCAAGGGCGGCGGCTCCGGCTCGGGCTCCGGCTCCGGTTCGGGCGGCGGCTCGGGCTCCGGCTCCGG
>CAZBYA010000029.1:4460-32264 GCA_964496175.1 uncultured Gaiellales bacterium | reverse complement strand
CGGGGTTGAACGGCTTCGTGACGTAGTCGACGCCGCCGAGGTCGATCCCGCGCGCGCGATCGCGCAGCTCGGCCCGCGCCGTCAGGAACACGATCGGGATCGACTGCGTGCGGTCGTCGTCGAGCAGCTCCTCCGCGACGCGCCAGCCGTCGAGGCCCGGCATCATCACGTCGAGCAGGATCACGTCCGGCCGCTCCGAGCGGGCCTTCTCGAGCCCGCTCGGCCCGTCGGCAGCTTCGAGCACCTCCATCCCCTCCGCCTCGAGGTTCACCCGGCAGAGCAGACGAATCGGCGACTCGTCGTCGATCACCAGCACGCGTGTCGGCATCGCAGTCATGTTCCCCTCTTCAGGCGTTTTCCATCCCCGCCGGGACGAGCGGGAGGTCGAATGCGAAGCGCGACCCCTCCCCTTCCTGGGAGTCGACCCGGATGCTTCCCCCCATCTCGCGCACGAGCCCCTGCGCGATGAAGAGGCCGAGCCCCGTCCCGCCGCCCTGCGCGCCGGCGGCCTTGTAGAACTTCGAGAAGATCCGCTCCCGCTCCGCGAGCGGGATGCCGACTCCCTCGTCCGCGACCGCGACCTCGACGCTCTCGTCGCGGCGGTGCGCCGAGACGACGACGGTGCCGCCGCCGGGCGAGTACTTGACGGCGTTCGAGACGAGCTGGTCGAGCACCTGGCGCAGCTTCTCCGGGTCGGCGTGCGCCTCGAGGCCGTCGTCGTCGCCGACGTCGGCCACGAAGCGATGCCCGTCGAGCTCCGCGGCGGCCGCGGTCGCGACGACATCGCCGACGATCCGCCCGACGTCCGTCGGCTCGAGCGAGACGGAGAGGTCGCCCGTGTCCAGCCGCGCGACGTTGAGCAGCGCGTCGACGATCGCGGTCAGCCGCTCCGACTCGCGCGCGATGAACTCGAGGAACGTGCGCCGCTCGGCCTCGCCGAAGGAGACGTCCTCCCGGAGGAGCGTGCGCGCGAAGCCGTAGATCGAGGTCAGCGGCGTGCGCAGCTCGACCGAGACCGTCGACACGAAGTCGGACTTCATCTGCTCGACGATCCGCTCCGCGGAGATGTCGCGGAAGGCGAAGATCCTGCCCGCGACGGCGCCGGACGGGTCGCGCATGACCGCCTCCGAGAGCGAGAGCCAGACCTCGCCGCCGCCTCGCGGGATCGCCACCAGCCGGTTGGTGCCGCCGGCGTCGGACTCGAGCTCGCGCTGGAGCACCTGCGCCGGCGCGCGGCCGATCGCCTCCGCCGCCGGAACGCCGGTGATCTCCTCGGCGGCCCGGTTCCAGAGCACGACGTGCCCGTCGCGGTCGACGGCGACGATGCCGTCGGCGATGTTGGCGAGGATCGCGACGCTCTGCTCGCGCTCGAGCGCGACCCGCTGGTACAGCTCCGCGTTGGTCAGTGCGACCGACGCGTTCGCCGCGAGCCCGTGGAGCGCCTGCACCTCGTCCTCGCGCCACGTGCGCGCGGCGGACGCGTAGACGGCGAGGGCGCCGTGCAGCGAGCCCTCGGGGCCGGCGAGCGGCACGCCGAGGTACGCGCGGTGACCCGCGGCAAGCAGCGGGTCCGAGCGCGGGACCGGATCGTCCTCAGCGCAGCTCTCGAGCACGAGAGGCGCCCGGGACTCGACCACGTCGCCGGCGACCCACGCCGTCGCCGGCGCACGCGCTCCGAGCGCACCATCCGCACCGGCGCCGACGGCCGCGACGACGGTCAGCTCGTCTCCCTCGACCGCCGTCAGGGAGGCCGCGTCGGCCCCGAGCAGCGCCGCCGCCTGCTCGACGACGGCGCTGAGGACGGCGGCAGGGTCGAGCTCGGTCGCGAGCACGCTGCCGGTGCGCGCGAGCTGCTGCGACAGCGAGCGCGCGCTCCTCTCCGCCTCGAAGAGGCGCGAGCGCTCGAGCGCGCCGCGCGCGGCGCTCGCGACGTGCCGCGCGAGCTCGAGGTCGTCTCGGTCGAAGTCATGCCGGGCCCGGAAGCAGACGAGCGCAACGCCGCGCGGCTCGCCCGCGATCGGGATCGCGAGCAGGGACGCGAACGGCGCGCGCCGCCAGGCGAGGTCGAAGCGGTCGTCGTCGGCGAGCGACGGCGCGGCGAGCAGCTGCTCGTCGGCCGCCGCCTCCTCGAGCACCCGCGGCGCGCGCAGCGCCGCGACCTCCGCCGGCAGCTCGTGGCCGCCGACGACGGAGAGGCCCTCGCGGCCCTGAACCAGCACCGCCGCGAAGTCGGCGCCGAGGGCCTCCGCCGCCGCGTGCGCCGCCGCGTCGTACGTGCCCGACGGCGACAGAGGCTCCCCGAGCAGAGACGCCACGCGATAGAAGGCACGCTGCACACGCGCCTGGCGCGACCGCTCCGCGAAGCTCTCGGCGTTCCGCAGCGCAAGCGATGCGAGCGATGCAAACGCCTCCAGCAGCTCGACGTCGGTCTGCGAGAACGTGCGCTCGCCGTCGCGCAGCCCGACCCCCAGCACGCCGATCGTCTCGCCGCCCCAGACCATCGGCGCGACGAGCGCGCGCGAGAAGCCGCCGTACGCCGGGTGCGGGACGGGGTCGAGCAACGCCTCGTACTCGTCGGACGCGACCGGCCGGGCCTCGCGCAGCGCCGCGGCCGCAACGCCGTGCTCGAGCGGGAACTCGAACCCGAGCAGATCGTCCCCGGCCAGGCCGTGCACCGCTGCGCAGCGCAGCACCCCGCGCTCGCGGTCGAGCAGGTAGCAGTCGGCTGCGTCGGCGGCGAGCAGCTTGGTCACCTCCGAGACGAGGCGGTTGAGCACCGCGTCCAGCTCGAGCTCGCCCGTCACCGCCTGCGCGGCGTGCAGCAGCGCACCCTGCTGCTCGAGCCGGCGCCGGTTCTCGGCGAGCAGGCGCGCGGTCCGCAGCGCGGAGGTCACCTCGTGCGCGACGGTCTCGACCAGGAACGCCTCGCCGGGCTCGAGCGGCGCGCCCCGCTCGACGCGCACGGCGGCCTGCTCGCCGTCGACGTCGAGCTCCACCGCGTCGACCTCGAGCGCGCGCCGCAGCTCCTCGTGCGCCGCGCGTACGACCGCGTCCGGCTCCAGCTCGGCGCGGATCCGGCGTGCGATCCCGGCGATCGCATGCTCGCGTCCCAGCGCATCCGAGAGCGCCGCGGCCGAGCGGATGCGGTCGAGCGCCAGCGCCGCCTCGGCCGCGACCGCCTGGAGCAGCATCAGCTCCTCGCCCGAGAAGGTGCGCTTCTCGTCGGTGCTCGCGAGCACGATCACACCGACGACGCGCTCCCCGGCGATCATCGGCACCCACGCGCCGCTGCGCGCGCCGACGAGCTGCGCGAGTCGCCTGCTCACCAGCGTGGAGCTGCCCACGTCGAAGACCGTCACCGGCGCCGCGTCGAACACGGCGCTGGCGATCCCCGACGGCTCCGTGCGCAGGTCCAGGTCGAGCTCGCCCCACCAGCCGGCCGGCACGCCGTGCAGCTCGGCGTACACGCCCCGACTCCGGAGCATGTCGGCGTCGACGGTGGTGACCGCGACGAAGCCGACCCCGAGCAGCTCTGCGACGTGGCGCACGAGCGGCCGCGCGACCTCGAGCGCGTCCCGGGCGCGTGCGAGCGCGGCCGAGATGTCGGCGACCGCCGACAGCTCGCGGTCGCGGAGCGTCACCCGCTCCTGCGCCTCGAGCGTCCGGCCGAGGCCGCCGACGACGAAGGCGCGGTCGCGCCAGCGCACGAGCAGCACGACGACCGGGACGAGCGCCGCGAGCGCGGCCGCGAACGAGAGCCAGAGGTGCCCGCCGAGCGGACGCCGGTCGACCGCCGCGACGAGGCCGAGCAGGGCGCCGGCGAGGGCGACGCCGGCGAAGACGAGCAGCACCGCCCAGTCGACGGGGTGCGACCGCCGGCGGCGACGCCAGAGGACGGGCGCGAGCGCTCCCGCCACGGCCGTGTACGCGGCCGCGAGGAGCAGGAACGGCAGGGCGTTGAAGACGGCCGTCTCGGTTGCGTGGCTCACTGGGCCTCGCGAATGCTACGCCCCCCGGTTGCAAAGATGGGCCTCCCGGCCTATTTCCCCGCCCGCAGCCCGGGAGTACCGTCCTTCGCACTGGGCGATGCGAACCGCGGCGCGCGTTCCTGGCCATAGCCGCGGTGAGCGATCAGGAGGAGCCCGCTGCGACGACCCCCCGAGCAGCGGGCTCTTTCCGTTCCCGGGCCGCGAACGGGTCCCTCACGGAACCCGAATCTCCCGGGGCTACGATGGCCGCCGATGGTCAGGAAGGTGCTCCTCGCGTCGCCGCGGGGCTACTGCGCAGGTGTCGAGCGCGCCGTCGAGACCGTCGAGAAGGCGCTCGACCTGTACGGCGCACCCGTCTACGTCCGCAAGCAGATCGTCCACAACGCGCACGTCGTCCGCGACCTCGAGGCGCGCGGCGCGATCTTCGTCGACGAGGAGACGCAGGTCCCCGAGGGCGCGACGGTCGTCTTCTCGGCGCACGGCGTCGCGCCGTCGGTGCACGCGAACGCCGCCGACCGGGGGCTGAACACGATCGACGCGACGTGCCCGCTCGTGACGAAGGTGCACGTGCAGGCGCGCAGGTACGCGTCCGAGGGGTACACGATCGTGCTGATCGGCCATTCGGGGCACGAGGAGGTGGTCGGCACGATGGGCGAAGCGCCGGAGGCGATCGTGCTCGTCGAGTCGGCCGGCGACGTCGAGTCGCTCGAGTTCGCGGCCGGCACGAAGCTGGCGTACGTCACGCAGACGACGCTGTCGGTGGACGAGACCGGCGAGATCATCGAGGCGCTGCGCCGCCGCTTCCCCGACATCCGCGCGCCGAAGCGCGAGGACATCTGCTACGCAACCTCGAACCGTCAGTGGGCGGTCAAGGAGATGCTGCCGTCGATCGACCTGCTGATCGTGATCGGCTCGCGCAACTCGTCGAACTCGAACAGGCTCGTGGAGGTGGCGCGCGCGAACGGCGTCGCCGCCCACCTCGTCGACGACGAGACGGAGATCGACGAGGCGTGGGTGCTCGCGGCGGGCGACGGCGTCGTCGGCATCACCTCCGGCGCGTCGGCGCCCGAGGTGCTCGTGCAGCGCGTGTGCGACTGGTTCCGGCGGCGCGGCGTCACCGACATCGAGCCGTACGGGCTCGTCGAGGAGGACGTCGAGTTCCGGCTGCCGGTCGAGCTGCGCCGCGAGCTCGCGCTCGCCGAGACGCAAGGGTAAGTTTGCGCGCGTGAGCGCGCCCCACGCCGGCACCGTCACCTTCGCGTTCACGGACATCGAGGGCTCGACGCGGCTCCTCCAGGAGCTCGGCGACGAGGCGTACGGCGTCGTCTCCCGCGACCACCGCCGCCTCGTACGCGATGCGTTCGGCGCGCACGGCGGCGCCGAGGTCGACACCCAGGGCGACGCGTTCTTCTTCTCCTTCGCACGGGCCCGCGACGCGGTCGCGGCCGCGGTGGAGGCGCAGCGCGCCCTGCGCGACCACCCCTGGCCCGAGGGGCACGAGGTGCGCGTGCGGATGGGCCTGCACACCGGGGAGCCTCACGTCGGCGACGAGGGCTACCTCGGTCTCGACGTCGTTCGTGCCGCTCGCATCGCGAGCGCCGGCACCGGCGGCCAGATCCTCATCTCGGAGACGACCCGCGCCCTGCTCGGCAACGTCCTGCCCGACGGCGTCGCCGTGCTCGACCTCGGCCAGCGCGACCTGAAGGACGTGCAGCACGAGCACATCTACGAGGTCGCGGTCGACGGGAAGGCGCGCGGCTACCGCCCGCCGAAGCCGAAGCCGGCGCGCTCGCAGAGCCGCGCCGACGAGATCGCCGCGCGCTTCGAGCGCCGGGTCGAGGACTACGTCGAGCGGACGCTCGAGCAGGCGCTCTCCGGCGAGGGCGCGCCGAAGCTGCCGACGAAGCTCGCGCTCGGCGGCGTGACGATCGCGGGCGCGTCGCTCGTGATCCTCGCGCTCGCGGTCGTCGCGATCGTGCTGATCGTCAAGCTCGCGTTCTAGACGTCAGGCGACCGTGGTCGGCGTCGCGGCGCCCGGGCATGTGTTCGCGTGGTAGTCGCGGTAGCGCCACGACGGCAGGATCCAGGTCCACTTCCCGCCCGAGGCGACGACGTGCACGGTGTGCACGACCGTCCCGCCGGTGAAGCGGATGCGCACGTCGACGGCCTTGCTCTGCACGAAGCTCCCGTTGCCGAGGCCGACCGACTCGTCATGGACGCGTACGACCCGGAGCGCGAGCGGCACCGTCGTCACGGGGCTGCGCGTCTCGCAGCCGACGTACTCCCGGAGCGGCGCGACCTGCTGGTCGACCGGGTCGAGGTCGCGCCACGCCCGCCGGTACTCGTTGTGCACGATCAGGCGCACGACCTGCACCGCGAACGCGCCCGGGTCGCCGGACGGCCTCGCCGTGCCGCCGCCGCAGCCGGCCGCGGCCAGCGCCAGCGCCGCGAGCGCCGGCGCCGCGAGCCTCACGCGCGCTCGATTCGCAGCTCGCCGGCCTCGACCGCGACGGCGAGCGTCTCGGCGGCGATCCGGTCGCCGTAGCGTTCGAGTAGGTCGGGGTCGGGCAGCCAGAGCCGTATGCGGTCGGTCACCTCGAGGCCGGTCTCCTTGCGCAGCACGTTCACCTCGTGGACGCGGTCGTAGAGGCGGCCCTCGAGCAGCAGCTCGTCGTCGAGCTGCGTGTCGAGCGCGACCGTGACGCCGTCCTCGCTCGCGACGGCCCAGCCCTCGCGGCCGACCCGCTCGACCAGCACCTCCTCCGGCTCGAGCACGTGGCCGTCGACGCGGAAGCGGCCGCCGTCGAGCGCCTCGAACTCGCCGCGCTGGAGACGCTCGCGCACGTCGCGCAGGGCGGCGCCCAGCTTCGGGCCGAGCAGCGGCAGGTTCGGCTTCACGCGCAGCTCCGACGCCTCGACCTCGCCGAACGTGACCTCCTTCACGCGCAGCTCGTCGGCGATCTCGTCGGCGTGCGTCCCGGCGACCGGCGAGCCGCCCGCGACGACGAGGCGACGCAGCGGCTGGCGAAGCTTCAGCTGCGAGCTCGAGCGCGCCTGCCGGCCGAGCTCCACGATCCGCCGCACCTCGGCGATCTCGTCGAGCGGCGCGCGGTCCGGCTCGACCGGGTCCGGCCACCCCGCGAGGTGCACCGACTCCGGCCCGCCCCGCACCAGGTTGCGCCAGAGGTGGTCGGCGAGGAACGGCATCAGCGGCGCGACCACTCGCAGCGACTGGACGAGCGCGTACCAGAGCGTGCGGAACGCGGCCTCGTCGAAGCCGTAGAATCGGCGGCGCGAGCGGCGGATGTACCAGTTCGAGACGTCGTCGACGAACGACTCGAACGCGCGCACGACCTCGCCCGTCAGCGTCGCCTCGTAGCCGGCGGTCGCCTCGGCGACGAGCTGCCTGGTCCGCTCGACGAGCCAGCGGTCGAGCGGGCGCAGCTCGACGTCCGGCTCGAGCTCGTCCCACGACGGCTCGAAGCCCTCGATGTTCCCGTAGTCGACCAGGAACTTCACCGAGTGCCAGAACGTGAGCAGGCGGCGCTTGATCTCGTGCGCGGGCCCGAAGCCGAAGAGCAGGTTGCGGTCCGGCGGCTGCGCGCAGTACTGCCAGCGCATCACGTCGGCCCCCATCTGCGCGAACGCGTCCTCGGCGGGGATCGTGTTGCCCCATGACGCGTGCATCTCGCGGCCGTGCTCGTCGAGCATCTTCTCGTAGGCGAGCACGCGCCTGTACGGCGAGCGGCCGACGAGCGCGACCGACATGAAGAACTGCGAGTAGAACCAGAGGCGGATCTGCTCGCGCATCTCGGAGACCCAGTCGGCGGGGAACCACGTCTCCCAGTACGCGTGATCCGGCAGGTCGGCGTTCGTCAGGCCCTTGGCCGCGCCCGTGGCGTAGCCCTGCGGGATCCACTCCGGGTTCTCCCAGCCGAGCGTCGAGAACGGGACGATGCCCGCGTCGAGCCACACGTCGCCGACCTCGGGGACGCGCTCGACGCGCCCGCCGCAGGCCTCGCAGCGGATCGGCACGCGGTCGATCCACGGCCGGCGCAGCTCCTCGAGCTGCTCGACCCCCTCGAGCGCCCGCTCGGCCAGCTCGGCCTTCGAGCCGATCACGTTCAGGTGCCCGCACGCGCACGGGTAGAAGGGCAGCGGCAGGCCGTAGTAGCGGCGGCGCGAGATGTTCCAGTCGCCCATGTTGCGCAGCCAGTCGTCCATGCGCTTGCCCATGTACTCGGGCACCCACTCGACCTTCGCGTTCTCGGCGAGCAGCGTCGGGCGGATCTCGTCGACGCCGATGAACCAGTCGTCGGAGAGCCGGAAGATCAGCGGCGTGTCGCAGCGCCAGCAGTGCGGGTAGGCGTGCGTGACGAGCCCCGCCTCGACGAGGAAGCCGGTCTCGGCGAGCCGCCCGACGATCTGGTCGGCGGCCTCCGTCGTCGACAGCCCGTGCAGCCAGCCGTACTCGTCGTAGAAGCGCCCGGCCTCGTCGACCGGCGTGAGCACGGCGAGGTCGTGCACCTTCGAGAGCTCGAAGTCCTCGCCGCCGCAGCCCGGCGCGATGTGCACGACGCCGGTCCCCTGATCCATCGTCACGTCGTCCCAGGGGATGATCCGGTGCTCCACGGCCGAGCCCGGCGGCAGGTCGTCGAACGGGCCGCGGTACCGCCACCCGACGAGCTCGGAGCCGCGCCTGCGCTCGACGAACGCGTCGCCGGGGAAGAGCTCGACCGCGACCCACTCGCCGTTCTCGCGGCGACCGTACTCCTCGTCCGGATGCACCGCGGCGGCGACGTTGGCAGGCAGCGTCCACGGCGTCGTCGTCCAGACGACGACGAACTCGCCCTCGCGGTCGAGCAGCGGGAACCGGACGTAGAGCGACGGGTCGGAGCGGTCCTGGTAGACGCCCGCCTGCGTCAGCTCGTGCTGCGACAGCGACGTGCCGCAGCGGGGGCACCACTCCGTCGAGCGGTGACCCATGTACAGCCAGCCGCGGCCGTGCACCAGCTTCAGGAACTTCCAGATGTACTCGATGTTCGTGTCGCTGAACGTGAAGTAGTCGTTGCCCCAGTCCATCCACTGGCCGAGGCGCTGCGACCCCCGCGTCAGCGCCTCCGACGAGCGCACGACGACGTCGCGGCACCGCCGGGCGAACTCCTCGAGGCCGTACTCCTCGATCTCCCGCTTCGAGTTCAGGCCAAGCGACCGCTCGACGCCGACCTCGATCCAGAGGCCCTGGCAGTCGAACCCGTTCTGGTAGCGCTGGTCGAAGCCGCGCAGCGCCTTGTAGCGCTGGAAGACGTCCTTCAGCGTCCGCCCCCACGCCGTGTGCACGCCGAGCGCGAACCTGTTGGCCGTCACCGGGCCGTCGACGAACGACCATCTCGGCCCGCCGCGGTTCCGCTCGCGCAGCTTCGCGAACGTCTCCTCCCGCTCCCAGAGGGCGAGGATCTCCAGCTCGAGAGCCGCATGATCCGGCTTGTCCGGTAGCGGGGTGAACATGCGTGCGATCGTAGCGAGCGGGAAGAATGGGGCCTGCGCGCGCGTTGCACGAACGACCACCCCAGGAAAGGAACCGATGGCAACCCAAGCAACGACCCAGACCTTCGAGAACGAGGTGCTGAAGAGCGACGGCAAGGTGCTCGTCGATTTCTGGGCGGAGTGGTGCGGCCCGTGCCACGCCGTCTCACCGGTGCTCGACCGGATCGCCGAGGAGCACGACGTGAAGCTCGTCAAGGTGAACATCGACGAGGAGCAGGACCTCGCGATGCGCTACGGCGTGCAGTCGATCCCGTTCATGGTGCTGTTCGAGAACGGCGAGCCGCAGGCGTCCGCCGTCGGCGCGCTGCCGAAGGGATCGCTCGAGAAGTCGCTGGGGCTCGCCGAGGGCTAACCCTCGGCAGCCTCCACCTTCTCCTCCGTCGCGACCGGCACCGCGGCGCGCGCCGCCGGCTCGTCCGGCAGCGAGAGCACCCGCATGCCGTGCACGAACGTGATCGTGCCGCCGAGCCAGCCGCCGACGGTCAGCAGGACGAACCCGACCAGCGTCAGCACGAACGCGCCGGTCGTGACCGCGCCGGCGACGTAGCCGCCGTGCCCGAGCACGGCCGCGACGAGGAAGCAGGCGCCGGCGGCCACGTTCACGAGCATGTGCGTCGTCGCGGTCTTCCAGAGCTCGCTGCCCCAGGTGATCGAGAGCCAGTCGACGAAGCCGGTCGCGGCGGTCAGCACGGTCGCGCCGAGCCCGACGAGCAGGGCCAGCCACCAGGCATGCGCGAAGCCGTGCTGTGCGACGCCGGCCTTCGCGAGGACCGCGGCGATCGTCGCGAACGCGTAGCTGCCGATCGTCAGGTCGGTCAGCGGCGGGTGCAGCGGGTGGCCCGGCAGGCCCTTGACGAGGTAGCTCGGCTTGAACCCGGCCATCGGGGCCGGAGTTCCCGCCTCGCGGGCGCAGAAAACGGCTAGGCGGAGCTGTCCTCGAGGAAGCTGAGGAAGGCGGCGTGCTTCGCGAGGTAGCCCTCGATCGCCCGCACGCCGTCCGACGCCCAGTCCTCGACCCACGTCTCGGACAGGTCGTCCTCGATGCGGTGCAGGGTGCCGTGCTCTTCCATGGCGCCATGATCGGGGGTGCGGCGGACGGGCGCATGAGCCGATCGGCCCATCTTTGGAAGCCGGGAAGCCCAGGCCCGGGCGGCCGGGCGGGTCAGCGGCCGCGGCCGCTCGCCCACTCGGAGACGATGCGCTGCTGCGCGGGAAACGCCATCTCGGGCAGCTCGTCGGGGCCGAACCAGCGCAGCTCTGCGATGTCGTCGGCGGGCGCCGGCTCGCCGTCGCCGCGGACGAGGTACGTCACCGAGAAGACGTGGGAGCCGTCGTACGGCTCGATGTCGATCCGCAGGATCCGCACCGGCTCGACCTCGAGGCCGGTCTCCTCCAGGAACTCGCGGACGAGGCCGTCCTCGGGCGCCTCGGTCTCGCGCAGGAAGCCGCCCGGGAGGTCCCAGTGGCCGCGGCGCGGCTCGATCGCGCGCCGGCCCAGCAACAGCCTGCCGTCGCGCTCGAGCAGGCCCTGCACCGCCGGGCTCGCGTTGGCGTAGTAGCGCCCGCCGCACTCGGGGCAGGCGAGCCCCTCCTCCGCCGAGGTGAGCTGCGCGCCGCAGCGGGGACAGAACCGCCAACTGTCGAGGATGCCCAAGGAGGCACATGATGGAGAACCCGGAGCCGACGGAGCGGGAGGACGAGCTGGCAGGGACGGAGCGCCACGCGGAGGAGGAGGACATGCGCGGCGGCGCGCAGCAACCGCCGGAGGAGGATGACGCCGAGGAGGACTAGCGCAGGATCCCGGTGTGCCCGAGCGAGTAGCGGCCCGGCTGCGGCCAGACCGTGAGGCCGTGCGGGCCCGCGCCGACCGGGATCCGGGCGAGCAGCTTGCCGGTGGCGGTCGAGATCGCGTACACGACGGCGTTGTAGCGGCCCGAGAGCCACAGCACCTTCCCGTCCGCGGAGACGTTCCCCATGTCGGGGCTGCCGCCGCCCGGGATCCACCACTTGGCGACCACGCGCCGGTTCCGGAACGACAACACCGACACCGAGCCCTCGCCGCGGTTCGAGACGTAGAGGTACCGGGCGTCGCGGCTCGGGTAGAGGCCGTGCGCGCCGCGTCCCGTCCGGCGGAAGCCGACGGTCCGGAAGGTGTGCGCGTCGACGAGCCAGACGCCGCCCGCGACCATGTCCGCGACGTAGAAGACGCGCCCGTCCGGCGCGAGCTTCACGTCCTGCGGCATCCCGAGCCCGCCGCCGGCGCCGAACACCTTCACCACCCGCTGGTGCACGACGTCGAGCACGAGCAGCTCCCCGGAGAACTCGCAGCTCGCGAGCGCCCTCGTCCCGTCGGCGGTGAAGTCCATGTGGTCGACGCCGCGGCACGGCACCGCCACCGACTTGACGAGCGCGAACGTGTGCGCGTCGCGGAAGTCGAGCCGGGCCAGGCGCTCCGCGACGACGAGCGCGTAGCGGCCGTCGGGCGTGAAGTACATGTTGTACGGGTCGTCGACCGGGATCGTCCGGACGGGCCTCGCCGTCCGCGGGTCGATCTCGGTGAGCGTGTTGCCGTCGTCGTTGGTGACGTAGAGGTGGGCGAGGTCGTACGACGGGACGACGTGCTGGGGCAGGGCGCCGACCGCGAACCGGCCGACGACATTGAACGTGCGCGGGTCGATCACGTCGACGGTGTTCGAGAGGGAGTTCGGGACGTAGACGCGCGGCAGCGCGAAGCGGGCGGGGCCGGTGAGGTTGCCGGCGCGGTCGGCGGCGTACACGTTCGTCGGATCGACGAGCGCCGGCACGTGCGCCCCCGCGAGCGCGCGCGCCCTGCCCGCGACGAGCTCGGCGACGGTGGCGACGGTCGTGCCCGAGCTGCCGCCGGCGAGCAGGATCGCGTGGGGCAGCGAGACGGCCGCCAGGTCGGACCGCGGCGTCGCGAGCGTCCCCGCCGCGACGACGGTGCGGGCGAACGGGTCGACGGCGACGATGCGGTCGGTCGGCGTGCCGACGACGGCGCCGCGCCCGCCGATCACGTACACGCGCCCGTTCAGCGCGGCGGCGGCCGCGTGCGTCGTCGGCGCCGGCAGCGTGCCGACACGCGTCACGCGGTGGGTGCCGGGGTCGAACGAGTACACGGCGCTGCTCGCCGTGCCGAGCGGCGTCGAGCCGCCGGCGATCACGACGCGCCCGCGCACCGCGGCGACCGCCGCGTAGCGCAGGCCGATCGGCAACTGCCCCACGACGCGCGCGGGCGACCCGGGCCGCCAGGCGACGATCGTGTCGAGCCAGCGGGTGCCCGTGTAGCCCCCGACGACGTAGGCCGTGCCGCCGATCGCCGTGCCCGCCTGGTCGGACGAGGGCGCCGGCAGGCGCCCGGCCGTGCGCGGCGCGCCGGGTGCGACGCGCAGGATCCCGTCGAGCTGCGAGACGCCGTTGCCCCCGCCGAACAGGTAGACGGAGCCGCCGAGCGCCGCCGCGGCGGCGTCGTGCACGGCCGACGGCAGCGTCCCCGCCGCACACGGCGAGCGGACCGGCGTGATCGCGCCGGTCGAGACGTCGGCGGCGGTCAGACCGCCGAGAAGCAGCGCACCGCCGCCGCACGGCGCCGCGGCGGCGTCCTGCACGGCGGCCGCGAGCGACGGCAGCGCCCGCTCGTGCACCTGCACGGGGACGGCGTGGCGGCGCGCGACGAGGCTCGCGCCCTTCGTCGCGCCGGCATGGGTCGCGCCGCCGCAGCCGGCGGCGAGCACCGCCAGCACGGCCAGCGCACCGGCCCTACGCATGCACGTCGAGCGTGCCCTGGTTGAACTGGGAGCCGAGCTCGGCCTCCCAGGCCGCGTCGACGACGCGGGTCGAGCCGTCGGCGGCGCGGCAGACGCCCTCGAAGCCGAGCTGGTCGACGCGCGTCACGCGGCCGACGCAGCGCATCCCGCTCGGCAGGAACTCGAGCTGGAACGACGTCGTGAGCAGCCCCTGCGGCTCGACGAGCAGGTCCGCGCGCATCAGCACCTTCTGGTCACCTTCCCCGGTCGCCGCGACCGACACCAGCTCGCGCGTCGGCCCCGCGTTGCGCGAGATCACCCCCGTCAGCCGGTCGTGGAACACGCGCGCGTTCCACGGCTTCGGGTGGAACGGGAAGACGACGAGCGCGAGCACGACCGCGAGGGCGCCGGCCGCGGCGGCGGCGCCGTAGGCCTGCCGCTCGGGCAGCCGGAAGCGCGCCGCGGTCAGGGCGCCGACGAGCGCGACCGCGACCGCCTGGATCGCGACGAGCCACGACGTGCTCCGGTCCGTGCCGCTCGCGAGGCCGTGCAGGGTGGCCGCCGTCCAGACGGCGAAGTTCGCGTAGTGGAACACGCGCCAGCGCGCGTACCCGATCCGGTCGCGCAGCCGGTTCGTGACCGCGAGCGCGAGCAGCAGCTCGGCGGCGACGATCCCGAGCGCGACCCACACGGTCCGGTAGCTCGAGACGAACGGGACGAGGATCGACGCGATCGAGAAGCGCAGGAACGAGTCGATCGCGATCGTGACGACGTGGATCGCGATGAAGACGCCGACGAGGATGCCGCCGAAGCGGTGCACCTCCTCGAGCGCGAACCGCGGCCAGCGCTCGAGCCGGCGCTTCGAGCTGAGCGTCAGGCCGAGCGAGACGACGACCGTCAGCAGGACGTACGCGACGACGCCCGCCGCGCGCGCGGCGTACCAGTCGACGGGGCTCGAGGTCAGGTGCACACGGCCTCCACGAGCGCCGCGCGCCAGTGCTCGGTCTCGACCACGGCGCCGTCTTCGTCGACCAGCCGCCCGGGCAGCCCGCGCTCCTCGAGCCACCCCGGGCCGTCGCCGGAGCGGAGCAGCGCCGCCTTCGCGGCGACGTCGGCGCTGAGGCAGGTGGCGCCGCAGACGGTGACGAGCTGCCAGCGCGACCGCGCGGGGCGGCCGCGGCGAGCGTCGATCAGGTGGTGCTGCGGCTCGCCCCCGCGCAACCACCGCCGCTGCCCGGTGCCGCTCGTCGCGACGCCGCCGACGACCCGGACGGCGCCGCCTCCCGGGAGCGCGACGTCGACGGCGCCGCGGGTGGCGAGGTCGCCGCCGGCGGAGACGAAGCCGTCGCCGCCGAGCAGCGTCGCCGCGCGGTCGACCGCGAGCGCCTTGACGACGCCGTTCAGGTCGAGCTGCACGCCGCGCGGCAGCACGAGCAGACGCCCGAAGGTGCGGACGGCGCGGTGGTCGGCGGGGGCTGCGTCACCGGGTGCGCGCGCGTCGTCGAGACACTCGCCGAAGTCGCGGTCGTAGCCCGCGGCGACGACCGCGGCGCCCACCGTCGGATCGACGATCCCCGCTGTCTCTTCCGCCGCCCAACGCGCGACCTCGAGGACGTCCGCGAACAGGCTGGACATCCGCCCGCCGCCGCGCGTGTTCAGCCGCGTCAGCTCGCTGTCCGCCCGGAAGCGGCTGAACGTGGCGTCGTAGTGCTCGAAGAGCTCGCGGATCGCCCCGACGCGCTCGTCGTCCGCTTTTTCGACGACGACGTCGCAGCCCATCGAGCGGAAGACGACGCGCGTCACGACGGCGCCGACCCGACCCCCGGCGGTGCCTGCGCCGGCGCGAGGATGCCCGCCTGGAGCTGGTTCTGCCGCACGACGGCGACGAGCGAGCCCGGCGGTGAGAGCGGCGTCACCCGGGTCTTGTGGTGGCCCGGGAAGTGGACGCGCGCAAGCGCCATCGAGGCGCCGAAGAGCGCCGCCCCTCCCAGGGCGAGCACTGCCCGCGCGAGCCCGACGCGCCGCCGCACCGGAGCGAGCCGCGAGTCCACGCCGGGCAGGGTAGAGCGGCCCGGATGAATGCGGGATGAGAGCCTCACAGCGCCGCGAGCGCGCCGTCGGAGAGGCGCGGCCACGCCTCCTTCGCCCAGTCGCCGAAGGCCAGGTCGGTCAGGCACCCGAGCGCGACGCCGGCGTCCGGGTCGACCCAGAGGAACGTGCCGGCCCGCCCGAAGTGCCCGAAGGTGCGCGGCGAGTTCCGGTCGCCGGTCCAGTGGGGCGCCTTGCCGTCGCGGAGCTCGGGGCCGAGCCCCCAGTCGTTCGGCGTCTGGCGGCCGAAGCTCGGGAGCACGCCCTCGAGCCCGGGGAACTGCACCGTCACGGCCTCGGCGAGCGTCTCGGCGGCGAGGCGCGTCGGCGCCTGGAGCTCGCGCGCGAGCGCGACGAGGTCGGCCAGCGTGCCGCTGACGCCGCCGCCGGCCGACCCCTCGAGCGTCATGCCCGTGCCGTGCCAGACGGCGGCGAAGTAGTCGGCGAACGGCATCTCGGCGCGCTCCTCGACGAACGCGGCCGCCACCTCGAAGCCGTAGTTCGAGTAGATGCGGCGGCGGCCCGGCGGCGCGATCGGCGCACCCCGCTCGAACGGCAGCCCCGAGGCGTGGGCGAGCAGGTGGCGGAGCGTGGAGCCGGGCGGCCCCGCGGGCTCGTCGAGGTCGACGATCCCTTCCTCGGCCGCGACGAGCATCGCGATCGCGGTCGCGAGCTTCGTCACCGACGCCCAGGCGAAGCGGCGCTCCGTCTCGCCGTGCACGGCCTCGGCGGCGCCGGTGACGGCGACCGCCGCGTGCTCGCAGGGCCAGCCGTCGACTTGCCTCAGCGCCTCCATCCGCTCGACACTACCGAGATGGAGACGCAGCGAATCTCGTCCGGCGCGGCGTTCGAGGAGCGTGTCGGCTACTCCCGCGCCGTCCGCGTCGGCGACCGCGTGTGGGTCTCGGGGACGGCGCCGATCATGCCCGACGACGCCGATCCGCCGCCGGGCGCCTACGCGCAGGCGAAGCGGTGCCTCGAGATCGTGGCGCAGGCGCTCCTCGAGGCGGGCGGCTCGCTCGACGACGTCGTGCGCACGCGGATCTACGTCACCGACGCGGCGTCGATCGACGAGGTCGGCAGGGCGCACCGGGAGGCGTTCGGCGTCGCGCGGCCGGCGACGACGGGCGTCGTCGTCCAGCTGCTCGACCCGCGCTGGCTGGTGGAGATCGAGGCGGAAGCGGTGATACTCGACCCGTGAAGCAGATCTACCCCGCCTCGATCACGGGCAGCGACGCGCTCCAGAGGCTCGGTGAGGCGAGCGTGCTCGACCACGCCTTCGGCACGAGCGCGCCGTACACGCTCGGTGTCGAGGAGGAGTACATGCTGCTCGACCCCGAGACGTGGGACCTCGTCCAGCACATCGACTCGGTGCTGGCCGCGGTCGAGGACGGCGAGCACCAGGAGCGGATCAACGCGGAGCTGATGCAGTCGGTCGTCGAGGTGACGACGCCGGTGTGCCGCACGGCGGCCGACGTCGCGACGGCGCTGCGGCAGCTGCGCACGTACGTCGCCGAGATCGCGCGCCGCGAGGGCCTCGCCTTCGGCTCGGCGGGCACGCACCCGTTCAGCCTCTTCGAGCGGCAGCGGATCACGGCGCGCGACCGCTACCGGCAGCTCGTCGACCAGCTCCAGTACATCGCGCGCCGGGAGCTGATCTTCGGGCTGCACATGCACGTCGCGGTCGACGAGCCGGAGAAGGCGATCCAGGTGATGAACGGGCTGCTCGTGCACCTGCCGCAGCTGCTCGCGCTGTCGGCCTCGTCGCCGTTCTGGCGCGGCGAGCCGACGGGACTGTCGTCGAGCCGGCACATGGTCTTCGCGGCGTTCCCGCGGTCGGGCCCGCCGCCCCGGTTCCGCGACTACGCCGACTACGCGGAGGTGGTCGGGCAGCTCGAGCGCACGGGCTGCATCGCGGACTACACGCACATCTGGTGGGACATCCGCCCGCACCCGCGCCTCGGCACGATCGAGATGCGCGTCTGCGACGCGGTCACGCGGCTCGAGGACGTGGTCGCGCTCGCGGCGTTCTTCCAGGCGCTCGTGAAGCACTACTGCGAGGAGCACGAGGCGGGGCGCGAGATCCCGACGTGGCACCGGATCCTGACGACGGAGAACAAGTGGCTCGCGGCGCGGTACGGGCTGGAGGCGCCGGTGATGGACCTGGCGACGGGGCACCGCAACCGCGTCCCCGTCTCGCAGCTGATCCGGCGCACGCTGCGGCAGGTCGAGCCGCACGCGCGCGAGCTGGGCTCCGAGCGCGAGCTCGAGGGCGTGCAGGAGATCCTCGCGCGCGGCAACGGCTCCGACCGGCAGCTCCGTGTGTGGAACGCGAACCGCGACATCGTCGAGGTCGTGCGCGAGATCGCGCAGGCGACCGAGGCGGCGACGCTCGCGACCTGACAGACTCGCGCGCATGCTGAGCGTCGGCGACCCTGTCCCCGAGGCGACCGTCTTCCTCGGACCGAACGAGCCGGTGACGATGCCCGAGCTTGTCGAGGACGGGCCGAAGCTGCTCCTCTTCTACCTCTTCGACTGGTCGTCGACCTGAACGCACGAGCTCGAGCTCCTGCGTGACAGGAGAGCGGAGTTCGAGGCCGCCGGCGTCCAGCCCGTCGGCATCTCGCGCGACTCGCCGTGGACCCACATCGCGTGGACGCAGGCGCTCGACCTGAACTTCGGCCTGCTCTCGGACTTCAACGGCGAGGCTGTCCGGGCCTTCGGCATCGGCTTCGAGTTCCGCGGCTTCCGCGACGTCGCGGAACGGACGGCGTTCCTCGTCGACGAGGGCGGCCGGGTGCGCGGCGCGTGGCGCTACGACACGGGCGAGGTGCCGGACGTCGACGAGCTGCTCGAGGCGTGCCGCGACTTGAGCTCGTCCGGCTGACCTGTCATACACCCGCGAATGGACACACCCGCCACCACTGCGGCGCCGTCGGCAGGACGCGACTCCGCCGCGCTCACGTACGTCCTGCTCGGCGCCGTCGTCCTGATCGGCGCGATCTTCGCCTTCAGCTCGTCGGACGGCCCGCACTGGTTCGCGCTCTTCAAGTGGGTGCACGTCAGCGTGGCCGTCTTCTGGGTCGGGGGCGGGCTGCTGCTGACCGTGCTCGGCCTGAAGGCCGAGCGGAGCAGCGACCCGAACGAGGTCGTCACCGTCGCCCGCCAGGCGGCGTTCGCCGGCGAGAAGCTCTTCGCACCGGCCGGCCTGGTCGTGGTGCTGATGGGCATCGCGATGCTCGTCCACGGCAACGGCCCGCTGGTGCACTGGGGGACCTTCTGGGTGATCGCCGGGCTCGTCGGCTACGCGTCGACGTTCGTCGTCGGCATCGGCGTGCTGGCGCCGCTCGCGAAGAAGGTCGCCGAGTCCGCCGAGCGAAACGGCGCCGACCACCCGGAGACGATCGCCCTGGTCAGCCGCATCCTGCTCGTCGCACGGTTCGACATCGCCGTGCTGCTGCTCGTGATCGCCGACATGGTCACGAAGCCCTTCAGCTAGACGTGCGGGCTCAAGGGGGCCGCGGGCGAGGCCGATCTAGCCCGTGTGCCCCCGCTCCGCATCCTGCTGCGCGCCCGCTGGCTGCTGCTCGCAGCCGCCTGGCTCGCCGCCGTCCCGACCGCGTGGGACATCCGGCAGGGCGACTGGCACTACTTCGTCTCCGGCTCGCGCCTCCTCGCCGCCGGCGGCGCGGACGGCGGCCTGCACGTGCTGGGACACCACCCGGAGCTGCACATGGGGCCGCTCTCGCTCGCCGTCGCCTGGCTCGCGCGCCTCGGCGGGACGAACGGCCTCGCCCGCGTCGAGATCCTGATGTGGCTGCTCGGGCCGGTGACGTTGCTCCTGCTCGAGCGCGCGGCGCGCCGCCGGCGCGGCGACGCCGACCGCACCTGGGAGCAGCTGGTCGTGCTCGCCGGCGGCTGGGTGCTGCTGCGCTCGTGGACGACGGCCGCGGGCGTGATGGGGCACGTCGACGACGTGCTGACGATGACGTTCGCGGCGCTCGCCGTCTACGCCGCCGCCGCCCGCCGGCCGGCCCTGCTCGTGCTCGCGGTCGGGCTGGCGACCGGCGCGAAGGCGTGGGGCGTCGTGCTGCTCCCGCTCTGTGCGGCGCCGCACCTGCCGCGCCCGCGGCGCACGTTGCTCGCGGGGACGGCGGCGGTCGTGCTGCCGTGGGTGCCGTTCGTGATCGCCGACCGCGCGACGCTGACCCCGACCTCGTTCGACCAGGCGGTCGACCCCGCATCCGCGCTCCGCGCGCTCGGCGTCGCCGGCGCCGCGATGCCGCACTGGGTGCGGCCGGCCCAGGTGCTGCTCGGGCTCGCACTCGCGGCGCTGCTCGTCCGGAGCGGCCGCTGGGCCGCGGCGCTCGCGGCCGCCGTCGCCGTCCGGATCGCGCTCGACCCGGCGATCTACAACTACTACACGCCGACGCTCGTGCTGGCGGCGCTCGTGCTCGACCTGGTCGCGGCGCGTCGCCCGCTGCCCGTCGCCACCCTCGCCGCGTTCGTCGGCCTCGCGATCGCGCCGTGGTACGTGAACGACCCGCCGGCGCTCGGCTGGATCCGCCTGGCGACCGCGCTCGCCGTCGCGGCCGCCGCCTTCGCGTTGCCGGGTGTGCAGCGCCGTCGCGCGACCTCACTCGGACGAGGGGTTCTGCGGCTCTCCGCCGACGCAGGCTGACGGAGGTTCGACCCGGTTTTCCTCCTCGGCGCTGCGCGCTCCTGCTGTTCAAGCCGCCGGCGGTCGTACGCCGAAAGATGAGCGTCACGTGCGTTACGGGGGAATGGAGGACACGATGTTCGGGAGGCGCCGCCTCGGGCGGGTGCTCGTCGTCGACGACGACCCGCTGCTCTGCGAGCTCGTGCGCGAGACGCTCGAGCAGGACGGGGTCGCGGTCGACGCGGCGCACCACGTGATCGAGGCCGAGCAGGCGCTGGCGACGACGCGTCCGGACGCGATCGTGCTCGACCTCGGGCTGCCGGGCGTCGACGGCGTCTTCTACTGCGAGCGCCTGCGCGAGAGCGCGCGCACGCGCGCCGTTCCGATCGTCGCGATCAGCGGCTCGCAGGAGGCGGGCGCGCGTGCGCTCGGCGCCGGCGCCGACTCGTTCCTGCACAAGCCGCTCGATCCGCTGCAGCTGCTCGCGGCGCTGCGGGAGGTCGCCGGCGGCCCGGCCGGCGACGGCCGCGGCCGCGAGGGGCGGCACGACGAGCTCGGACGGCTGCTCCGGATCGGGCAACGGCAGCACGACCTCCTCCTCGACGCGTACCGCGAGACGCTCGAGGCGCTCGCGGACGCGCTCGAGTCGCGCGACTTCGGCACGAGCGCCCATTCGCGTCGCGTCGCCGGCTACGCGACGCTGCTGACGCTCGAGGTCGAGCCGGGGCTGGTCGACGACCCGACGCTCGAGTGGGGCTTCGTGCTCCACGACGTCGGCAAGATCGGCGTCCCGGACCGCGTCCTCCTGAAGCGGGGCGCGCTGACGTCCAGCGAGCGCAAGCACATCGAGCAGCACACGCTGATCGGCGAACGGCTCGTGGGCCACATCCCGCTTCTGCACGGCAACGGCATCAAGGTCGTCCGCTCGCACCACGAGCGCTGGGACGGCAACGGCTACCCCGACCGCACGGCCGGCACGAAGACACCCGTCGCGGCGCGGATCTTCGCCGCCGCCGACGCGCTCGACGCGATGACCGTCGGCCGCCCCTACCGCGCGGCGATCTCGTGGGACGAGGCGATCGGCTCGCTCGTCGCGGAACGCGGCAGCCAGTTCGACCCGGATGTGATCGACGCGCTCGCCGCCTGCGAACCGACGCTGCGCCGCACGTACGACCAGATGCAGCCGCTCGCAGTCTGAACCGGGCTGCTACATCCCCATGGCGTGGTAGCCGGAGTCGACGTACAGCGTCGTGCCGGTCACGTTGCGCGCCGCGTCCGAGAGCAGGTACGCCGCGGCGGCGCCGACGTCGTCGGCGTCGATGTGGCGGTGCAGCGGCGCGCGCTCCTCGACGATCGACTCCATCGTCGGGAAGCCGGCGATCGAGCGCGCCGCGAGCGTCCGCACCGGCCCTGCCGAGACCGCGTTGACGCGGATGTTCTTCGCGCCGAGGTCCCACGCGAGGTAGCGGACGGACGCGTCGAGCGTCGCCTTCGCCACACCCATCACGTTGTAGTGCGGCACAGCGCGCTCGCCGCCCAGGTACGTCATCGTCACGATCGAGCCGCCGCCCGCCGCCTCCATCAGCGGCTCGGCCGCCCGCGCCGTCGCGACCAGCGAGTACGCGCTCACGTCGAGCGCCATCCAAAAGCGGTCGCGCGGCGTATCGGTGAAGCGGCCCTCGAGGTCCTCGGCCGCGGCGAACGCAACCGAATGGACGAGGATGTCGAGCGAGCCCCCGAAGCAATCGGAGACCTCCCGGAAGACACGGTCGACCGCCGCGTCGTCGCGCACGTCGAGCTCGGTCACGAGCGGGCTCGACACCGACTCGGCGAGGTCGCGCACGTTCTGCTCGATGCGCTCGCCCTGGAACGTGAACGCGATCTGGGCGCCACCTTCGGCGAGCCGGCGCGCGATCGCCCACGCGATCGAGCGCTTGTTCGCGACGCCGAGGACGAGTGCGGTTTTCCCCTTGAACACCGCAACCGACTCTATCCGGGTTCGGCTACTGTGCGGCACGTTGCGCCGCGCGGTCGTGCTCTCGGCACTGCTCGCCCTGCTGGGCACGGCCACCGCGTCGGCGGGGCTGCAGCCGCTGCGCCCCGACCTGCGCGAGACCGCGCTGCCGCGCGTCCGGGCCGGCGTGATCCGGATCCCGACGGGTCACGCGCAGGATCTCGCCCGCGTGATCGTGCGCCTGGCGGCGCCGCCGCTCGCCGCGTGGGACGCGGGCCGGTCGATCCAGTCGGCGTCGCGCGCGCACCGTCTCGACCTGCGGAGCGCCGGCGCGCAGGCGTACCTGGCGAAGCTGGCGCGGCTCCAGGCGGCGGCGGAGGCGCAGGTGCGGACGGCGATCCCGCAGGCCACGTTCCAGGAGCGCTACCGCGTCATCCTCGACGGGTTCGCGGTGCAGCTGCCGCGCACGTCGCTGCCGAAGCTGCTGCGCCTCGGCGTCGTGCAGAAGGTGTACCCCACGCTCGCGTACTACGCGGCCGACGACACCAGCCCGGCCGTGATCAAGGCGAGCCAGCTCACGGCCGCCACGGGCGACGCCGGCCAGGGGATCAAGATCGGCGTCGTCGACACCGGCGTCGACGCGAGCAACCCGTTCCTCGACCCGACCGGCTTCTCGTACCCGCCCGGGTTCCCGAAGGGCGACACGAAGCTGACGACGCCGAAGGTGATCGTCGCGAAGGTCTTCCCGGGGCCGTCGCGCGACAAGCGGTCCAACCGCGCCTTCGACCCGACCGAGCCACACGGCACGCACGTCGCGGGCATCGCGGCCGGCGACATGAACACGACCGCGCCCGCCGGCCCCGACCATCCGGCCGTCACGGGCCTGGCCGGCGTCGCCCCCAAGGCGTGGATCGGCAACTACCGCGTCTTCACGATCCCGACGCCGCTCGGGCACGAGGCCGACACCCCCGAGATCGTCGCCGCATTCGAGGCGGCGGTCGTCGACGGGATGAACGTGATCAACTTCTCCGGCGGCGGCCCGATGACCGACCCCGCGAACGACGCGATGTACGAGGCGGTGCACAACACCGCGCTCGCCGGCGTCGTACCCGTGATCGCGGCCGGCAACGACCGCGACGACTACGGGCTCGGCACCGCCGGCTCGCCGGGCAGCGCGCCGGACGGGATCGGCGTCGCCGCCGTCTCGAACGCGCACGTGTTCGCGCCGGCCCTGAACGTCGTCGGCGGCCCGCCGTCGCTCGGCGCGGTACCGATCCAGGGCGCGGGCGGCGCGAAGCTGCCGGGCGCCTGGTCGACGCTCGACCAGACGGTCGTCGACGTCTCCACGATCATGGGCACCGACGGCAAGCCGGTCGACCCCTACCTGTGCGGCGGGCCGACCGACCCGAACACCGGCGTGGGCACGCTGCCGAAGGGCTCGCTGAAAGGGAAGATCGCGCTCGTCTCGCGCGGCAACTGCACCTTCGTCTCCAAGGGCGACCGCGCGGCGCTCGCGGGCGCCGACGGGATCATCCTCGTCGACAACCGGCCCGGCGAGGCGAATCCGATCCCGATCCAGATGCCGATCCCGGCCGGGATGATCAGCGACCTCGACGGCCAGACGCTGCGCGGCTACATGTCGACGAACGGCGGCACCGCGACGATCCGCGTCTCGAGCGGGATCCAGGAGATCGCCACGAACCGCGCGGGCATCATGACGAGCTTCTCCTCCGCCGGCCCCACCGCCTTCGGCCACGACCTGAAGCCGGACGTCTCCGCGGTCGGGCTCGACGTCCTCTCGTCGACGCCGCCGCTGACGACCGGCTCGACATTCTCGGTCTTCGCCGGCACCTCGATGGCGACGCCGCACGTCGCCGGCGCCGCGGCGCTCTTGCTCCAGCGCCACCCGTCCTGGAGCACCTGGCAGGTGAAGTCCGCGCTGATGGACACCGCCGGCGCCGCGTGGGCGAACACCGCGCGCACGCAGGAGGCGCCCGTCCTGCTCGAGGGCGCCGGCCTCGCGAGCGTGACGAACGCCGACGACCCGAAGGTCTTCACGGATCCCCAGTCGCTCTCGTTCGAGCGGATCGACGTGACGTCCGGAGCGCAGCGCAAATCGATGCTGCTCACCGCGATCGACGCGGGCGACGGCGCAGGCACCTGGACCGTCTCGCTCGCGCCGCAGGCGCAGTCGAGCGGCGTCGCGATCGACGTCCCCGGCTCGGTGCTGCTGACGACCGGCGGCGACGTCGCCATCCCGGTCACCGTGCGCGCCGCCGCGAACGCGAGCACCGGCGAGAACTTCGGCTTCGTCGTGCTGACCGGGAACGGCGTCACGAGGCGCATCCCCTACTCGTTCCTGATCGAGCGCCCCGCGCTCGAGACCGTCACGCCCGTCAAGCTCGAGAAGCTCCAGATCGGCAACACGGCGACCGGCACGAACCGCGTCAGCGTCTACTGCTGCCCGTCCGAGCCGTTCGGCCCGCCGCCGTCGTACTTCGGCGCGCCGATGAACGAGAGCGGCGCCGAGCACCTCTACTGGACGTCGATCAACCAGCCCGTCGTCAACTGGGGCGTCTCGGTGCTCTCGTCGACGCCCGGCTCGGTGATCGACCCGTTCGTGCTCGGCTCGAAGGACGAGAACGACGTCCAGGGGTACGCCGGCATCCCGACGAACGTGAACGCGCTGACCTACGACTTCAACGTCGACGTCGGCGCCGCCGGATCGCAGTTCCCGCGCATCCAGCAGTTCTTCATCTCCGTCGACTCGCGCTCCGACCCGTTCACGAACAAGCCGCTGCCCGGCAAGTACCTGCTCAACTCCTGGGTCAACGACCTGACGCCGCCCGCGATGCGCCTGCTGACCACGCGCGTCACGGCCGGCCGGCCGCTGATCGTCGCGCAGGCGGTCGACACGCAGTCGGGCGTCGACCCGCTGTCGCTCGTCTTCAACTACAACCGCGCGCTGATCGGCGCGTCCGCCTACGACCCGCTGAGCGGCATCGTCCTCTTCGGGCTGCCGCCGCAGGCGCCGAAGCTGAAGCCGGGCACGACGAAGACGATCATGGAGGCCTCGGACTACCAGGAGGCCAAGAACATCGACACGATCGGGCCCGCGATCCTGCCGAACACCGCGTTCCGCCGGTCGACGCTGACGGTCGTCGACGGCCCGACCGTCACCTGGCTCGAGCCCCCGGCGCACGTCTGCGCGCTGAAGAGCGACCGCCTGGTCGTCGTCGCCGACTCGACGTCGAAGGTGAAGGAGGTCGTCTTCACCGACGCCGGCACGCGCATCGGCGTTGACAAGAAGGGCACCGACGGCATCTACTCGGTGGCGTGGCAGACGGCGAAGCTGTCCAAGGGGACGCACACGCTGGTCGCGACGGTGACCGACGCCTCGGGCCGCAAGGCCGCGGCGGGGCGCACCTTCAAGATCTGCAAGTAGCGGTCGTCACCGGCGCGTCGTCGGGGATCGGCGCCGAGCTCGTCCGTCAGCTGCGCGCCCGCGGCTGCAGGACGGTCGGGCTGTCGCGGCGGCCGAGCGACGCCGACGAGCACGAGGAGTGCGACGTCGCCGACCGCGAGGCGGTCGAGGCGGCGGCCGGACGCGTGCTCGCGCGCCACCCGAGCATCGACCTCCTCGTCTGCAACGCCGGCGTCGGCGCGCGCGGCACGTACCTGAGTGCCAGGCCCGAGCGCATCGAGCACGTGATGCGCGTCAACTACCTCGGCGCCGTCTGGACAACGCTCGCCTTCCTGCCGGGCCTCGGCCCGGGGTCGCACGTCGTCAACGTCGTCTCCGTCGCCGGCACCGTCGCGGTCGGCCCGTACTCCGCGTCGAAGCACGCGCAGCTCGCGTTCTCGCGCTCGCTGGCGGTCGAACTGGCGCACCGCGGGATCAAGGTGCACACCGTGAACCCGGGCTACATCGAGACGCCCGGCTTCCCGCAGCGCGAGCGGCTCGGACCGCTCGTGGCCCGGCTCGTCGTCGCGCAGCCCGGCCTCGTCGCGCGCCGCCTGCTCGACGCGGTCGACCGCGACCGGCGCGAGATCGTGGTGCCGCGCTGGTACCGGCCCGCGGCGTGGCTCCAGGCGCTCGCGCCGGGGCTGTTCGCTACCGCGAGAGCACGTACCAGCCGACGACCGCCTCATAGCCCGTAGGGGCGAGGCTGCGCGCCCGGTCGCGCTCGACCCCTTCGCACCCGGCGAGGTCGAGGTACGCCTCGAGGTCGCGCGACTCGTGCACGACCTGCTCGCGCCGAAGATGGAGGCTGTTCGCGTCGAAGAGCGCGCGCAGGTCGCCGTCGGAGAGCACGCGCGTGGTCGACGGGTCGCGGGCGCGCTCGAACCGGTTCAGCTCGAACGCGGCGAGGGGGTCGGCGGGCGCCAGCTGGTCGGCGACGAGGATCGTCCCGCCCGGCCGCGTCACGCGGGCGAGCTCGGCGACCATCAGCTCGGGCCGCCGCGTGTGATGGAGCGTGCGCAGCGACCCGGCCAGGTCGAACGAGAAGGCGTCGAACGGGAGGTGCTCGCCGTCGCCGACGACGACCTGCACGTTCGTGGGCGCGTCCGCGCGCGCCCGCTCCGCGAGCTCCTCGTCGAGCTCGAGCGCGACCACCTCGCGGACGCGCGAGGCGAGCGCGAATGCGAGCGCGCCGGTCCCCGCGCCGACGTCCAGCGCGCGCTCGTCGCCGGTCAGCGGCACGAGCGCCGCCAGCCGGTCGAGCAGCGCCTCCGCCCGCTGGGCCTGGAGCTCCGCCCGCCGGTCGGCGCGGGAGGTCACGAGTCGACCACCACGCGGCGCGCCCGCGCCGGCCCCGACTCGATCCGCGTCGCGAGCTCGTACGTGATCGTGCCGGCGACGCGCGCGTGCTCCTCGAGCGGCACGCCGAGGCCGACGATCGTCACCGGCGTCCCCGGCGGCAGCTCGCGGTCGAGCTCGACCGCGAACGCGTCCATCGACACCGTGCCGACGACCCGCCGGCGCTCGCCGGCGACGCGCACCTCCGTCCCCTCGAGGTCGCGGCGGAACCCGTCGGCGTAGCCGACCGGGACGATGCCGACCCACGTGTCCTGCGACGCGACGAAGCGGCGCCCGTAGCCGGTCGACTCGCCGGGGCGGAGGCGACGCGAGAGGGCGATCTCACTCGTCCACGAGAGCACCGGCTCGAGGCCGTCCTCGGCCGCGTCGGTCCCGAACGGCGACAGGCCGTAGAGGGCGATCCCGCAGCGCGCGGCGTCGAAGCGCGCCTCGGGCAGCCGCAGGGCCGCGGCGCTGTTCGCGACGTGGCGCTTCAGGTGCGCGAGCGGCGCCGTCGCCTCGCGGAACCGCTCGACCTGCCGGCGGGCGAAGTCGAGGTCGGAGTCCGCGGTCGCGAGGTGCGTCATCACGCCGACGACGTCGCGCGTCGGCGCCTGGAGCTCCGAGACACCCCACCGCCCCATCCCCGTCTCCAGCTTCACGTGCACGGCGACGCCCTCGGGGATCTCGTCCGAGGAGACGACGAGCGCCAGCTCCGCGTCCCGCGCCAGCGCGATCTCGCGATTCGTCGCGGGGCCCATCACGAGGATGCGTGCGCTCGGCAGCTCGTCGCGCAGCCGTAGCCCCTCCGCCACCGTCGCGACGCAGAGTGCCGTCGCGCCCGCGCCGAGCGCGGCGCCGGCGCAGTCGACCGCGCCGTGGCCGTACGCGTTCGCCTTGACCACCGCCCACAGCTCGGCACCGTCGAGCGCGCGCAGGAGGGTGCGGACGTTCCGCCGCAGCGCGCCGAGGTCGATCGTGATCTCCGAGCGGGGCATTAC
>CAZBYA010000029.1:0-4360 GCA_964496175.1 uncultured Gaiellales bacterium | reverse complement strand
CGCTGGAGCCCGTGCCCGGCGAGGGCGCGGCGGAGCTCCGGCAGCAGGTCGGAGGCGACGAGGCCGCGCTGCGGCTCTGCGAGCTCGGCGGCGACGCCGTGCGCGACCGCGGCGGTCGCGGCCGCGAGCCGCGCCTCCATCCCCTTCGCGAGGAACGCCGCGACGATCCCGGTCAGCACGTCGCCCGAGCCCGCGGTCGCGAGCGCGGGCGTCCCGTACGTCGCCACGAGCACTCCTTCGCGCGGCGCGGCGACGAGGGTGTCGGCGCCCTTGAGGAGCACGACGGCGCCGAAGCGCGAGGCGGCCCGGCGGACGGAGTCGAGGCGGTGCGCGTCGACCTCGCGCGCCTCGGTGTCGAGCAGCCGGGCGAGCTCGCCCGAGTGCGGCGTCAGCACGGTCGGCGCGGAGCGTGCGAACGGCTCGAGCGACCAGAGCGCGTCCGCGTCGAGGACGACCGGCAGCTCGAGCTGCTCGAGCAGGATCCGCACCAGCTCGACCGTCCCGTCGCTGCGGCCGAGCCCCGGCCCGAGCGCGACCGCGTCCGCGCGCTCGGCCGCCTCGAGCACGGCGTCGGCGGCGCGCGGCAGCAACCGGCCGGAGGAGTCCTCGGGCAGCGGCCGCTTCACCACCTCGAGCAGCGCCGTCTCGAGAACCGGCAGCGTCGACTCCGGCGCCGCGAGCGCGACGTAGCCCGCGTCGGCGCGGAAGGCGGCGAGGGCCGCCAGCATCGGCGCGCCGGTGAGCCCGCGCGAGCCGCCGACCACCAGCACGGAGCCCGCGCTGTACTTCGTCGACTCGTCGCGCTTGCCGGGCACCTCGAGCAGCGCCGACGCCGGCACGAGCGCGTGCTCGTGCGCCTGCGGGCGCAGGCCGATCGGCGCGAGGTGCACGTGCCCCGCGTGGAACCGTCCCGGCGCGACCGCCAGGCCGACCTTCGCCGCGCCGAAGGTGACGGTCGCGGTGGCGACGACGGCGGCGCCGGGCACCTCGCCGGTCGAGGCGTTGACGCCCGACGGGACGTCGACGGCGACGACGGGGCAGCCGCTCGCATTGACGAGCTCGATCATGCGCTCGGCGTCCTCGCGCGGGGCGTCGCGCAGGCCGACCCCGAGCAGCGCGTCCACGATCACGTCCGGCTCGCCGAGGTCGCCGAGGCCGTCGACGACCGCGACGTCGCGACCCGCCTCGCGCAGCACGCGCGCGCACACGCGCCCGTCGCCGCCGTTGTTGCCGCCGCCGCAGACGACCGTCACACGGCCCGGGAACCCGCGCAGCACGACGTCGGCGACCGCCGCGCCGGCGCGTTCCATCAGCTCGTCCAGCGACCCCTGGTGCGCCGCCTCAGCGGCGCGCGTCTCCTCCGCCGTCAGGAGCGGCTCGAGCCTCACTCGTCCACGACCACCGCGACGGCCGCCGCCAGCTCGCGGCTGTGAGTCATCGAGAGCTCGATGCGGCCGGCGCCGATCCGGTCGGCCCACGCGGCCGTGCGCCCGCTCAGGTGGACGCCCGGCTTCGGCCGGCCGCGCACCTCGATCTCCTTCCAGGTGAAGTGCACGCCGGAGCCGAGGGCCTTGCCGACCGCCTCCTTCGCCGCGAACCGGCCGGCGTAGTGCTGCGGCGGGTTCGGCTTCGAGTCGCAGTACGCGCGCTCCGCCTCGGTGAAGCACCGTTCCCGGAAGCCGTCGCCGTAGCGCTCGAGCGCCCGCCGCACCCGCTCGATCTCGATCAGATCGACTCCGACCCTCACGGCCTAGAGATTTGCCTCCAGCCAGTCCGGCACCTGGGCGATCGAGGAGACGATCGCGTCAGGCTGCACGCGCGAGCGCTCCACCTCGTCCGGCCGGAACTTGCCCGTGCGGACGAGGATCGTCTTGATGCCGTGGTTGTGCGCGCCCACGCAGTCCCCCTCGAGGTCGTCGCCGACCATCCAGGTCAGCTCGGGATCGGCGTCGAGCGCGGTCAGCGCGGCGCCGAAGTAGGCCGCGCTCGGCTTGCCGAGCACGGTCGCCTCGGTGTCCGCCGCGTACTCGAGGCCGGCGACGAAGGCGCCGGTGTCGAGCCGCGGTCCGTCGCCCGTCTGCCACCACCGGTTCTTGTGCAGGCAGTACAGCTCGGCGCCCGCGTCGAGCTCGTGGAACGCCCGGTTCAGGTTCAGGTACGAGAAGACGCGACCCGTCTCCTCGCCCTCGTCCGCGCCGCCGATCAGGACCGCGTCGACGTTCATGCCGACGAGCTGGAGGCCTTCCAGGTCGTCGAGGATCCCGGGCATCGTCAGCGCGAGGACGCGCCTGCCCGCGAGCGCGCGGGCGGCGACCATGCCGGTCGTCTGGAGCTCGTCGTCCGCGAGCTCGATGCCGATCGCCCGGAGCTGCTCGGCGAGCTGCGCCCGCGAGCGGGTAGTCGAGTTCGTGACGAAGCGCAGGCGGTGCCCGGCGTCGCGCAGCCGGCGCACAGCTGCGGCCGCGCCTGCGATCGGATTGCCCGACACGTGCAGCACACCGTCGACGTCGAGCAGAATCGCCGCCATGGACGTCGAGTCTATTCGCTCCGAGATCGCCTTCCGTTTCTCCCGCTCGAGCGGTCCCGGCGGCCAGCACGCGCAGAAGAGCTCCACGCGCGCCGAGGCGCTGTTCGACGTCGAGGGCTCGTCGGCGCTGACCGAGGCGGAGCGCAGGCGCGTGCTCGCGCGCCTCGGCCCGGTCGTGCGCGCGGTCGCGCAGGACGAGCGCTCGCAGCTCCGCAACCGCGAGCTGGCGACCGAGCGGATCCTCGAGCAGCTGCGGGAGGCGACCAAGGTGCGGCGCGCACGCAGGCCGACGGCGCCGAGCCGGGCCGCCGAGGAGCGGCGGCTCGAGTCCAAGCGCCGGCGGGGCGCGGCGAAGCGCCTCCGCCGGCCGCCGGACGAGTAGGAGGCCCGGGCCGGGCCTAGAGGTTGCGCCGGGGGCGGCCGGTGTCGACGTGCCGCGAGTCCGCGCCGAAGGCCGCGGCGAGCACGCAGACGCCGATCACGGCGAGCAGGAAGGCGATCTCGATCACACCGGGATTTTTCCTGTGCAGGAAGTATTAGAGCAAGTCGGAGTATGATTGATATCGATTATGAAACCTGATCGTTGGCTGGGGGTCGAGCTGCGGCACTTCGCCGCGCTGCAGGCGCTCGCGGAGCAGGGCTCGTTCGGCCGCGCGGCGGCGCGGCTCGGCTACACGCAGTCGGCGATCAGCCAGCAGATCGCCACCCTCGAGCGCATCGTCGGCGAGCGGCTCGTCGAGCGCCCGGGCGGGCCGCGCCCGGTGACGCTGACGGAGGCCGGGACGCTGCTGCTCCGGCACGCCGACTCGATCGTCGCGCGGATGCAGGCGGCCGAGGCCGACCTGGCGGCGCTCCAGGCGGGCGAGGCGGGCACGCTCCGCGTGGGCACCTTCCAGTCCGTCGGCGCCCGGGTGCTCCCGGAGATCATGCGGCGCTTCACGGCACAGTGGCCGAGCGTCGACGTCGTGCTCGAGGAGCTCGAGGACGAGCGCATCGGCCCCGCGCTCGAGCGCGGCGAGGTCGACGTCGGCTTCGTGCTCCTGCCCGTCGGCGACGCGCCGCTCGAGGCGACGGAGCTCCTGCGCGACGAATTCGTGCTCGTCGTGCCCGCGGGATCGCCGCACGCCGATCGCGGCGCCGCGCCGACGCTGCGCGCGCTGGCGGCGGAGCCGCTCGTCGGCTTCCGCTCGCCGCACGCGATGCAGCCGGTCGAGGCCGCCTTCGGGGCGGCCGGGGTCGAGCCGCGCTTCTCGTTCCGGTCGAACGACAACGGGACGGTGCAGGGGCTCGTGGCGGCGGGGGTCGCCAACGCGATCCTGCCGCGGCTGACCGTCGACGCCGCCGACCCGCGCGTCCGCGTCCTCGAGCTGGGGCGGGCCGTCGCGCCGAGGCTGATCGCGATCGCCCGGCACCGCGACCGCTACCACTCCCCCGCCGCCCGCGCCTTCGTCGAGACGGCGGTCGCGGCGACGACCGACCGAGACCGAGACTGATGCGGGGCGGCCGAACCGGGCTGCGGCACCCGGAAGGCCGCCCCGCACGCAGGAGAGGGCACGCACGCAGTAGTGCCGCGAGAGCGTCCCGCGCCGATCGTCGCGTGCCGCGCGCCCCGGCGCAATCCCCGGAATGGGGATGCGGGGTGCTACTCGACCGTGACGGTCTTGGCGAGGTTGCGCGGCTGGTCGACGTTCAGCCCGCGCAGGCGCGCGATCCGGTAGGCGAGCAACTGGAGCGGCAGGACCGCCAGCGCAGCCTGGATGAACGCCGGCGACTTCGGCACGTAGATCACGTCGTCGGCGTGGTGCTGGATGTCCTCGTTGCCGTCGGTCGCGA
>CAZBYA010000028.1:0-32321 GCA_964496175.1 uncultured Gaiellales bacterium | reverse complement strand
TACACCGCGATGCTCGAGCTGCGCCGCGTCGTCGCCGCGCGCGGCCACGTCGCCAACTACTGGGAGACGGCGGCGTGACGATCCGCGTCGGCCACCTGTATCCGGACTACCTGAACATCTACGCCGACCGCGGCAACATCGCGGTCTTCGAGCGGCGCGCCCGCGCGCGCGGCCACGAGCTCGACGTGCGGGCGATCGGGATGCACGACGAGGTCCCCGTGGGCGAGATCGACCTGTTCTACATCGGCGGCGGGCAGGACCGCGAGCAGGCGCTCGTCGCGCACGACCTGGCGGCCAAGACCGACGCGCTGCACGCGGCCGCCGAGGGCGGCGCCGCGCTCCTCGCCGTGTGCGGCGGGTACCAGCTGCTCGGGCGGTCGTACGTGGACGTCGCCGGCCTCGAGCTGCCGGGGGTCGGCCTGCTGCCGCTCGAGACGGTGGCGGGGAGCACGCGCATGATCGGCGACGTCCTGCTCGAGTGCGAGTGGGCCGGCCGCACGCTCGCCGGCTTCGAGAACCACGCGGGCCGGACGCTGCTCGACGAGGGGGCCGAGCCGCTCGGCCGCGTGCTGGCGGGCTTCGGAAACGACGGCCGCTCCGGCTACGAGGGGTGCCGCTGCGGGCGCATCTACGGGACGTACCTGCACGGCCCGCTGCTGCCGCGCAACCCGTGGCTCGCCGACCTGCTGCTCGAGCACGCGCTCGCGCACGCGGGTCTCGAGACGACGCTCGAGCCGCTGCCGGACGAGTTGGAGCGCGAGGCCCACGAGGTCTCGGCCGCCCGCGCGCGTGCGCGCGGCGGCAAGGGTGCGTGACGGAGAGCGCGTCCGTTGGGGTCAGCGCGCCCAGAGGGAGCCGAGGTAGACGGCCGGGTCGCCCGGCTGCCAGCGCGAGAGGAACCGCGTGATCGGCGGATGCAGCACCACGTCCTCCAGCTCGTCCACGGAGAAGAGGCGCGCGCCCTTCACCGCCGCGTCCCTCGTCTCGACATCGCTCAGCGAGCGGTGCGACAGGTCGGCGGCGAAGATGATGTGCACCACGTGCTTCCTGGAGGGCATCGTCGTCTTCGGCTCGATCGAGTCGACGATCGCCACGGGCCCCTCGAGCTGAACGTCCGCCGTCACGCCGAGCTCCTCGCGCAGCTCGCGACGTAGGGCCTCCGTCAGCGTCTCTCCCCCGTCGACGCCGCCGCCCGGCAGCAGCCAGTACTCCTTCCCCGGCTTCTCCTGACGGCAGAGCAGGATCCGCCCCTGCCAGCGGAGAATCGCCGAGACGCGGATGCGCGGCTCCATCAGTGTCGCGAGGAGCCGAAGCCTCGCTCGCCGCGCTCGCTCTCCGGCAACTCCCCCACCTCGACCGGGTACACGTGCGGGACCGGCAGCACGACGAGCTGCGCGATCCGCATCCCCGGCTCGACGACGAACCGCTCCCGCGGATCGGTGTTCAGCAGCGTCACCTTCAGCTCGCCGCGGTAGCCCGAGTCGACGAGGCCCGGCGTGTTGACGATCGAGATCCCGTGCCGCGCCGCGAGCCCCGAACGCGGCTGCACGAAGCCGGCGTAGCCGGCAGGGATCGCGACGGCGAGCCCGGTCGGCACCAGCGCCCGCTCGCCCGGGGCGAGCTCGACGCGCTCGCACGACGCCAGGTCGAGGCCGGCGTCGCCGTCGTACGCCCGCGCGGGCACGACCGCGTCGGGCCGCAGGCGCCGGACCGGTAGCTCGATCAGGCGCTCTCCCGGTGCGGCGACCGCGACTGCGCGATCAGGTACGGGGCGAAGCGGGCGAGGTCGCGCCGCGGCAGGCGCGCCACCACGAGCACGCCGTCCGGTGTGTCCTCGCGCTCCTCGATCGGCGTGCCGAGCGCATAGAGCTCCGACAGGCGCGCACCTTCCTCGTACGGCACGAGCAGCCGGACGCGCTCCCAGCGGTCCTCGAAGCGGCGTGCCAGCTCCGCCCGCAGGTCGTCGAGGCCCTCGCCGGTCAGCGCCGACACCTGCGCCGCGCCCGGGAACCGGTTCGAGAGCCGGCGCCGGCCGAGCGGGTCGACGCGGTCGATCTTGTTCATGACCACCGCGACCGGCAGCTCGCCGGCCCCGATCTCGTGCAGCACGTCGTCGACCGCCTCTCGCTGACGGTCCTGCTCCTCGTCCGCCGCGGAGGCGTCGACGACGTGCAACACCATGTCGGCGACGAGCGTCTCCTCGAGCGTCGACGCGAAGCCTTCGACGAGTTGGTGCGGGAGGCGGCGGATGAAACCGACGGTGTCGGTGACGAGGTACCGGCGGCCGTCGTGCTCGAAGCCGCGCGTCGTCGGGTCGAGCGTCTCGAAGAGGCGGTTCTCGACCGAGACCTCGGCACCGGTGAGCGCGTTCAGGAGCGTCGACTTGCCGACGTTCGTGTAGCCGGCCAGCGCGATCGTCGGCGTCTCGGTCCGCCGCCGCTCCTGCCGGCGCGTCGCCCGCTGACGCTCGAGCTCCTTCAACCGGCGGCGGAGCACCGCGATGCGGCGGCGCGCGAGCCGGCGGTCGGTCTCGAGCTGCGACTCGCCGGGGCCGCGCGTCCCCACGCCGCCGCCGAGCCGCTCGAGGTGCTGCCACATGCCGCGCATGCGCGGCAGGTTGTACTCGAGCTGCGCGAGCTCCACCTGGAGCTTCCCGTCCGCCGTCGTCGCGTGCTGCGCGAAGATGTCGAGGATCAGCTGCGTGCGGTCGACGACGCGCGCGTCCAGCGCGTTCTCGAGGAAGCGCTGCTGGGCGGGCTCGAGCTCGCCGTCGACGAGCAGGCTCTCCGCGCCCGAGTCGGCGAAGCTGCGCTTGAGCTCCTCCAGCTTCCCCTTGCCGACGTACGTCCGCTGCGCCGGGCGCGCGCGATGCTGCACGGCGGCGCCGACCGGCTCGACACCGGCGGTGCGCGCAAGCTCCCGGATCTCCGCCAGCTCCTCGTCGGGATCCGCGCCCTGAGCCAGAACCGCGAGGACGAACCCGCGCTCGGGCTCCGGGGAACGTGGGATCATCGCCGCCAAGTATGGCACTCGCCGAACGCGCCCTGGAGCTCGTGAACGTCCCCTCGGAGTCCCGCCACGAGGCGGAGCTGACGCGCGCGATCGAGGCCGCGATCCCGCTCGAGCCGGTGCTGGCGGACGGCGAGTCGCTCCTCTACGCGAAGCGCGCCGGCCGGCCGCTCGTGCTGCTCGCGGGGCACACCGACACCGTCCCGGCGCAGGGCAACCTGCCCGGCCGGATCGAGGACGGCGCCGTCGTCGGGCTCGGTGCGAGCGACATGAAGGGCGGCCTCGCGGTGATGGTCGAGCTCGCGCGGTGGGCCGCCGACGCCGAGCTCGCGTACGACGTCGCCTTCCTCTTCTTCCCGCGCGAGGAGCTCGGCCCGGCCGAGAACCCGCTGCCGGCGCTGTTCGAGCGCGCGCCGCTCGTCGACGAGGCGGAGCTCGTGATCTGCCTCGAGCCGACCGACAACACGCTCCAGCTCGGCTGCCTCGGGAACCTGAACGCGCGCGTCGTCTTCACCGGCCGGTCCGCGCATTCCGCGCGCCCCTGGCTCGGTGCGAACGCGATCGAGCTCGCGGTCGAGGGGCTGCGCCCGGTCGTCGGGCTCGACCCGCGCGACGTGACGATCGAGGGTCTGCTCTTCCGCGAGGTCCTGTCGGTGACGCAGATCGCGGGCGGGATCGCGACCAACGTCATCCCCGCCCGCGCCGAGGCGGTGCTCAACTTCCGCTACGCGCCGGACCGGACACCCCCGGACGCAGAGGCGCGCGTGCGCGAGCTCGTGGGCCGCGACGTCGAGATCCTCTCGAACTCCCCGCCGGCGCACGTGCCGGGCCTCGACGCGCCGCTCGTCTCCGCGCTCCGGGCGGCCGGCGGCTTCGACGTCGAGCCCAAGCAGGCGTGGACGAACGTCGCCGACTTCGCCGCCCGCGGCCTGGACGCCGTCAACCTCGGGCCCGGCGCCACGCGCTACGCCCACGCCGCGGACGAGCGGGTCGAGGTCGCCGAGCTCGAGCGGACCTACGAGGCCCTGCGCCGCTTCCTCGCCGGTACCGTCCCCGGGGCATGACCGTCCACCTCTCCCCCGTGCTGGCGGAGCTCCAGCAGTACCCGTTCACGCGGCTCGACGACTGGAAGGCCGACGCGCGCGCCCGCGGCATCGAGCTGATCGACTTCGGCATGGGCGACCCGCGCGAGGTGACGCCCGCGTTCATCCGCGAGGCGCTGCTCGAGGGCGTCGACGCCGTCTCCTCCTACCCGCGCGCGACGGGGCTGCCGGAGCTGCGCGACGCGATCGGCACCTGGATCCGCACGCGCTTCGGCGTCGACGTCGATCCCGGCGCGGAGATCGTGCCGACGCTCGGCTCGAAGGAGGCGATCTTCTCCTTCGCCCAGATCGCGCTCGGCGAGCGACGCGCCGTCGCGATCCCGGAGCCCGCGTACCCGGTCTACGAGCGGGGTGCCCTCTTCGCGGGCGGCACGGTCGTCAACGTCCCGCTGCGCGAGGAGCACGGCTGGCTCCCCGACCTCGACGCGTTCGACGCCTGGGACGAGATCGCGATCTTCTGGGTCTGCTACCCGAACAACCCGACCGGCGCCGTCGCGCCGCTCGAGCTCTACGAGGAGCTCGCCGCCCGCGCGCGCGAGCACGGCTTCCTGCTCTGCTCCGACGAGGCGTACTCGGAGCTGTGGTTCGACGAGCCGCCCGTCTCAGCGCTCCAGGTCGCCGACCGCACGAACGTCGTCGTCTTCAACACGCTGTCGAAGCGCTCGTCGATGACGGGCTACCGCTCCGGGTTCGTCTGCGCGCCGCCGGAGATCGTCGCCGCGCTGAGAAGCTTCAGGCCGACCGTCGGCACCGCACCGCAGGAGTTCGTGCAGCGCGCGTCCGTCGCGGCGTGGTCGGACGAACGGCACGTCGAGGACGTGCGCGCGCTCTACCGGCGCAAGCGCGAGACGCTGCTGCCCGCGCTCGAGGCCGGCGGGCTGCGGCTCGCGGGGTCGACGGCGACGTTCTACCTCTGGGTCGACGTCGGCGGCCCTGCCGAGGAGCTCGCGCGGCGGCTGCTCGAGCACGGGATCGTCTGCGCGCCCGGCTCGTTCTTCGGCCCGGCCGGTGAGGGGTACGCGCGCTTCGCGCTCGTCCCGACCCAGGCCGAGTGCGAGCGTGCGGCGGCGATCCTGCGGGAGGTCCTGTGAGCGCCGCGGACGTCGTCGCCGCGCTCGACCGCGGCGAGACGCGCGTCGCCGAGCCCGACGGAGACGGCTGGCGCGTGAACGCGGACGTGCAGGCGGCGATCCTCGACTTCTTCCGCGAGCGTCAGATGGAGCCGCGCGAGCTCGGGCCGTTCGAGTACCACGACAAGATCCCGCTGAAGACCGGCTACGCGGAGCTCGGCGTGCGCGTCGTCCCGCCCGCGGTCGCGCGCTACGGCGCGTACCTGTCGCCGGGTGTCGTGCTGATGCCGTCGTACGTGAACATCGGCGCCTGGGTCGGTCCGAACACGATGGTCGACACGTGGGCGACCGTCGGCTCCGGCGCGCAGATCGGCGCCAACGTCCACCTCGCCGGCGGCGTCGGCATCGGCGGCGTGCTCGAGCCGCCGGGCGCGAGCCCCGTGATCGTCGAGGACGGCGCCTTCCTCGGCTCGCGTTGCATCGTCGTCGAGGGCGTTCGGATCGGCCGCGAGGCCGTGCTCGCGCCGAACGTGACGCTGACGGCGAGCGTGCCGATCATCGACGTCACCGGCCCGGAGCCGGTCGAGCACCGCGGCCACGTGCCGCCGCGGTCGGTCGTCGTCCCCGGCACCCGCCCGAAGGAGTTCCCGGCCGGCACCTACCACCTCGCGTGTGCGCTGATCATCGGCCGCCGCAGCGAGGCGACCGACCTGAAGACGTCGCTGAACGACGCGCTGCGCGAGTACGGGATCGGCACGGGCTAGCGCACAAGTACGGGGTTCCGCCGATGCGGGCCGCCGCGTGCCCGGCGACCCTGGCCTCGACTTCGAACGATCTGAGGAGGCACACCCATGGCTGTTCGCGTCGCCATCAACGGGTTCGGCCGGACGGGGCGCGCAGCGTTCCGCGCCGCGTACGAGTCCGGCGCGGACATCGAGTTCGTCGCGATCAACGACGTCGCCGACGGGCCGATGCTCGCCCACCTGCTCCGCCAGGACACGATCTACGGGCCGTTCCCGGGCACGGTCGAGGCGCACGACCACTCGCTCTTCGTCGACGGCGTCGAGATCGCGGCGCCCGCCGCGACCGACCCCGCGTGGCTGCCGTGGAGCGAGCTCGACGTCGACGTGGTGATCGAGTCGACGGGCAAGTTCCGCAAGCGGATCGACGCGCAGAAGCACATCTCCGCCGGAGCGAAGAAGGTGATCGTCTCGGCGCCGGCGACCGATCCGGACGTGACCGTGGTGCTCGGCGTCAACTTCGACGAGGCGTACGACGCGGGGCGCCACGCGATCATCTCGAACGCGTCCTGCACCACGAACTGCCTCGCACCGCTCGTCAAGGTCCTGCACGAGGCGATCGGCATCAGGCACGGCCTGATGACCACCGTGCACGCGTACACGAGCGACCAGGTGCTGCTCGACGCGCCGCACAAGGACTACCGGCGCGCCCGCGCCGCCGCGACCAACCTCGTCCCGACGTCGACCGGCGCGGCGAAGGCGATCGGCCTCGTCGTCCCCGAGCTGGACGGCAAGCTGCAGGGGTACGCGGTGCGCGTGCCCGTGCCGACCGGCTCGCTCGTCGACCTGACGGTCGAGGTCGAGCGGCCGACGGACGTCGCCGAGGTGAACGCGATCTTCCACGAGCACGCCGACACCGGCCCGCTCGAAGGGATCCTCCGCTACAGCGAGGACCCGCTCGTCTCGACCGACATCGTCAAGTCCACCTACTCGTCGATCTTCGACGCGCCGCTCACTGCGGTCGTGGGCGGCACCCAGGTGAAGGTCGTCTCCTGGTACGACAACGAGTGGGGCTACTCGAACCGCCTCGTCGAGCTCGCCCAGAAGGTCGCCGCACCCGTCGGCGCGACCGTCTAGGCGCTCGACGCGACCGGCCGGGCGCGCGCCCCTCAGGCGCGCTCGGCCGGTCCGGTCAGGTACGCGCGGCGGCCGTCGAGCCGGACGTCGAGCGGTCCGCCGGGGAAGCGCACCGTCACGCGGGACAGCCCGAGCGCTGCGGCGACGGCGACCGCGCTCGAGCCCGACGACGCCGTTTCCCCCACCCCGCGCTCCCAGACGCGTGCCTCGACCTCGTGCGGGCCGAGCCGCCGCGCGACCTGCACGTTCGTCCGGCGCGGGAAGCGCTGGTGCACCTCGAGCATCGGACCGAGCCGCGGTAGGTCGGCCGGGTCGCCTTCGACGACGGCGTGCGGGTTGCCGACGTCGACGGCGACGAGCCGGACGCCCTCGATCTCCTCGGGCTCCCCGACGGTCACCTCGCCGAGGTCCTGCTCGACGAGCGCGCCGCCGAGCATCCGCGCGCGGACCTCGCGCGGGCCGACGCGGACGGTGACCTCCTCGGCGCCCGTCTGCTCGGCGAGCCAGCGGGCGGCAATGCGCGTGCCGTTGCCCGACATCTCCGCCCGCGAGCCGTCCGGGTTCCAGATCGCGATCTCGAGCCAGTCGTCGCCGCGCCGGAAGACCTCGACGATCCCGTCCGCGTCCCCGACGGCGGTCCTGACGCGCTCAGGCGTCAGCGCTTCGTCCTCCGCGACGAGGTACACATTCCCCTGCGCCTGCCAGCGTGACGATCTCATCGGCGACCTCCTCCGCAGGCCGATCGGCGTCCACCAGCACCGCCCGTTCCAGCTTGCGCAGCCATTTTCGCTGGTAGCGGGCCAGCCGTCGAGTCGCCAGCGCGACGGCGGCGATCGCCTCCGCCTCTGGGAGGGTCGCGAACGCCTCCAGGCCAAGCACCTTCCGCGCCGTCTCGGAGAGCGGCTGCGCCCAGGCGCGCCGCGCCTCCTCGGCCGCGCCCCGCGCCGCCATCTCCTTCACGCGGCGCTCGATCCGCCGGTCGAGCTCCTCGGGGTCGACGACCAGCGCGACCAGGAGCGTCGGCCGGCGCGGCTCGAACGTCCACAGCTCGTCGCGCGCAGGCGCCAGCGAGGCGCCCGCCTCGGCCAGCTCGAGAGCACGCACGACGCGGCGCCGGTCGTTCGGGTGGACGCGCGCCGCCGCGCGCGGGTCCCGCTCGGCGAGCAGCGTGTGCGCGCCTTCCGGCCCGAGGCGGTCGTACGCGCCCTCCCAGCGCTCGCGCGTCCCCGGCGGCGGCGGCGGCGGGAGCTCGAGGTCAGAGAGTGCGGCACGCAGGTACAGCCCCGTGCCACCGGCGACGATCGGCCGCGGCGAGGCGTCGATCGCCGCGTGCGCGAGCCGTTGGTAGGAGCCGACGGAGACCTCCCCGTGCAGCGGCACGATGCCGACGAGGTGCGCGGGGTAGTCGGGCGCGGCCGTGATCACCCGAAGCCCGGCGTAGAGCGCCGCCGCGTCCGCGGAGACGACGTCGCCCCCGAGCCGCTCGCGCAGCACGCCCGCGACGGCGGACTTGCCCGACGCCGTCGGGCCGTAGATCGCGATCAGGGGCTCGCGGCTACGCGCGGGCGCCGGCGGGCTGCTTGAAGCCATGCTCGAGCTCGTCGGGCCGCTCGGCCCGCTCGAATGGCCGGTCGTCCTCGGGGTGCGCGGCCCGCCACTCGCGGAACCACGCAACCGCCTTGGGGATGCCCTCGGCGAGCGGCGTCGCCGGCGCCCAGCCGAGGAGGTCGCGCGCCTTGCGGACGTCCGCGACGTAGTGGGTGACCTCGCCGAGCAGCGACGGCGCGATCTGGACACGCGGCTCGACGCCGAGCTCGCCCGCGATCAGCTCGGCCGCCCGCACGAGGGTGTTGCCCTGGCCGTAGGCGAGGTTGATCGTCTCGTTCGCCGCGCGCCCGTCGGCGAGCGCGTAGACGCCGCGGGCGATCCCGTCGACGCAGTCGTCGACGTAGGTGAAGTCGAGCACCTTCTCCTCGCCGCCGAAGATCGTGATCTGCTCGCCGCGAGAGAGCTGGTGCATCCACAGCGGGAGCACGCGTTCCATGCGCCAGAGGTCGCAGTCGAACCGGCCGTACACGTTCGAGAAGCGGAAGACGAGGTAGTTGAGGCCGTAGCAGCGCGCGTACGAGTAGATGAACGCCTCGCTGGCGATCTTCGACGCGGAGTACGGGCTCTCCGTGAAGGCGAAGTCCGCCGCCTCTTCCGCGTACTCCTCGAAGCGGTGGACGTCGCCGTAGACCTCGCGCGTGGACGAGAAGACGATCGGCACGCCCACGCCGCGCGTGAACTCGAGGACGTTGAACGTCATCATCGCGTTCTCGAGCGCGCGGTGCGGCTGGCGGACGAGCTGGTGCACCTTCGCGTGCGCGGCGAGGTGGACGACGAGGTCGACCTCGGGGTACTCGACGCCGTTGATGCCGCCCGGGAACGCTGCGTAGTGGCCGGCGAGGTCCTGCAGCAGCGTCGGGAAGGCGTCGCCTGCCCACGCGTTCGGCCGCTTGTCGACCCCGAAGACCTCGTGCCCGTCGTCGAGCAGGCGGAGCGCGAGGTTCGTGCCGATCTGGCCCGAGGAGCCGGTGACTAGGATGCGCATGCGCCTAGTGTGACGAGCGCCTGTGATGGAACGGTTTGGGACCCGCGCAGGGTCGTCGAGGTCGCGGACTCGATCAGGACGTCGACCAGCTCGCCCGGCGCGGCGTCGCCCGCGAAGTTGACGGTGGTGTTCCGCCGCGTGCGGCCGCGCAGGAGGGTCGCGTCGGTGCGCGAGGGCCCCTCGACCAGCACCTCCTCGCTGCGGCCCACGCGTGACTCGTTGCGCTCGCGGGCGATTCGCTGCGTCAGCTCGACGAGGCGCTCCATCCGCTCGATCTTCACCTCGTGCGGCACCTGGTCGGGCATCGCGGCGGCCTCGGTGCCGGCGCGCGGTGAGTAGACGAACGTGAAGGCGCTGTCGTAGCCGACCTCCTCGACCACCTCGAGCGTCCGGCGGAAGTCGTCCTCCGTCTCGCCCGGGAAGCCGACGATGATGTCGGTGCCGAACGCGAGGTCGGGGATCGCGCTGCGCATCCGGTCGACGAGCGCGAGGTAGCGCTCGCGCGTGTACGTGCGGCGCATCGCCTTCAGGATCCGCGACGACCCGGACTGGAGCGGCAGGTGCACGTGCTCGCAGACGGCTTGACACTCGGCGATCGCGGCGATCACCGGCTCGCGGAAGTCCTTCGGGTGCGGGCTCGTGAAGCGGATGCGCTCGATGCCGTCGACGGCGTCGCAGGCGCGCAGCAGCTCCCCGAACTCCGTCCGCACGTCGGGGAGCAGGTCGCGCCCCCAGGAGTTGACGTTCTGGCCGAGCAGCGCGATCTCGCGCACTCCCTCGGCGGCGAGCCGCGTCACCTCGGCGACGATCTCGCCGGGGCGCCGCGACACCTCGCGGCCGCGGACGGCCGGGACGATGCAGTACGCGCAGGTCGAGTTGCACCCCATCGAGACCTGGACCCACGCCTGGAACGACCGCTCGCGGTGCATCGGCAGCTCGGCCGCGAACGCGCGCTCCTCGAGCCCGAAGCGGCCGCGCGCCACTCCCACGCCGCCGGCGCCGAGCCACTCGGCGAGGTGCGCGATCGAGCCGGGCCCGAACGCCACGTCGACCATCGGGTAGAGCTCGAAGATCCGCTCGCGCTGCGCCTCGGCGTAGCAGCCGCCGACGGCGATCACGCGGTCGGGGTCCTCGCGCTTCCGCGCCGCCGCCTCACCGAGGTACGCGGCGAGCTTCGTGTCGGGCTTCTCGCGGATCGTGCACGTGTTGAAGACGACCACGTCGGCGTCGTCGGCGCTCGGCGCCTCGCCGAGCCCGAGCTCCTCGAGCATGCCCTTGATGCGCTCCGAGTCGTGAGCGTTCATCTGGCACCCGAAGGTCGTGACGAAGTACCTGCGCACCCGCCACAGGGTAGCCGTGGCCGATCGACGAAACCCGGTACCGGTGGTACCAGGTACCCGGCTCAGCGCCAGCCGCCGGCGGCCTCGAGCAGCGCGTAGAGCACGATCGCGAGCGCGACAGCCGTCGCGAGCAGCGCGACGAGCTCGCCGGGCGACACGCTCGGCCGCACGGCGCCGTGGTTCCAGGTGGTCATGCCCCACACGCTAGGCGCCGGCGGAGCGAACACATCCGGGGCGGCCCGCAGGGCGCCTACGCGGCGTCCACGCTCTCGATCGCGGGCCGGCGCTGCTCCAGCTTGTTCGCGGCGACGTCGACCGCGCGGCTCTCCCGGATCACGGTCACCTTGATCTGGCCGGGGTACTCGAGGTGGCTCTCGATCTCGCGGGCGATCTCGTGCGAGAGGAGGACGGCGCCGTCGTCGTCGATCTCCTGCGGCTTCACGATCACGCGGATCTCGCGGCCGGCCTGGAGCGCGTAGACCTTCTCGACGCCGGGATGGCCCGACGCGAGCCGTTCGAGCGCCTCCAGGCGCTTCACGTAGTGCTCGAGGCTCTCGCCCCGCGCACCTGGCCGCGAGGCCGAGATGGCGTCGGCGGCGATCAGCAGCACCGCCTCGACCGTCTGCGGCTGCACCTCGTAGTGGTGCGCCTCGATCGCGTGGCAGACGGCGGGGCTCTCCCCGAACCGCCGGGCGAGCTGCGTCGAGATCTGCGCGTGCGAGCCCTCGACCTCGTGCGTCATCGCCTTGCCGACGTCGTGCAGCAGAGCCGCCCGCTTCGCCGTCTTGACCGACGCCTCGACCTCGGCGGCCATGATCCCGGCGAGCTGGACGACCTCGAGCGTGTGCTTGAGCACGTTCTGGCCGTAGCTCGTCCGGAAGCGGAGGCGGCCGAGGATCTTCACCAGCTCCTCGTGCAGCTCCCCGCAGTTGGCCTCGAAGACCGCCTGCTCGCCGGCCTGGCGGATGTGCTCGTCGAGCTCCGCCTTCGACAGGTAGTACATCTCCTCGATCCGCGTCGGGTGGATGCGGCCGTCCTCGATCAGCTTCAGCAGCGTCAGGCGCGCCGTCTCGCGCCGCAGCCCGTCGAAGGACGAGAGCACGACCGCGTTCGGGGTGTCGTCGATGATGAAGTCGACGCCGGTCAGGTGCTCGAGCGTGCGGATGTTGCGCCCCTCCCGGCCGATGATCCGCCCCTTCATATCGTCAGACGGCAGCTCGACCAGCGTCACGGTCGTCTCCGCGGCGGCGCTCGCAGCGACGCGCTGCAGCGCGTCCGCGACCAGGTTGCGCGCCCGCCGCTTCGCCTCCGCCGCCGCCTCCTCCTCGAGCTGGCGCACCCGGCCCGCGAGCTCGTGCCGGACCTCCTCCTCGGACTGCTCGAGCACCCGCTGCCGCGCCTCGCCGGTCGTCATGCCGGCGATGCGCTCGAGCTCGCGCCGCTGCCGGTCGCGTACCTCCTTGAGGTCCTCCTGGAGCTGCTTCAGGTGCACCTCCCGGTCGGCGACCCCCTGCTCGCGCCGCGACAGCTCGGTCAGCTTGCGGTCGATCTCGTCCTCCTTCGCGAGCACCCGCTCCTCGATCTTGACGACCTCGTCGCGCCGCTCCCGCAACTCCGACTCCAGCTCTCCGCGCAGCTTGATCGCCTGCTCGCGAGCCTCGATCTGCGCCTCGCGGCGCGTCGCCTCGGCCTCGCGCCGCGCGTCCTCCACCAGGAGGCCCGCGTGCCGCCGGGCGGCTGCGAGACGCGAGCCGCTGCGCAGGCGCAGCGCGACCAGCGTGGCGCCGGCCCCGGCGGCGACTGCGATCACGACTGCCACGACGACGAGCATGCGGCGGCTCCTACGGGCTGCTCGCCCGCACGGCGCTCATCTCGCCGATCGGCGCTCGGTCCAGGGCGCGCCCTGGGCGCGCCCTTCGATCTCAGCTCAGCGTCGGTGTCTGGCGGGTGCCGGGCCCTGCCGGGCGGATCGAAGGTCGGGGACGGGTCTCAAGAAGCGTGGAATCGTTGGGAAAAGGCGCTATGCAGGCAAATCTGGATGGGTGAAGACCGGAACTCTACCGCTCGGCGGCGTGCGCGTGCAACGCCTCGACCACGTCGGCCGAGAACCCCTTGCGGGCGAGCTGCGCCGCCGTCCGCGGCGACCAGCCCTGCGAGCGGACGACCGCCTCGGCCCGCTCCCGCTCGGGCTCGAGCGCCGCCACCGCCGCGTGCACCAGCGCCGGCTCGACACCGTCGCCCTCGAGCAGGTGCCGGATCGCCTCGTCGCCGTAGCCCCGCGCCGCGAGCGAGGCGGCGCGGGCCGACGCGAAGCGGCCGTCGTCGACGTAGCCGACACGCTCCAGCGTCTCGAGCGCCTGCCGCCGCCGCTCCTCGTCGACCCCGGCCGAGGCGAGGCGCTCGTCGACCTGCCGGCGCGAGCGGTCGCGGTGGCGGAGCGCCCGCGCGGCGAGCTCGATCGGGTCGGGCCCGGCGGACACGGTCAGGCCGCCGCCGTCTCCGCCTCCGCGTCCTCGTCGAGCACCGGCTCCGCCGCCGCGGGCTCGGCCTGCGGCAGCAGCCGCGCCGAGACGACCTGCCCCTCGGGCGCCTGCGCCTGGATCGCGTGCAGGATCGTCTGCACGACGTCCGGGTGCTCCTTCAGGAACGCCGTGGCGTTCTGGCGGCCCTGGCCGAGGCGCTCGTCGCCGACCGAGAAGTACGAGCCCGACTTCTGGACGATCTTCCGGTCGAGCCCGGAGTCGAGCACCGTCCCCTCCCAGGAGATGCCGTCGCCGTAGATGATGTCGAACTCGGCCTGCTTGAACGGCGGCGCGACCTTGTTCTTCACCACCTTCACGCGGACGCGGTTGCCGATCGCCTCGACGCCCTCCTTGAGCGTCTCGATGCGGCGGATGTCGAGGCGCACCGACGAGTAGAACTTGAGCGCGCGGCCGCCCGGCGTCGTCTCCGGGTTGCCGAACATGACGCCGATCTTCTCGCGGAGCTGGTTCGTGAAGAGGCAGATCGTCTCGGTGCGGTTGAGCGTGCCGGCGAGCTTGCGCAGCGCCTGGCTCATCAGCCGCGCCTGGAGGCCGACGTGCGTGTCGCCCATCTCGCCCTCGATCTCCGCCTTCGGCGTCAGCGCGGCGACGGAGTCGATCGCGACGACGGCGAGCGCGCCCGAGCGGACGAGCAGCTCGCAGATCTCGAGCCCCTGCTCGCCGGTGTCGGGCTGCGAGACGAGCAGCTCGTCGACGTTGACGCCGATCCGCTTCGCGTACGCGGGATCCATCGCGTGCTCGGCGTCGATGAACGCGCAGATGCCGCCCCGGCGCTGCGCCTCCGCGATCACGTGGTAGACGAGCGTCGTCTTCCCCGACGACTCCGGCCCGAAGACCTCGACGATGCGCCCGCGCGGGAGCCCGCCGATGCCGAGCGCGAGGTCGAGCGAGAGCGAGCCCGTCGAGATGGCGCCGATCGAGACCTGGGCCCGGTCGCTCATCTTCATGACGGCGCCCTTGCCGAACTGCCGCTCGATCTGGCCGAGCGCGACGTCGAGTGCTTCCTCGCGATCCATTCTTCAATCCCCTCCTAGGGCTGCCGTGTCGAGTGCGTCGTACCGGGCGCCGCCCGCTCCGAGGCTGGAACGGTAGACCGCCGACCGGACGGCATGAATCGAACACGTGTTCGCCACCTCGAGGCGCAGTCCTGCCCGCCGCCGGAAGCGCACGACGGTGACGTGCGGCAGCCACGGACGGGCCTCGCGGTGGTACACGCCGAGCCGCTCCAGGCGCGCCTGGAGATCGGCGGCGAGCGCGGTCGCGGCGCCGGAGACGTCCTCGTAGACGATCATGCCGGCGCTCCGGGTCTCGCGGTAGCGGAGCGGCCGCAGCTCGGCCGGCGCGGCCGCAGCCGCGGCCGCCCGCAGGGCGCCGGTGACCGCGTCCAGCTCGTCGGCCGGGCGGTGGCCGAGGAACGCGAGCGTGACGTGCAGGTGGGCGCGCGGCACCGGCCGGCCGGCCGAAGCGGGCAGCTCGCGCGCCTGCCAGGCCGCGAGCGAGTCGAGCGCGTCGTCCGGCACCTGGAGGGCGCAGAAGAGCCTGATCCGGGCATCCCCGGCCACGCTAGCGGGAGTCGTGTGCCGTGTCCGTCACGAGTCCGTGACAAGTCTGCGGACGAGGTGGAGCGCCGCCACCGCGGCGCGCGTGCGGATCGTGTCGCGGTCGCCCGGGAAGTCGAAGCGGAGGCCGCGCTCGCCGCCGGGCCCCGCGGCGTGCAGGTGGACGAGCCCGACCGGCTTCTCCTCCGTCCCGCCGCCGGGCCCGGCGACGCCGGTGACGGCGACCGCGACGTCGGCGCCGAGCCGCGCCCGCGCGCCCTGCGCCATCGCCGCCGCCACCTCTGCGGAGACGGCGCCGTGCTCGGCGAGCAGCCACTCCGGCACGTCGAGCTCGGCGACCTTGACCGCGTTCGCGTAGGCGACGACCGAGCCGAGGAAGACGTCGCTCGAGCCGGGCACGTCCGTCAGGCGCGCCGCGACCTGGCCGCCCGTGCACGACTCCGCGGTCGCGAGCGTCAGGCCCCGCTCGCGCAGCAGCGTCAGCACGAGCTCCGCCGTGGACGTCTCCTCGCGCGCGAACAGGTAGCGGTCGAGCGGCGCCAGCAGGCGCTCCTCGAGCGCCGCCGCGCGCGCGCCCGCGCCCGGCGCCGCGAACAGGTCGACGTGGATCTCGAAGTCGCGCGCGCAGATCGTGACGTCGACGCCTTCCTCCTCCCCGCCCGCTGCCGCGAGCGCCTCGGCCACCGCGGACTCCGACACGCCGTACAGGCGCAGCACGCGCCGCGCGGGGACGGCGGCGCGCGCGAGCAGTCGCCGCAGCGGCTCCGTCTCGAGCACGCGCGGCCAGAGCTGCTGGAGCTCGCGCGGGGGCCCCGGCAGCGCGACGGCGACGCAACCGCCCGTCTCCAGGACGACGGCCGGCGCGGTGCCTACGAGCCCGACCCACCGCGCGCCGGCCGGGAGCGTCGCCTGCTTGCGGACGCCGTCCGCGAAGTCGGCGTACGGCCGCCGGAGACGCGCGGCGACCCGGCGCGAGAGCGCCTCGATCTCCGCGCGCAGTCCCTCGTCGACCTCCAGCGTGACCCCCGCCGCGCGCGCGAGCAGCTCGACGGTGCGGTCGTCGTGGGTCGGCCCCAGGCCCCCGGAGACGACCAGCAGGTCGTGCTCGAGCCCCTCGGCCAGGGCGCGCTCGAGGTCCCCGGGCGCGTCGCCGACGACGGTGATGCGCGCCGGGTCGACGCCGAGCCGGAGCAGCGAGGAGGCGAGGTAGGGCCCGTTGCGGTCGTGCCGGTCGCCGCGGACGAGCTCGGAGCCCGATGCGACGATCGCGGCCCGGACCGTTACGAGGCCGGATGCCAACCGGTCGGGGTGACGACGATCGTCCGCGGGCGGAGGCCGCCGACGTGGACGAGCCGCCCCCGCACCCTGATCCGGAGGTTCTCGGGCGCATCGATGTACAGCCAGAGCGATCTGCCGCGGAGCGCGACCGGCGCGTCGCCTGCCTGGAGGGTGCCGTCGTAGGCGATCGCGCCGCCGACCGTCGTGCCCTTGTGCGCGATCACGTGCGTCGCCCCCCGCACCGCCGTCAGCTCGAGCAGCGGCGCGGCCTGGCGGACCGTGGGCGCGGGCGTCGAGGTCGTCGTCGCCGCGGGCGGCGTCTTGCCGCCGCTGCCGGCCTTCCAGGCGGAGATGACGACGACCACCAGCACGGCGATCGCGGCGAGCGCGATCAGGACGACGTTCGTCTCGATCTGCCGGTGGCGGCGCTGCGGCCGCGCAGCCGAGCGGCGCACGCGCGGCTCGTGGTCCTCGCCGGTGACGAAGCGCGAGTTGTACTCGTCGACGTAGAGCTGCCCGTCGAGGCCGAGGTACTCGGCGTACGTGCGCAGGAAGCCCTTGACGTACGTCTCGGCCGGCAGGAGCTCGAACTGCTCGTCCTCGAGGGCGTGCAGGTACTTGCCGCGGATCTTCGTCGCGAGCTCCGCCTGGGCGAAGTCGACACCGCGGCGCACACGCGCCTCCCGAAGGCTGTTGCCGATCTCGAACACGGCCCGGGAAAGGGTACCCGGCTACTGGGCCAGGCGGAGGACGCCGAGCACGCCGAGCGCGAGGGCGCCGGTGACGGCGACGTACACGCCGGCCCACGCCAGCATCCGGCCGGTCCGGACGAGCCGCGCGCCGCGGTCCGGGCGTACGCTGCGGGAGAGGGCGAAGCGCGCCCGCCGGCTCGCGCCGACCGCACCGAGGGCGAGCACCGCCGCGGCGGGGACGGCGACGTAGACCGCGTCGAGCAGTGGGATCCCGTTCACGTACCGCGACGCCACGACGCCGGCGGGGATCGCGAGCACGGCGAGGGTGCCGAGCAGGACCGCCGCGCGGGCGGCTCCGCGGCTGCCGTTCACGGTCGTCCTCCGCCCACGAGCAGCGCCACGATACCGATCAGCCGGTCGGGGCCTGCCCCGCAGCGAGCTGCTGCGCGGCCGTGTGAGCCCGCAGCACGGTCGTCGACGAGATCCGCGGGTCGAGGCGCCCGACGACGATCGCGCCGGTCGACGCGCCGAACACCAGGTCCTCGCCGCCGTAGTAGATCCCGGAGACGGCGTCCTGGGCGATGCGGTCGGCCGCCACCGTCGGCTCCTCGAAGCTGGAGACGTCGAGGGCGATCCGGTTGCGCTCGTGCGCGCCGACGGCCGCCGCCTGGGCGCACAGGCCGCGATGGGCGACCACGAGCTGCGCGCCCTCGTCGATCGCTCCGAGCGCAGCCTCCTTGCAGGCGGCCGCCTGGTCGCGCGACCACGCGCGCAGCACCGTCCCGCCGGGCGCGGTGCCACGGAGGCCGACCGCGAACGAGGCGGCGAGGTGCCGCTCCTCCGGCCCGACCCACGCCACGACGGGCGCCGAGGCGCCCGCGTCGGTCGCGGCCAGCCCGGCCACGGCGCCCGCGAGCCGCGCCGCCTGGTCCTCGCGGATCACGATCCCGGCGAGGTTCCTGCGCCGGAAACCGGTCGTCGACGCGCCGACGAGCGCGAAGTGCCCCGACGGGTGGTCGTCGGCGGCCGCGAGCACGGCGGCCGTATCGGCCGTCGGCGCCCAGACGAGGACGAGCGGGTCGCCTGCGACCTGCGCGAGCGGGCCGCGGTCGATCTGCGCGCCCGCGGCCTGGACCTGGAGCGGCCCGACGACGCCGACGCGCACGACGGGCGGCGCGGGTGCGGCGGTCGCCGTCCGGGGAGCGAACGTGGAAGCCGTGTGAGCGCGCTGGTGCACGCCGCCGCAGCCGGCCGCGGCGACCACCGCCACGAGCATCGCCACGCGCCGGCCCATCAGCGAACGGTCACCGGGATCCGCGGCAGCCGCCGGGAGCGCAGCAGCTGCTCCTGGTGGGCGACGGCCGCCCTGATCGCCTGCGGCACGCGCGGGCTCCACGCGCCGTACCCGACCCCTCCCTGCGTCGCGCCGAGCACGACGTTCGCACCGCCGGCCAGCGTGCCGCGGCGGGCGGCCAGGATCGCGTCCCGGACGGCGACGTCGACGCGCTCGAGGGCGCTCGTCATCACCCACGGGCCGAGCGCCGACTGGTCGCCGCCGGAGCCGATCGCGACCGCGCCGGCGGCGTGAGCGGCGGCGATCGCGCCGAGGCCGCAGGCGCCGGCGGCCTGGAGCTCGACCACCGACCCGCCCGCGAGCTGGGCCTGCGCCACCCTCGCGCAGGCGGCGCCGCCGGAGACGTCGTGCGCGTAGTCCACGAGCACCGTCACGCCGCGGTCGGCCGTCCGCACGCCGAACTGGAACCCCGCCAGCAGGCGGTCGACCGGCGGGATCTCGATGCCGCCGACCGCCCCGACGGCCTTGCCGCCGACCTGCCGCGCCCAGAGCCCCGCCGCGTACCCGACGAGGTAGCCCGCCTGCTCGTCGTGGAAGAGCAGCCCGGTGACGTTGCGCGGGCGGTGCGGCAGGCTGCGGACGTCGACGCCGACGAGCGCCACGCGCGCGCCGGGCGACGCGGCCGCGACGCTGTCCACGCCCGCCGCCATCCCGTAGCCGACGCCGACGGTGAGGCCGGCGCCGCCCGCGACGCAGGCGCGGAGGTCGCGCACGTACGACGGCGGTGACGCCGGGCGGAGGAGCCGCACCGGCACACCGAGCCGCTCCGCCTCGCGCAGCCCCGCGACGGCGCCGCCGTCGTCGCCGGTCGCGGCGACGAGGCACGCGGCGAACGGGACGCGACCCGCCGCCGCGGACGCCGGCAGCGTCGCGAGCGCGACGGACGCGAGCGCGACGGCGACGCGGAGGCTACTGCTTCTGGTACGGCTTGCCATCCGCCGCAGGCGGGACGGTTCTCCCGATCACGCCCGCCACGGCGATCAGCGTCAGCACGTACGGCAGCACGTTGAAGAGCGTCGACGCCGACGCGGAGTACACCTGCAGGCGCAGCGCGACTGCGCTCGAGAACCCGAAGAGCACCGCGGCGCCGAACGCGCCGGCGGGACGCCAGTTGCCGAAGATCATCGCGGCGAGCGCGATGAAGCCGCGCCCGGCCGTCATGTTGTCGTTGAACGTGCCACCGCCGAAGCCGTCGGAGAGGTAGACGCCGCCGAGCGAGGCGAGGATGCCCGAGAGGATGACGGCGCCGTACCGCACGGCGTAGACGTTGATGCCGACGGTGTCCGCGGCGCGCGGGTGCTCGCCGCAGGCGCGGATGCGCAGGCCGATCGGGGTCTTGAAGACGACGACGTACGACAGGATCACGAGTGCGAAGCCCGCCCAGATCATCAGGTTCAGGTGCCCGATCGCCGGGCCGAGGAAGTGCATGCTCCCGATGCCGGGGATGTTGACGTTGGGGATCTGCGAGACCCCGGCCGGCACGTACTGCCCGTGGTAGATCTGGAAGAAGAAGTACCCGGTGATGCCGAGCGCCATGAAGTTGATCGCGGTGCCGCCGACGATCTGGTCGGCGCGCAGGTGGATCGCGAAGAACGCGTAGACCAGCGCGGTGACGGCGCCGACGCCCGCGCCGACCAGCAGCCCGACGACCCAGGTCCCGCCCTTGTCGGCGCCGAAGACGCCCCAGAAGGCGCCCATCAGCATCATGCCCTCGAGGCCGATGTTGATGACGCCGCTGCGCTCGCTGAACATGCCCGCGATCGCGCCGAAGACGAGCGGCGTCGCGAACGCGAAGGTCTGCGCGACCAGGCCGGCGTTGAAGACGGCGTTCAGGTTGCCGACCCCGGAGCGGGTCGCCAGGATGCCGAGCCCGATCCCGACGACGCCGGTGACGACGCCGCCGACGCCGAGCCGGAGGCGACCCCGCGTCGCCGTCCAGATGCCGAGCACGGCCGCGACGAGGCCGACGACGATCGACCAGGTGACGGTGCGGGACTCGATCGGCGGGATCGCGAGGAACGCCGCGAAGACGCCGAGCACGAGCGAGAGCCAGCCGGTCGCGCCGGGGTCGCGCAGGCGCGCGCTGACCGGGTTCTCGAGGCGCTGCGCCCAGCTCGTCACGCCGCGGCCTTCGCTTTCGGCGTGCGCTTCGGCCGCAGCTTCCGGCGTGCGTTCCACACGTAGAGGATCAGGACGTCGGCTCCGACGAACAGGACGACGAGCCCCTGGATGATGTACTGGAGGTTGCCGGCGAGGTCGGGCGCGATCACGTTCGAGCTGAGCCCGTGCGTCGTGCCGAAGAGCAGCGCGCCGAAGAGCAGCGCCGCGAACATCGTCCCGACCGCGGTGTTGCGCCCGAGCAGCGCGACCGCGATGCCGATGAACCCGACCTGGGACACGGGGATGTCGGACTGGCCGAAGTGGTAGAGGTAGCCGCTCATGTCCAGGGCGCCCGCGAGGCCGGCGAACGCACCGGAGATGGCCATCGCCCGCAGGAGGTTCTTGCGGACGCTGATGCCGCCGTACGCCGCCGCCTCCGGGTTGAAGCCGACGGCCCGCACCTCGAAGCCCGTGGTCGTGCGGTTGAGGATCAGCCAGAAGACGATCAGCGCGGCGATGGCGACGAACAGGCCGTAGTCGAGCGCCTGCAGGCCCTGGACGCCCCAGAACGCGGGCATCTGCGCGCTCGAGGCGATGTCGTTCGAGATCGGGACGGACTTGTTCGCCGAGTTCTGCAACGGGCCGCCGTCGCCGAACAGCCACTCGCCGATCCAGATCGCGATCCAGTTGAGCATGATCGTCGAGATCACCTCGTGCGCGCCGACGGTCGCCTTCAGGAAGCCGGCGATCCCGGCCCAGAGCGCGCCGGCGAGCGTGCCCGCGACGACGACGAGCAGGATGTGCCAGACGGGGTTCCAGCTCGCGAAGGAGACGCCGAGCCAGTTCGCGACGTAGAGGCCGACGAAGTACTGGCCCTGGCCCCCGATGTTGAACATGCCGCACCGGAACGCGAAGGCGACCGCGAGGCCGCACAGGATCAGCGTCTTCGTCTGCAGGAGGGTCTGCGAGAGGTTGTACGCCGCGGTGTCGGCGACGTCCGTGGTCGGGTGGAAGATCCAGTTGAAGCCGGCGCCGTTGAAGATGTCGCGGTAGGCGAGCAGCGGGTTGTGACCCGTCGCCGCGACGACGACGCCGCCGATCACGAACGCGAGCAGCGCGGTCATGATCGGCACGATCACGCCGCCTGCGCGCTGCTTGAGCGCGATCGACGAGATCAGCGTCCCGCTCGCAGCGGCCTCTTCCGGCGTCTCCGGAGGCGCGTTGGGCTCGATCTGGCTCATGCCGCCGTCTTCTCCCGCCCGCCGAGCATCTCGAGGCCGACCTCCTCCTCGGAGACCTCGCCCTCGTGCTCGCCCGCGATCCGGCCCTCGTAGACGACGAGGATCCGGTCGGACAGGGACAGGATCTCGTCGAGCTCGAGCGACACGAGCAGCACTGCGCGGCCCTCGTCGCGCTCGGCGACGAGCCGGCGGTGCAGGTACTCGATCGCGCCGACGTCGAGCCCGCGCGTCGGCTGCGCCGCGATCAGCACCTTCGGGTCGCGGGCGATCTCTCGCGCGACGACGACCTTCTGCTGATTGCCGCCCGACAGGCCCCCCGCGCGTGTGAGCGGTCCCCCGCCCCGCACGTCGAACTCCCTGATGATCGTCGCCGCCCGCGCGATCATGCGCTTCGGGAAGATCCAGCCGAGCTTCGCGTCCGGCGGCGCGGCGTAGTCGTGCAGGGCGATGTTCTCCGCGATCGAGAACTCGAGCACGAGCCCCCGCCGCTGCCGGTCCTCCGGGATGTGGCCGACGCCGGCGTCGAGCATCTCGCGCGCGGAGGCGTGGTGGAGCTCGCGGCCGGCGACGCGGATCGTGCCGCTCTCGACGCGACGCAGCCCCGTCAGGGCCTCGACCAGCTCGGTCTGGCCGTTGCCGTCGACGCCGGCAACGCCGACGATCTCCCCCGCCCGCACCTGGAACGTGACGCCGCGCACCTTGGCGATGCCGCGGTCGTCGTTGACGTGCAGGTCCTCGACCTCGAGCAGGACGTCGCCGGGCTGCGCGGGCGCCTTGTCGACGCGGAGCAGCACCTCGCGGCCCACCATCGCGCGGGCGAGCGACTCCTCCGTCGCGCCCTCGCGCGGGACGGTCTCGATCTTCTTGCCGCGCCGCAGCACGGTGATGCGGTCGGCGATCTCGAGCACCTCATTCAGCTTGTGGCTGATGAAGATGATCGACTTCCCGTCGCTCTGGAGGCTGCGGATGATCCCGAACAGCTCCTTCGCCTCCTGCGGCGTCAGCACGGCCGTCGGCTCGTCGAGGATCAGGATGTCGGCGCCGCGGTAGAGCGCCTTCAGGATCTCGACGCGCTGCTCCTGGCCGACCGTGATCTCGCCGACGAGCGCGGTTGGGTCGACGATCAGCCCGAAGCGCTGCGACAGCTCGCGCACGCGCCTCTCCGCCGCGCTCTCGTCGAGCAGGAGCTTGTCGCGCGGCTCGACGCCGAGGACGATGTTCTCGGCGACGGTCATCACCGGGATCAGCATGAAGTGCTGGTGCACCATCCCGATCCCGGCCTGGATCGCGTCGCGCGCCGAGTCGAACTCGACCGGCTTGCCGTTCATCAGGATCTCGCCGGCGTCGTGCCGGTAGAGCCCGTAGAGGATGTTCATCAGCGTCGACTTGCCGGCGCCGTTCTCGCCGAGCAGCGCGTGCACCTCGCCGCGGCGGAGGTCGAAGTCGACGTCGTCGTTGGCGACGATGCCGGGGAACTCCTTCCGGATCCCGCGCAGCTCGAGGACGAGGTCCTGGTCGCTCACCGCGCTTCGATCCTAACCCGGGGCACGGAAAGGGCGGGCACGAGGCCCGCCCTTCCGCAAATCGGTCCAACCGGCGGCCACCTACAGCGCCGTCGGCACCTTCAGCTTGCCGCTGATGATGTTCGTCTTGTACGTGTTCATCAGCGTGACCCACGACTTCGGGACGGACGGGCTGATCTTGCCGACGCCCATGCCGCCGTTCTTCAGGTCGAACACCAGGTCGGTGCCGCCCTGGAACTTGCCGGCCTTCGCCTGGGCGATCGCGTCGTACACCCCGGTGTCCACCCGCTTCACGCCGCTCGTGAGCACGCGCTTCGCGTCGTTGAACTGGTCGACGTCCACGCCGATGCCCCAGATGCCCGCGGCGTCGGCGGCCTTCAGCGTGCCGAGGCCGCAGCCACCCGCGACCTGGAACAGCACCTTCGCGCCGAGCGAGATCTCGTTCTGCGCGACGGTCTGGCACTTGTCGGTCGCCACGAAGTCGTTCGAGTACTGCACGATCACCTTCATGCCCGGGGCGACCTTGTCGACGCAGTACTTGAAGCCGGCGATCCAGATGTCGACCGGCGGGATCTTGATGCCGCCGACCGCGCCGACCGCGTTCCCGCCCATCTTCTTGGCCATCTTGGCCGCGAGCACGCCGACGAGGCAGCCCGACTCGTTCGCCATGTAGGTGAGGCCCTCGACGTTCTTGTACGTCGGCAGGACGTTCCCCTTCTTGTCGGCGAACGGCGCCGTGTGCACCGTGTAGTCCGTGATCGCGAAGTTGACGTTCGGGAACTTCTTCGCGTACGTCGCCTCGGTGTTCGCGAGCAGGAAGCCCGCCGCGATCACGAGCTTGGCGCCCTTGCGGATCGCCGAGTTGAAGTTCGGGGCGTAGTCGCTCGTCGAGTTCGACTGCAGAGCGAGCGTCGAGACGCCCAGCTTGGCCTTCGCGTCGTTCAGCCCCTTCAGCTGGTTCTCGTTGAAGCCCTTGTCGGTGAACTTGCCGATGTCGCTGATCAGCGCGGCGGTGAAGCCGGCCTTCTGCGATGTCGGGGTGGCCCCGCCGAAGGCGGTCGCCGTCACCACGACTGCGATGAGCGCCACCGCCGCCGGCAGCGCAATCCAGCGTGAAACCCTCACTTGCCCTCCTCGTTGGTGATAAGCCTCGGTTCGGGGCGATCCTACCCCGGCGCCCGGAGCGCGCAAAGGGAGAAACCCCGTAACGGGGACCTACTCGACCGGCGCCGCGAGCGTGCGCTCGAGGTCGTGCTCCGAGAGCAGCACGCGGCGCGGCTTCGAGCCCTCGTAGGCGGAGATGATCCCGCGCCGCTCGAGCATGTCGATCAGCCGGCCCGCGCGCGTGTAGCCGACGCGCAGGCGCCGCTGGATCAGGCTGACGGAGGCGGTCTGGGCCGTGACGACGACCTCGATCGCCTTGTCGAGCAGCGGGTCCTCGTCGGGGTCGAACTCGCCGCTCTCGTCGTCCACGTCGTCGGCGAACACCTGCGGCGCCTCGAGGAAGCTCTCGTCGACCCGCTGCTCGCGCTGCGAGCGCGCCTGGTCGACGATCAGGGCGATCTCCTCCTCGGTCACGAAGGCGCCCTGGACGCGCTGGAGCCGCGACGTGCCGAGCGGCTTGAACAGCATGTCGCCCTGGCCGAGCAGGCTCTCCGCGCCGTTCTGGTCGAGGATCACGCGCGAGTCCGTCTGCGAGGAGACCGCGAACGCGATCCGCGACGGCACGTTCGCCTTGATCATGCCGGTGATCACGTCCACCGACGGCCGCTGCGTCGCCAGCACGAGGTGGATGCCGACGGCGCGCGACTTCTGCGCGAGGCGGATGATCGAGTCCTCCACCTCCTGCGGGCTGACCATCATCAGGTCGGCGAGCTCGTCGATCACGACCAGGAGGTACGGCAGCTCCTCCTCCCCGCGCTTGCGGAAGGCGCGGTTCGCCTCGTTCAGGTTGCGGGCGCGCACCTGGCTCAGGCGCTCGTAGCGGCGCTCCATCTCCGTGACGACGTTCAGCAGCACCGCGCTCGCCTCCTTGGGGCTGGAGACGACGGGCGTGAGCAGGTGCGGGATCGACTCGTAGTGGTTGAGCTCGATGCGCTTCGGGTCGACGAGGATCAGCCGCACCTCGTCCGGCGTCGCGCGCAGCAGGATCGACGTGAGGATCGTGTTGATGCAGCCCGACTTGCCCGAGCCGGTGGTGCCGGCGATCAGCACGTGCGGCATCCGCGCCAGGTCGGCCCAGACGGCGGCGCCCGAGATGTCCTTGCCGAGCCACACCGACACCGGGGACGCGCCCTGCGGGAGGTCGTCGAAGACGTCGCCGAGCGTGACCAGGTTCGGGCTCAGGTTCGGCACCTCGACGCCGACCGCCTGCTTGCCCGGGATCGGCGCGAGGATGCGGATCTCGGTGGTCGCGAGCGCGTAGCTCAGGTCGTCCTTCAGGTTGGCGACCTTGCCGACCTTGGTGCCGGGCGCGAGCTGGAGCTCGTAGCGCGTGACGCGCGGGCCGGCGATCTCGCCGACCACCGTCGCCTCGACGCCGAAATGCGCGAGGCAGGTGACGAGCGCCTCGGCGATCCGCGCGTTCGCCTCGCCGCTCGGCCCGGCGCCGGGCTTCGAGCGGTGAAGCAGCGTGCGGTCCGGGAGGTGGTAGTCGGCGACGGGCGCCGGCGCGTCGAAGAGCGTCTCCTGGCTGTGCGGCTCCTCGGGCTCGTCCTCCTGCTGGAAGAGCACCGGCGGCGGCCCGACCGAGACCGAGTCGGTGACGAGGTCGGGGTAGTCGTGCTTGACGTCCACCGGCGGCGTCGGGGCCGGTTCCGGTACCAGGTACCCGTCGTCCGGTGCCTGGTACCGGGTCTTGGCGATGCGCACGCGCCTGTGCACGTGCACGAGCGCGTGCCCGGAGCGGCGCGCGATCGCGCCCAGGCTCGCGCCGGTGAGGAAGAGCGCGCCGGCGAGCGTCAGCAGGATGCCGAGGATCGTCGCCCCCGTCGTGCCGAGGCCGAGCGCGACGAGCGACTCCAGGCCGTCGCCGAGAAGGCCGCCGTGCGCTGTGCCGAGCGTCAGCATCAGCCCCACGAGGGCGACGGCGAGGCCGAGCTGGAACGGGCGCACGTCGATCAGGGCGCTGCGCGCCACGACGAGGCCGCCGAGCGGGACGAGCACGACCGGCGCCAGGTACGCGGCCGCGCCGATTGCGTCGCGGACGAGCCGCGCCGCCGGGCCGCCGTTGAAGCCGAACCAGAGCACCGCCGCCAGGAAGACGCCGAGCCCGGCGAGCGCCAGCCCGACGAGCTCGGGGTGGTGGTGCGACCGGGGCGAGCGCGCCTTGCGCGCCCGGCGCTTCTTGACCCGGCTCGGCGTCTTCGGGGACGTCTTGTGGACCCGCCTGGTGCGCGCCATCCGCGCGGACTTCGCGCTCCGCGCACCGGCTCCTCCCTCAAGCCGCGGACGCCTCGCGCCGATGCCGGAACCCGATGCGCATCGCCCGCGCCGCACCGCTCTGGCTCGTCGTGCTCGCGGGCGGCATCCGCGTCTGGACGGTGCTCTCCGCCACGCCGGTGATCACGCCCGACACCTTCGCGTACGCCCGCCAGTCTCGGCTGCCGCTCTTCTCGACCGCCTTCTGGGGCTCGCAGCACCCGCCCCTGCTGCCGCTCCTCTGGAAGCCGCTCCCCGGCCTCGTCTCTGCCGGCGCGCCCGTCCGCATCGGCGACCTCTCACTCGCGCTGGTCCTGAACGCGCTCGCCGGAGCGGCGTGCTTCGGGTTCCTCGCGCTGACCGTGTCGCGGCTCGCCCGCACCGAGCCCGGCCGCTGGGCGCTGCTCGCCGCGGTGCTCGCCCTCTCGCTCGCCCCGGACGTCGCCGGCTGGGACGCGTCCGGGCTCTCGGAGTCGGTCTCGCTGTCCCTCGTCGCGCTCGTGGTCGCGCTCGCGATCCGCTACGCGCTCGCGCCGGGCCATCGGGTCGCCGCGGGACTCGCCGTCGCGGTCGTGGCCGCGACGCTGGCGCGGGACACGAACCTGCCGCTGTGCCTGCTCGCCCTGCTCCCCGTGCTCGTCGCCGTCCGGTCGCACGCGAGGCTGCCGGCCGCCGCGCTCGTGCTCGCGGCCGCGCTCAGCCTGGTCGGCCAGCAGGCGGGCCGCCGCTCCGAGATCCCGACCAGGAACGCTATCGCCGCCGCGCTCGCCGACCCGGGAGCGGCGCGCTGGTTCCAGGCGCACGGCCTGCCGCTCCTGCCGGGCACACGGCAGCTGCTGCTCTGGCGTCCCGCTGGCTCGTACCCGCCGGGCCCCGACGCGCGTGCGCTGGCCCGCTGGGTGCGCGCGCAGGCGCGGACGACCTGGCTCGAGTACCTGCTCTCGCACCCCTCGCGCACGCTCTCGATCCGCACGGCGCTCGGCCGCATCTACGACCCGCCGCTGCAGTATCTGCGCCCCTACTGGGGCGTGTCGGAGCACGGCCTCTTCCTCCACGGCCCGTGGTTCCTGGTCCTCGCAGTGCTCGGCGCGGCCGGCGCCTGGGTGCGCCGGCGCGAGCGCGAGACGGTCGTCCTGATCGCGTTCGCCGCGGCGACGCTGCCGCTCGCCATCCTGATCTGGGACGCCGACGCACTCGAGCTCGACCGCCACGCGATCGTGATCCCGGTCGTCGCCCAGCTCGCGGCGCTCGTCGGCGCGCTGCTCGGCGGCGACGCCGCCTACGCACGCCTGCGGAACGCCGCCGTCAGCATGCCGAAGTACGTCGGCACCTCGTAGGACAGCAGCTCGGCGTCGAAGCCGTCGGCGAGCGCGCCGCGCAGCATCAGGAGCTGCCAGAAGCTGTCCGCCTTCGCGGCGACCGCGAAGCCCGGGTCCCACGCCTCGAGGGCGGCCAGGCGGTTGTCACGGACGAGCTCGACGATCTCCGCGTCGTACTCCGCCGACTCGGCGGCGAAGCCGTACGGCGCGTCCGGCGTGTGCCCGTGGCCGTGGTCGGCGCTCGCGATCAGCGCGACCCGCCGCCGGCCCGTCGCCTCGGCCAGCGCGGCGCCGGCGCGGACGTGCTCGGCGTTCGAGAGCGCCCGGCAGGGGCTGACGACAACGGCCGGGGCGCGCATGAACCAGAGCGGGATCAGGGCGCCCCAGTCGAGCGGCATCGTCGACGACCCGGCCGCGGTCGCCCCGAACGTGACGCCGACCGCGGGCAGGCCGGCGGCGCGGAGCGCCTCGACGCACGCGTCCGCGAGCTCCGGGTCGCCCGGCCCCGCGTAGCGCGTGTCCGCGTCCGTCCACTGGTGCGCGTCTCCCTCGAGCCGCGCCGAGCGGACGACGGCGAAGTGGTCGTCGACGTGCACGCCGTGCGGCGTGATCACGATCGCAGCCTCGGGCGCGGCCGCGGCGAAGCGGCGCCCGAGCTCCTCCATCCCGTGGCGCGTCGGCGATTCGGGCCGGTCGAACACCGGCCCGCCGTGCGGCGCGATCGCGGCGAAGACGATCACCCGAGGCTGGAGATGCGCTCGATGACCAGCTCGGCGAAGCGCGCGCCGTCGATGTCGTAGGCGACCTTCGCGTTCGGCGGCGGCAGGTGCTCGCGCCCGCGCCAGTCGACGTTGGTCCGCCCGCGGCTCCCCTCGGCCGAGCAGTCCACCTCGATGTGGGCGTCTCGCACCTCGACCAGGCCCGGCTCGACGAGGTGCGCGATGCACACCGGGTCGTGCATCGGCGACCCCGCGAGGTCGGGGTAGCGCCGCCGGTGGAAGCGCGCGTAGAAGTCCATCAGCTCCGCCACGAGCGTCCCGACGCGGCCCGCCCCCCGCAGGCGCTCCGTGTGCTCGTCGGTGATCAGCGCACGGTGCGTGACGTCGAGGCCGACCATCGTCGTGTCGAGGCCCTCCGCGAAGACGCGCTGCGCCGCCTCGGGATCGGCCCAGATGTTGAACTCGGCGGCCGGCGTCCGGTTGCCCTCGCCGATCGCGCCGCCCATCAGCACGATCCGCTCCGGCCTTGCGTCCGGGTGGAGTGCGAAGAGCAGCCCGACGTTCGTCAGTGGGCCGGTCGCGACGAGCGTCAGCTTGCCGTCGCGGGCGCGGATCTGCTCGGCGAGGAAGTCGACGGCATGCTGCTCTCCCGCGCGGCCCGCAGGCGGCGGCAGGTCGGGCCCGTCGAGCCCCGACTCCCCGTGCACGTGCACCGCGACGTCGCGCACGCGCAGCAGCGGCCGGTCCGCGCCCATGTGCACCGGCACGTCGCCGCGGCCCACGAACTCGAGCACGCGGAGCGCGTTCGCGGTCGTCTTGTCGACGGTCTGGTTGCCCGAGACCGAGGTGACGCCGACGAGCTCGACCTCCGGCGACGCGACGGCGAGCAGGATCGCGATCGCGTCGTCGTGCCCAGGGTCGCAGTCGAGGACGATCGGGGTCGCGCTCATGCCGCGAGTATCGCGTCTACCTCCGCCGAGGTGGGCAGGGAAGGCTGTGCCCCGTGACGCGATGCGGCGAGCGCGCCGGCCGCGCACGCGCGGCGCAGCGCCTCCTCGCGCGAACGGCCCTCGAGCAGCGAGACGACGAGGCACGCCGCGAATGCGTCGCCCGCCGCTGTGCCGTCGACGGCCGTCACCGCGGGTGGGCGTGCGCGCGCGACCTCGCTGCCGTGCTCGAAGAGGGTCGCACCCTCCGCCCCATACGTGACCGCGACGAGCCGGCCGCGCGAGACGATCTCGTGCTCGAGCCGGTTGACGATCAGCAGGTCCGGCTCGAGCTCGAGCGGGCGCGCCGGCGAGGCGTTGAGCGCGAAGAACGCGGCGCCGCGGGCGGCGGCGAGCACCGCCTCGTCCGGCACCTCGAGCTGGCAGAGGACGGCGCCGCCCGGGGAGACGGAGGGCACGTGCGCGTTCGCGCCGGCGACGACGACGATCTGGTTCTCGCCGTCCGCGGCGACCAGGATCAGCGCGACGCCGGTGGCGCCGGCGCGCCGCACGTCGAGCTCGACGCCGGCCGCCTCGAGCCCGGCGAGCGCCTCGGCAGCGAACGCGTCGGCGCCGACCGCGCCCACCAGCCGGACGCGCGCGCCGAGCCGCGCGGCCGCGACCGCCTGGTTCGCGCCCTTGCCGCCGGGGATCCGCTCGAAGCCGCTGCCCGCGACCGTCTCCCCCGCGCGCGGCAGCGCGTCCACGCGCGCGACGAGGTCGAGGTTGATCGACCCGACGACGGTCAGCTCCACCGGCACGCCGCAAGCGTATGTTGACAGCGCGGGCTTCAGTACCTAGGATGCCGAGGTATGAAGGCCGACGCGGTCAAAGGTCACGTGGAGTTGCTCCTCCTCGCCGCCGTCCGCGATCGCCCGGACCACGGCTACGCGCTGATCCAGGAGCTGCGCCGCCGCTCGCAGGAGGCGCTGGCGCTGCCGGAGGGGACGGTCTACCCCGCCCTGCACCGCCTCGAGCGGCAGGGCCTCCTCTCGAGCACGTGGACGGTCGTGAGCGGCCGGCGCCGCCGGATCTACGCGCTGACGGAGCGCGGGCGCCGCGAGCTCGACCGCCAGACCGACGACTGGCACACGCTCGTGCGCGCGATGGAGGCGGTGGTGCTCGGGTGATCGAGGACTACCTGCGCGAGCTCCGGCGCCGCGGCGTCGTCGACCCGGACGTGCTCGACGAGGTGCGTGCGCACCTCGAGGACGCGGCGGCCGACGTGGGCGAGGCCGAGGCGATCGCGCGGTTCGGGGACAGCCGCGTGGTCGCCCGGTCGCTGCGGCGCTTCCCCCGCGCCCCGCTCGCGGTCGCGCTGCTCGTCGGGCTCGCGCTCGGGTGGATCGACTCCCGCCCCGGCTTCGACGCGACGGGGATCACGGTCGTCGCGCTGCTAGCCGGCTCCGCGGCGATCTCCGCCTGGTCGCCGCGGCACGCCTGGCGGTGGGCGCTCGCGCTCGGCGGGTTCGTGCCGCTGTTCGAGCTGTCGCAGGGCGGCAGCCCCGCCTCGCTCGTCGCGCTCGGCTTCGCGGGCGCCGGCGCGCTCGTCGGCGCCGCCCTCGGCCGCAGCGTCCGCAGCGCGGAGCTATGACGGTGGTTCCATGCGCCTCTCAGGTGTCGTCGTCGCTGGGCGCGCGCTGGGGTGCGCCACCCAGGATGAGGCGAGGGCCGAGTGCTCGTAGTGGCTCTACTCGGGTGGCGACTCTCGCCGTCGTCTCGCCAGCTCGTCGTTCTTTCGGAGCTTCTGTCGGGCCTCGGCGCGGAGAGCGGTAGCGTCGTCGCGTAGCAGCTGGGATACCGCCCGTACCGCGCGCGCTCGGGCGAAGAGGTGGCCGTCGACGGTTATCGGCTGTCCGGCTGCGGCGCTGGCGTCGAAGTCACTGCCCGCGAGGGCGACCCATCCGCCGCAGCCACACTCGCAGAGGTACTCCTGCGGAGCCTCTTCATTCAGGATGGCATCGAAGTCTGCGGCCTTCTCGCGGATGCGCTGGTTCACCTCACGCAGCAGAAGCGGCCCGACCAGCTGCCAGTGTCCCAGACGCTCGCGTTCGTTTGTGACGGCCGCGGCGCACTGCCGCGCCAGCGAGTCGATCCTGCGCAGCTCGACGGCGGAAGGTTCGTGCGCTCTCCGCCAGTGCGTCGAGAGCATGCCCAGGAGGCGACCGTCGGCGTCGAGCAGTGGCGTCGATTGCACGGCCGTCAGTCGGGAGCGTCGGAACTCATGCATGTCCTCACTTCCGGCTATCGCCGCCTCCGCCGCTACGTCCGGCATCACCACCCGCTCTTGGACTCCGAGCGCCATGCCGCAGACGCACGTGGAGTCGGGTACGACGAGGTGCCAGAAGTCCGCCGACAGCGGATGCAGGCCGCGCGAGCCAACAAGGCGCAGAGCTCCCCGCTCCTCGTCGTACACCTGGATGCTTGCAGCGTCAGAGCCTGCAGCCTCTATGGCTGCGTCGAGGAGGTTCCGATAGGTGCCTGCTGCGGTCGCCGTCGCGCCATCGCCGCGTCCGCCCAGCGGGCCGTCGCCATCGCTTGCCATCTCCAGCCTCCGTCCTCCGGCTTGACGGGCGCGATGTCGAGGCGACCGAC
>CAZBYA010000027.1:0-33053 GCA_964496175.1 uncultured Gaiellales bacterium | reverse complement strand
CGCCGACGTGCACGGGGCGGGGCCGCTGCGCCGCCCGGGGGACGGTGATCACGACCACGTGCGCGGGCGCGGCGGGCCGGGCCGGGCGCGCCGGCGCGGCGCGGAGGACGCTCGCCAGCTGCGCGGAGGAGCGGGGGGCCGCGACCGGCCGCGGGCGCGGGCGCGCCGGGCGGCGGACGGCCGGGACCGGGGCGGCCTGGACCACGCCCGGCAGCTGCGCCGGCGGCTCCGCCAGCGGCGTCGCGACAGGAGCCTCGGGCGCGATCAGGCGCCCGGGCAGCGCAAGCAGGCCGATCACGACCGTCAGGACAAGTGCCCCCGCCGCCGTCTGCGTCAACGAAAGCCTCATGCATCCCCCCAATGCCGCCGACAACGACTCTGGGATGGGGTATCGGCTGTCACCCCCGCTACCTTGAGGACCATGGGCGGCTTCAAGGTCAAGCTCGTCGCCTGGTTCGCGCTGCTCGCGCTGCTTCCCCTGACGGTCGCGTTCTACGGCTTCGACACGCTCACCAGGCGCAGTGAGACGCGCCGGGTCGACGCGGCGCTCGAGTCGGCGCTGCGCGCCGCCGTCGCGGGGTACGTCGCCCGGTTCGACGCAGCGGACGCCTCGGCGCAGCAGCTCGCCGCCGACCCCGAGCTCCAGGCCGCCCTGCGGACCCGCGACGTCGCACGCCTGCTCCTGCTGCTGGGCCAGGTTCCGGACTCATCCGTCGAGTCCGGCGCGCTCGCGCTCGGCCCGCGTCCGCCGCTGGCCGCGTACCGCACCGTGACGGTGCTGAGCGGCGGACGCGTGCTGGGACGCGTCACCGTCTCGGTCCCGATCGACGCGCAGGTCCTCGGCGAGATCGGCGGCGGGCTCGAGCCCGGCGATCAGCTCGTCGCGATGCGCGCGCGCACGATCGTCGCGGGCGTCGGCATCGGATCGCCGCTGGCGCTCAGGCCCGGCCGGGCTTCGCGGGTGACCGTCGACGGCACGGCGTACCGGGCGCTGGCGACCGCACCGTTCGCGGACCCGCGCGGCGTCGAGCTGGTGGCGCTGACGCCGCAGGCCGCTCTCGACGCGACCACGTGGCGGGCCGAGGAGCGGCTGGGCACGGCGCTGCTCGCGTCGCTCCTCCTCTTCGCCGCCGTCACGTACCTGCTCGGCCGCTCGATCGTCTCCTCGCTGCGCCGCGTCGCGGAAGCGGCGAATGCGATCGCACACGGACGGTTCGGCGAGCGCGTCGAGGTGCGCGGCACGGACGAGTTCGCGCAGCTGGGCGGCGCGTTCAACCGGATGGCGGCGCAGCTCGAGCAGCGGCTCGCCGAGCTCGAGGAGGAGCGGGCCCGCCTGCGCGAGGTGACCGCGCGGTTCGGCGAGGCCCTTGCCGCCACGCACGACCCGGCGCAGCTCGTCCGCATCGTCGTCGAGTCGGCCGCCGAGGCGACGGGAGCCGACGGCGGTGTCGTCCTCGGCCCGCACGGCGAGCTCGCGCGCGCGGGCGACCCGGACGCGGGCGCCGAGCGGATCGCGTTCCCGCTGCGCGCGGGAGAGTCCGACTTCGGCTCGCTCGTGCTGTCGGGCGACTCGTTCGACGCCGACGACATCGAGACCGGCGCGTCGCTCGCGGCGCAGGCGGTCGTCGCGCTCGAGAACGCGCGGCTGCACCGGATCGTCGAGCGTCAGGCGCTCGTCGACAGCCTGACGGGCCTCGCGAACCGCCGCAGCGTCGAGGAGACGTTGCGGGCCGAGCTGGCGCGGGCCGCGCGCTTCGGCGACCAGATCTGCGTGGTGCTCGCCGACCTCGACGACTTCAAGCAGGTGAACGACAGCTTCGGCCACGCCGCCGGCGACACCGTCCTCCGGGCGTTCGCGCAGACGCTGCAGGAGACGGTGCGCGAGTCGGACGTTGCCGGCCGCTGGGGCGGCGAGGAGTTCGCCCTCGTGCTCACCGGCACCGACGCGCCCGGGGGCGCGCGCTTCGCGGAGCGCGCCCGTGCCGCGATCGCCGAGCGCGTCGTCGTCGTCGAGGGCGCGGCGCTGAGCGTGTCGGCGAGCTTCGGCGTCGCGTCGTACCCCGAGTGCCCGGAGCTCGGCGAGCTGCTCGCGGCGGCCGACACGGCGCTCTACGCCGCCAAGCGGCAGGGCAAGAACCGCGTCGTCGTCTCGGCGGAGTCCGTCCGCTCCTGAAATGGTCTACACTCCCGCGCCGGGAGGGCAATATGGCGTCGCAGCAGGAGGAATCGATGGGGGTTGAGACTCCGTCACTGTTCGCGCAGGTGATCCAGGACCACCTGGAGCTGAAGCGCCGGAACTCCGCGCTCGAGCACGAGATGCCGCTCGAGCGGTACATGACGGACGATCCCTTCGAGAACCACCCGCTCTTCAAGACCGAGGAGCAGGCGCGGATCGAGGACACGATGGACGGCGTCGTCGGCATCGAGGGCGAGGAGACGTCGCTCGACTGGCCGACCACCGAGGACACGTTCATCGACGCTCCGGCGGCGCCGGAGCGCGCCGAGGAGGCGGCGTCGGAGTCGCCGGTCGCCGATCCCGACCAGCCGTCCGACGAGAACCTCTGGTCGCGCTCGCGCGACTTCGACTGGGGCGACTAGCTCCGGATCAGCACGGGCCGGTCGAGGTCGCTGTTGTCGATCGCAACCGTCGCACGTTCGCGCGGCGTGCACGCGCGGATGTACAGCCGCTGCCCCTCGACGTAGCGGCGGTTCGACTCGGCGTGGCGGTCCGGGCTGCCGAAGCTTTCGCCGCGCGCTGCGCCGCGCGGGATCGAGACCTCGAACGGCACCTCGAGCCAGATCGAGTAGTCCCAGAGCCCGACGAGCTCGTCGCGGTGCAGGAAGATCCCGTCGGCGACGACGATCGCCGGGAGCGCACGGACGTGCGCGGCGATCTCGGCGACGACCGCATCGCGGGCGCTCACGCCCCGGGTGCGCTCAGGCGCGCCCAGACGTTGTCGAGCATCCGCTTCACCGGCCAGAACGTGGCCGAGCCGCCGAAGTTGAGCGCGCCGGCCGCGAACACCTTCGCGCCCGCCGCCGTCTCGTAGTACGTCATCTGCGCGGTGTAGCCGGGGCCGTACAGATCCGGGATCTGCGCGAGCACCATCGTCCCCGGCGGCGACTGCGGCGTCGTCGAGTCGATCTCGATCCCGTAGCCGCCGACCATCGCGCCGAAGAGCGAGCCGTCGGCGAGGCCGGTGCCGTCCCACAGCCACGGGGCGGTGGCCGCGCTCTGCACGACGAACTGGCCGCGGTGCGTCCCGTCGTCGTTGCCGCGGTACTGGACGCCGATCAGCGACGCCTCGGGCCGGCCGGCGTCGCGGAAGGCGCCGACCTTCTGGAGGCCGTAGGGCGTCTCGTCGACGCGCCACATGAAGTTGTCGGCCGACAGGAACATCAGGTTGCCGCCGAGGTCGCGGAAGCGCTGGACGACGTCGTACTCGTGCGACGTCACGTACTCCTCGTGCCCTTCGAAGACGACGAGGTCGTACGCGCGGCGGAGCGCGTCCCCGTTCGCGATCAGGTTGAAGTCGGAGTCGGAGATGAATTCGGCCTGCTTGCCCGACCAGTAGAACCAGTGCAGGAACGGCAGGTCGTAGCGGTAGAAGCGCGACGGCACGCCGCGGGCGATGTAGCCGCGGTCGAGCTTGACGAACGTCGACGGGCCGGCGTACCAGGTGTCGCCGTAGCCGTTCCCGTCGACGTCCTGGAAGTTGTACGCCTGCCACGTGTTCGTCGGCAGCACGACGAGCACGCGGCTCGACGAGCCGAAGACGGACGGGTGGATGACGAACGGCGCGTAGCCGATGCGCCCGTCGGGCGAGCCGAGCTGCACGTAGTACAGGCCGCTCGGCAGGGCGGGCACCCTGAAGTCGAGCATGTGCGACCTGCTCCGCCACGTCGACCAGTCGATCGTCACCGGCGCCTCGTCGACCTCGACGCCGGCGAGCTGGTTGTCGGCGTAGGTGATCACCTTCTCGGGCCCCGCCTGGAACACGCGCAGCGTCAGCGACGTCGCATCCGTCGCGACGTGGATCTGCGCCGTGTCGCCCGGCGCGTAGCTCGGCCGCATGAAGCCGGCGTCGATCCCCTGGAGGCGCACGACGACGCCGCGCGGATAGCGGTCGGTGTGGGCGTTCGGCGCGCCGTAGGTGATCCGGTTGCCCGCGTTGTCGACCGCGGTCAGCCGGATCAGGTACGTGCGCGGGTTGAGCTTCGGGCTCGGCGACCAGATCAGCGTGTGCAGCCCGCGGCCCAGGCGCTCGGTGAGCGTGTAGACGACGGTCGGCACCTTGGCCGTCCGCGTGACGTCCATCGTCACGCGCGCCTCCTCGCGCAGCCGGAAGTGGATCCGCGCGACGTCGCGGAAGCCGTCGCCGTTCGGGCTGACGGTGGCGAGGTACCTCGAGTCGCCCTGGAACGGCGGCCCGTTGTCGTCGATCCGCAGGCCGTACAGGCGGGGCGGCCGGGTGTCGATCCGGAGCGGCTGGGTGGCGAGGACGGTCGAGCGGTAGACGAGCCGGACGAGGTACTCCCCGTCCGGCACCAGGCGGCCGGCGATCCGCCCGTCCCAGCCGATCGCGAGCTCCGTCCGCCGCGACGGCGGGACGATCCAGCCGACCGGCCGGCCGGTCCACGTCACGAGCCCGACGCCGACCTGCCGCGGGAGCGTCAGCTGCGCCGACAGCGTCAGGCGCGCGTGGAGCGGCGAGAAGTCGTGCAGCGAGAGGGTCAGCGTCGCCGCGCGCGCGGGCGCGGCGACGGCGAGCGCCGCGACGGCGACGAGGAGCAGGCGGCGCACGCGCAACAGGGTAGCTGGCTCTTTGCAGGGATTTTCAGGACGACCGGTGTTCGAGCTCGTTGGATTTGCTCGTCAAGGCCGCGAACCCTGCCTGGAGCCAGTCGTTCGCCCCCGCCGCCGCGAGCGTCCAGGTGAGCAGGCGGCCGAAGCGGGGCGCGAGGATCTGCGTCGTCCCGAGCGCCGCGGCGACCCAGGTGCCGACGCACCGGGAGCAGGTGACGAGCTCGCCGAGCGCCTGCCGCAGGTCGCCGGTCTCGACCGGCTCCTCGCCGCCCTCGTGCGCCTCGCCCTCGACGAAGGGCTCGCGCAGGAAACTCGTCACCTCGTCGCGGCTCACCGTGCGGGACGCCTTGAACGTCGCCAGGCCGAGCACAACCAGGTCGAGCGTGTCGTGCTCGCGCGGGTCGCGGCCGAGCAGGCGCGCCAGTGCTCCCGCCGCGCCGAGCCCGCCGACGAACGTCGCCATGATCGCGGCGTACGCCTCGTAGGGCGGCCTGCCGGAGGTCGTCTCGGAAGCCATGGCCGATACCCTGTCCCCGTCCGTGCCGCCGCTGAAAACATCCTCTTCCTACGTCCCGACCGGCGACCAGCCGCAGGCGATCGAGCTGCTCGCCGACGGGCTCCGCGCGGGCGAGCGCTACCAGACCCTGCTCGGCGCGACCGGCACCGGCAAGACCGCGACGATGGCGTGGATCATCGAGCAGGTGCAGAAGCCGACGCTCGTGATCGCCCACAACAAGACGCTGGCCGCGCAGCTCTGCAACGAGTTCCGCGAGTTCTTCCCGGACAACGCAGTCGAGTACTTCGTCTCGTACTACGACTACTACCAGCCCGAGGCGTACGTCCCGCAGGCGGACCTCTACATCGAGAAGGACTCGTCGCAGAACGACGACATCGCGCGCCTGCGCCTCGCCGCGACGTCGGCCCTGTTCACGCGCCGCGACGTGATCGTCGTCGCGTCCGTGTCGTGCATCTACGGCCTCGGCTCGCCGGAGGAGTGGCGCGAGCGGCTGCTCTACCTCGAGGTGGGCACGGAGCTCGACCGCGACCTCGTGCTGCGCAAGCTGATCGAGTCGCAGTACGTCCGCAACGACACCGTGCTCGGCCGCGGCCGCTTCCGCGTCAAGGGCGACATCCTCGAGGTGCAGCCGGCGAACGCCGAGACGGCGTACCGCATCTCGTTCTTCGGCGACGAGGTGGAGCAGATCACGCACTTCGACCCGCTCTCCGGCGAGGTGTACGCGAAGCTCGACAACCTCGCGATCTGGCCCGCGACCGAGTACGTGACGTCGAAGCCGACGGTCGAGCGCGCCGTGTCCGAGATCCGCGACGAGCTCGAGCTCCAGGTGAAGAAGTTCGAGGCGGAGAACCGGATGCTCGAGGCGCACCGCATCCGGCAGCGCACCGAGTACGACCTGGAGCTGCTCCAGGAGCTCGGGTTCTGCTCCGGGATCGAGAACTACTCGCGCATCCTCGAGGGACGCCCGCCGGGCTCGCATCCGTTCACGCTGCTCGACTACTTCCCCGACGACTTCGTGATCTTCGTCGACGAGTCGCACCAGACCGTCCCGCAGATCGGCGGCATGTACGAAGGCGACCGCTCGCGCAAGCAGACGCTCGTCGACTACGGCTTCCGGCTCCCGTCGGCACTCGACAACCGGCCGCTGCGCTTCGACGAGTTCCTCGGCAAGGTGCCGCAGCTCGTGTTCGTCTCGGCGACGCCGGGCGCGTGGGAGCTGAAGCAGTCGACGCGCGTCGCGGAGCAGTTGATCCGCCCGACCTACCTCGTCGACCCGGAGGTCGAGCTGCGTCCGACGAAGAATCAGATCGACGACCTGCTGAACGAGATCCGCCGGCGGGAGGAGGTCGGCGAGCGCGTGCTGGTGACGACGCTGACGAAGAAGATGGCGGAGGACCTCACCGACTACCTGCTCGAGGCGGGCGTCAAGGCGCGCTACCTGCACAGCGAGGTCGACACCCTCGAGCGCATCCAGATCATCCGCGAGCTGCGCCTCGGCGACTACGACGTGCTCGTCGGCGTCAACCTCCTCCGCGAGGGGCTCGACCTGCCCGAGGTGTCGCTGGTGGCGATCCTCGACGCCGACAAGGAGGGCTTCCTCCGCGGCCGGACGGCGCTCGTGCAGACGATCGGGCGCGCCGCGCGCCACGTCAACGGGCGCGTGCTGATGTATGCCGACAAGCTGACGGAGGCGATCAAGGGCGCCCTCGACGAGACGAACCGCCGGCGCGCGGTGCAGCTCGCGTACAACGAGGAGCACGGTACGCAGCCGATCTCGATCGTCAAGGGCGTCTCCGACATCGCGGAGTTCCTCGCGCTCGAGCAGCCGCACGTGCCGTCGTCGCGGCGGCGGCGCGGCGGCGCGAAGGTGGAGGGGATGTCGCGGGAGGATCTCGAGAAGCTCGTGGTGACGCTCGAGGAGGAGATGTTCCAGGCGGCCGAGGAGCTGCGGTTCGAGTACGCCGCGAAGCTCCGGGACGAGATCAAGGAGCTCCGCCGCGAGCTGGTCGCGCTGGCGGAGACGGCCGCGTGAGCCTCGGGTTCGTCCTCGCGATCCTCTTCTCGGGGTTCATCACGGGCGGGCTCGCGCGCTTCGCGATCCCGGGGCCCGACCCGATGCCGATCTGGCTGACGATCGCGATCGGCCTCACCGGCTCGATCGTCGGCGCGGTGATCGGCAACGCGATCTCCCACGACAACGGCTACCTCGTCTCGTTCCTCTCCTTCGGGATCGCGGTCGCGCTCGTCGCCGCCTACCGGCGGTACGTGCAGCACCGGCCGGTCTTCGGCCCGGGCGCGTACGCGTTCCCGACGACGGGGTTCGGCGTCGACCAGCAGCGGGAGCGCCTCAAGAAGCTCGGCATCGACCCCGACGCGCTTCGCTTCGGGCCGCAGCAGCCCGAGCGGGCGCGGCTGGAGTCGTTGCTGAACGAACTGCACCGGGAGGGGCTGCTGACGGACGAGGAGCTGGCCGCCAAGCGCGCGGCGCTCGACGAGCGAGGAGGGTGAGGTGGCGAAGCAGAAGCAGGAGCCGGGCACCGGGACGTTCCTCGGCGTCCCGTACGACTGGCGCCGGCCGACGGTCGCGCGCGTGAAGTCGCGCTGGTGGAACCCGAACGACAAGCGGCTCTTCACGCCGAAGACGTTCGGGTGGGGCTACGACATCAACCTGGCGCGGCTACTGGGCCGCAAGCCGAAGCGCTGAGAGCTGCCCGAGCACTTCGGGCGCACGCACGCTGGCCCGGGCCGAGACTCTCGATTTGCAGCCCGCGCTCCGAAGGGTGTCTGACACCTGAAGGTGTCAGACACCTGTCCGTCGAACTGGAACCGCCGTTTGTGTTCGCTGTTTCCGCGGCTCGGGCAGAGTTGCGGCATGAAGCTCGCCGTCGTCGCCCATGCGGGCAAGACCATGGGCGGCGGGCTGCCTGAGCTCCGCCGCATCCTCGCCGCGGCCGGAGTCGACGATCCGTTCTGGTGTGAGGTTCCGAAGAGCCGCAAGGCGCCACCGCAGGTGAAGCGCGCGCTCGATGAGGGCGCGGAGCTGGTGATCGTCTGGGGCGGGGACGGCATGGTGCAACGATGCGTGGACGTGCTGTCCGGGTCCGAGGTCCCGCTCGCCGTGGTGCCGGCGGGCACGGCGAATCTCTTCGCCACGAACCTCGGGATCCCCAAGGAGATCGAAGGCGCGGTCGACGTCGCGCTCCACGGCGACCTGCGTCGACTCGATGTCGGGCGGTTCAACGGCGAGCGCTTCGCTGTGATGGCCGGCGCCGGGTTCGACGCGGCGATGATCAGCGGCGCGGGCGGAGGCTTGAAGGACCGCTTCGGGCGCGTCGCGTATGTCTGGACGGGCTCGAAGGCCCTACGCGCGAAGCCGTTCCGCGCGAAGATCGAGGTCGACGGAGTGCAGTGGTACAACGGCAAGGCGAGCTGCATCCTCGTCGGCAACGTCGGCGAGTTGATGGGCGGCGTCGAGGTGTTCGAGGATGCCGACCCCGAGGACGGCAAGCTCGAGCTCGGCGTCGTAACCGCGGAAGGGCTCCTCGAGTGGGGCCGGGTGCTCGCTCGCACCGTTACCGGGACTACCGCCGCCTCCCCGCTCGCGCGCACGACGAAAGCGCGGTCCGTGAAGGTGAAGCTCAACCGGAAGGAGCTGTACCAGTTGGACGGCGGCGACCGGGCGAAGGTGAAGTCCTTCAAGATCAAGGTCGAGCCGGGCGCGATCACGATCCGCGTGCCTCGGGCGACCGCCCGCTGAGGGATCCCGCGATGCCTTACCGCTTCCCGTTTGGGCACTGCCAGGGAAGCGGCATCGAACCGCCCCTCGCGTACCGCTCTCTCTGGCGGGCGTAGAGTCCGGCCATGGCGTGGTTCGTTCGCAACCTCCGCGAGCTGCAGTGGTGGGATCGCGGCCCGCGCGGGTTCGTCGCGGATCTCGTGGGCGACGATGACGCGCAGATCGGCGTCAACCTGTTCGTCCTCGGTCCCGGTCAGCCGATGTCGATGTACCACTGGGAGGCCGACCAGGAGGGCTTTCTCGTCCTCGCCGGCGAGGCGCTCCTGATCGTCGACGGGCAGGAGCACCCGCTGCGGCAGTGGGACTACGTCCACTGTCCGCCGAACGTGCCGCACACGATCGTCGGAACGGGTTCCGGTCCTGCCGCGATCCTCGCGCTCGGCGCACGGATCGAGTCGGTCGGCGAGAACTGGGGCGGCTACCCCTATTCGGACCTCGCCATGCAGCACGACGCGAGCGCCGAGGAGGAGACGACCGACCCGAAGGTCGCCTACGCGCGCTTCCCGCCGCGGGAACCGGGCGCGTTCGACGAGAGCTGGCTCAGCCCGGGCTGAGCCACAGCCTGCGCAGGCGGGACGGGCGCGGCCGTGGCGACGCGGCCTCGGCAGCACGCAGCTGGCGCGCCAGCTCCTGGGTCCTCAGCGCCGCCGAGACACGCTCGGCGTGGTCGATCGCTCAGCTGTGGTAGGTGGCGATCGAGAGACGCATACCGCCAGCGTACGTCCGCGCCGTGCCGTGCTGCGTCAGCGCATCCCCGTCTGCTGCATCGCGCCGCCGGGCTGCGTCAGGTGCGGAACCGAGCCGGGGGCCACGGCCACCCACACACCGAGCGCGACGAGCGCGGCCCCGACGAGCAGCGGCAGCCGCTCGCCGCGCGGCAGGAGCTTCTCGACGAAGATCACCGCGGCGACGACAGCCATCCAGAAGACGCTCATCACGCCGACCGCGAACAGGACGACCATCAGCGCCCAGCAGCAGCCGATGCAGTAGCCGGCGTGGCCGATGCCCATGCGGAGCGCGCCGCGCAGGCCGTGGCGCCAGCCGTCGAGCAGGTAGTGCAGCGGCCCGCGGCAGTGGCCGAGACAGACCCGCTTCAGCGGCGTCAGCTCGTACAGCCCGGCGCCCGCGACCGCGGCGCCCGCCACGTACGGGCCCGCGTGCTGCCACGACAGGAGGTGCGGCGCCCACGAGCGCAGCGCCCGGTCGGCGGCGTACGCGGCGACGCCGGCGACCGCCCAGACCGCGAGGTACGAGGCGACGAACACCGATGTCGGCGCCGCGGCGCGCCCCCGGGCCCGGTGCTCCCGGCGGACGCGGTCGAAGAGCAGCACCATCGGCAGCGCCGCGGGCAGCATCATCGCGGCCATCATCGTCACCCAGACGCCGAGGAAGAACGGGAAGGAGCCGAGCGCGCTGCCCGGCCCCATGTCCATCCCCGTCATCGAGCGCACCGCGACGATCCAGCAGGCGAGCGCGCCCGCGACGACGGCGGTCGCCACCGTCGCGGGCCTGACGCGGAGCGTCATGCTCAGTCGAACGCCTTCTCGACCACCGTCGGCTCGTGCGCGCCGGTGCGGATGTTGCTGCCGTGGCGCACCAGCGCCATCGAGCTGTGCGAGTCGTGCAGGTCGAACGCGATCGCGCCGCGGCTGACCGTGCGCTTGGCGAGCGCGGTCTCCGCCTCCTCGCCCGGCCCGGTGTACTCCATCCCGTTCGGGATGCGCACGAGCACGCGGTACGGCTCGGGCGGCGAGATGCCCCGCAGCGTCTCCACCTCGCTCTCGACGACGTCGCCCACCCGGAGGTGGCCGCTCCTCGTCTCGAGGTCGAACTGCCAGTCGATCGGCGCGACGATCGGCTCGTGGACGGTCGGGCAGATGAAGCTGAAGACCTCCATGAACGTGTCGCCGTGCTTGCCGCTCGAGATCTCGACGATCGCATTGATCTGCTCCGCGCTCGCGGAGTCGCCGACGAACGGCTGGATCTCGCCGTTCCCCTCGTGCAGCGCTCCGGGCCAGCGCACGACGCCGCCCCAGATCACGCCCGCCAGGTCGACGTCGCCGAAGTGCCCCTGCGTGATGCGCATCGCAGCGAGCCCCTCGCAGTAGCCCTTCGTCGGCCGCTGGTTGAAGTCGCACGGGCAGCCGGCGTCGCAGTTGCAGTTCTTGTACCACTCACCCTCGATGTACCAGTCGGTCATCGCCGTCCTCTCGTCCTGCGCAGGGACCCCCTGACGCGAAGGGGTAACCGTATGACGCCGGCGTCCGTTGTTCAAGCATCCCGGCCTCGTAGTTTCCGCGGATTGGGGCGGCGGCCCGCCCCGATGCCCGCGGCCCGGCGCGGTTCGACGATCCCCCCATGTGCTTCGGCGCCCTCACCACGGTCGAGACGTGCACGGTCTGCGGCCGGCGGCATCCCGGCGAGGCCGGCGACCGGTGCGCGGAGCTGCGCGCGGCGGCCGAGGTCGACGGCCTCGAGCAGGAGCTCGCGCGGTACCTCGAGTCGTCCGAGGCGGCGTTCTTCGGCTGGCTCGCCCGCCGCGACGCGGCCTAGGAGCCGCGAGGGAACCTGCGCTCGGCGGCGAGCGACCAGTCGCCGCCGCTCCAGACGTACGTCTCGACGGTCAGCGACCGCTCGTCGGCGGCGTAGACGACGCACCCCTGCGCCTCGCCGCGCCGCCTCGGCCTCGGCCGGCCGAGCCCGGGCGCGATCGAGACCACCGCGCCGCGCGCGCCCTCGTCGAGCACCTCGAACTCGTGCCGCTCGCACACCGTCGCCTGGTGGATGTGCCCGCCGAGCACGAGCTCGGCGCCGCCCTCGATCAGGCGGCCGAGCACGTGCTCCCGCCGCGCCACCGGCCGCTTGCGCGTGCGCCACGGCGCGCCGACCAGCTGGTGGTGCAGCACGGCGACCCGCAGCGCGCCGGCGGCGGCCTCGCCGAGCCGGGCGGCGACGCGGTCGAGCTGCGCGTCGCCGACGCCGCCCGACTGGTGGCGCCAGGGGCGCACGGAGTTGACGCCGACGACGTGGACGGTCGGGCTCGCGTACACCGGCTCGGTCGTCTCCCACTGCCGCTCGAACTCGCGCCACGGCCGCGCGAAGCGCGCCGGGAACGTGTACGGGATGTCGTGGTTGCCGGGGACGGCGAGCAGCGGCACGCCGAGGCTGCGCAGGTACGCCGCCGCGCGTTCGTGCTGGTCGCGGCGGCCGCGATGGGTGAGGTCGCCGCTCGCGATCGCGAGCTCAGGCCTCACGCGCTCGACGAGCGCGGCGACCCGCCGCCCCGCGGCCGCGTCCTCGTGGGCGCCGGCGTGCAGGTCGGAGACGTGCAGGACGCGCGTAAGCACCGCCGAACCAGGCTATACAGTGAGTGCGATGGCCGACGAGCAGTCGACGGAGATCTTCGACGACCTCTACCTCGGGCTCCGCGCCGGCGGCGCGCTGCGCAAGCAGCGCCGCGGCGAGGCGCTCACAGCGGAGGAGCGCGAGGCGCTCGGGCGGTGGCAGCGCCTGTCGGCGTGGCGGAAGGGCATCGCGATCGGCGGCTTCGCGGTCGGGACGTTCGGGCTCGGGTTCACGCTCGGCGGCCTCGTCTTCGGGCGATGGCGCACGTCCAGGTAATCCGCGGCGACATCACCGAGCAGCGGGTCGACGCGATCGTCAACGCGGCGAACTCGTCCCTCCTCGGCGGCGGTGGCGTCGACGGCGCGATCCACCGCGCCGGCGGCCCGGCGATCCTCGAGGAATGCCGCCGCCTCGGCGGCTGCGACGTCGGCGACGCGAAGGCGACGACCGCGGGCCGGCTGCCGGCGCGCTGGGTGATCCACACCGTCGGGCCGGTCTGGCGCGGCGGCGGGGAGGGGGAGCCGGAGCTGCTCGCGTCGTGCCACCGCCGCTCGCTCGAGGTGGCGGAGGGGCTGGGCGCGCGCAGCGTCGCGTTCCCGGCGATCTCCTGCGGCGTCTACGGCTACCCGGTCGAGTTCGCCGCGCCGGTGGCGATCGGGACGGCGCTCGAGCACGCGGCGGAGCTCGAGGTCACGTTCGTGCTGTTCGACGACGCGGCGTACGAGGCGTTCACGTCTCGGCTTCCTTCGCCGGGAGGATGACGGCCGGCGTCTCCTGCTCCGCCGGGTCGACGTCCCGCAGGATCACGTCGAAGAGCGTCACCGCGACCGCCGCGACGGGGACGGCGAAGAGCACCGCCCAGCCGCTGAAGAGGATCCCGATCGACGTCACCGACACGAGCACCAGGAGCGGCGACAGCCCGACCGCCTCGCCGAGCACCTTCGGCATCACGATGTAGTCCTCGGCGAGCCGCACCGCGAGCACGCAGACGGCGGCGAGGATCGCGACCTGCGTCGACGATGCGAAGCCCACGGCGACGGCGATGACCCCGGCCGAGAGCGGCCCGATCACGGGGATCACCTCGACGATCCCGGCGAACGTGCCGACGAGGATCCAGTACGGCTCGCCGATCAGCCAGAAGAGCCCCGAGAGCGTGGCACCGACCAGCACGACGAGCAGCACCTGGCCCCGCACGAACGCGCCGAGCCGCAGGTCGATCAGCCGCCAGGTGTCGCGGACGAGCTTCCGCTTCGGCCGCGGGATCAGCGACACGACCACGTCGATCGTGCGGTCGCGCTCGAAGACCCAGTATGCCGCCGCGGCGAGCGTGAAGAAGACGCCGATCAGGATCTCGAACGCCTTCTTGCCCGCCGAGACGGCCGGCCCGAGGAAGTGGCTCGCCTTCGGCAGGTGGCGGAGGCGTCGCTGGATCGCGATCAGCACCTGGTGCTTGATCCCGCTCGAGTGGCTCGCCGCGTGCGCGATCTCCGCCTTCCCGCTCGGGCTGAGCGCGTGGTCGACCTGGTGCAGCGCCGCCGGGACGGCGAACGAGAGCCCGAGCGCGATCAGGCCGAGCAGGAGCGCGTAGTGCGCGAGCACGCTCACGACGCGCGGCACGTGGTAGCGGCTGGCCCAGTCGACGGTGGGGCGGATCGCGGCGGCGATGATCATCGCCGCGAAGATCAGGGCGACGACGAGCCGGATCTTCCACAGCGCGAGCGAGAGCGCGACGAGCGCGATCACCACGAGCGTCTGGACCGCGATCCGCTTCGCCGCCTGTCCCATCCCGCGGCTCAATTCCCGCCGCGGAAACTTCGAAGCAGCCCCGGCGGATGTCTTGGACGAACGTACGTTCGGGCGGTACAATGGCCTTCCCAATGGCAGCCGACGAGCTCGTCGTCCACGGCGCCCGGGAGCACAACCTCAAGGACATCACGGTCAGGCTCCCGCGCAACGCGCTGATCTGCATCACCGGGCTCTCCGGCTCCGGCAAGTCGAGCCTTGCCTTCGACACGATCTACGCCGAGGGGCAGCGCCGCTACGTCGAGTCGCTGTCCGCGTACGCGCGGCAGTTCCTCCAGATGATGGAGAAGCCAGACGTCGACTCGATCGACGGTCTCAGCCCCGCGATCTCGATCGACCAGAAGACGACGTCGCGCAACCCGCGCTCGACGGTCGGCACCGTCACCGAGATCTACGACTACCTGCGCCTGCTCTTCGCGCGCGTCGGCCGGCCGCACTGCCCGACCTGCGGCCGCCCGATCGCCGGGCAGTCGATCGACTCGATCGTCGAGCAGATCCTGTCGCTGCCCGACGGGACGCGCTTCACCATCAACGGTCCCGTCGTGCGCGACCGCAAGGGCGAGTACCGCGACCTGTTCGAGAGCCTGCGAAACGAGGGCTTCTCGCGCATCAAGGTGGACGGGGAGCAGCACACGCTCGACGAGCCGCCGACGCTCGACAAGAAGTTCAAGCACACGATCGAGGTCGTCGTCGACCGGCTCGTCATGAAGGAGGACCTGCGCCTGCGGCTGACGCAGTCGGTGGAGACGGCGATCGCGCTCGCCGACGGGCTCGTCTCCGTCGACCTCGTCGACACCGGCGAGACGCGCGTCTACTCCGAGCGGTTCGCGTGCCCCGAGCACGGCGTCTCGCTGCCCGAGCTCCAGCCGCGCATCTTCTCGTTCAACGCGCCGCACGGCGCGTGCCCGCGCTGCACCGGGCTCGGCGCGCAGCAGGAGATCGACCCCGACCTGCTCGTCCCCGACCCGACGCTCTCGATCGACGACGGCGCGCTCGTGCCGTGGGCGGTCGGCGGCTCCGGCTTCTACGAGTCGGTGATCCAGGCGATCGCCGACCGCTACGAGATCCCGACCGACGTGCCGTGGAACGAGCTGACCGAGCAGCAGCAGGACTCCTTCCTCTATGGAACCCATGGAGACAAGGTCTACGTCCAGTACCGCAACCGGATGGGGCGGCGTCGCTCGTACATGATCGACTTCGAGGGCATCGTCGCCTCGCTCCAGCGCCGCTACCGCGAGACGGACTCGAGCTCGCAGCGCGAGCGGATCGAGGAGTACATGTCGTTCCGCCCCTGCCCGGTGTGCAAGGGCGCGCGCCTGAAGCCGGAGGTGCTCGCGGTCACGGTGGGCGACCTGAACATCCACCAGTTCACGCAGATGTCCGTCTCTCGGGCGCTCGTGTTCCTCGACGGGCTCGAGCTGACCGAGACCGAGCAGCTGATCGGGCACCGCATCGTCAAGGAGATCCGCGAGCGGCTGACGTTCCTCGACGACGTCGGCGTCGGCTACCTCCAGCTCGACCGCGCGTCCGCGACGCTGTCGGGCGGCGAGGCGCAGCGTCTGCGGCTGGCCACCCAGATCGGCTCGCAGCTCGTCGGCGTGCTGTACATCCTCGACGAGCCCTCGATCGGCCTCCATCAGCGCGACAACGACAAGCTGATCGGCACCCTCGTGCGGCTGCGCGACCTCGGCAACACCGTCGTCGTCGTCGAGCACGACGAGCAGATGATGCGGAGCGCGAACTGGCTGGTCGACATGGGGCCGGGCGCGGGCGAGCACGGCGGCCACGTCGTCGCCGACGGCCCGCCCGAGAAGGTCGTGCGCAACAAGAAGTCGGTGACGGCGCAGTTCCTCTCCGGCACGCGCGCGATCGCGGTGCCGGAGCGGCGCGATGCCGACAACGGCTGGTTCACCGTCCGCGGCGCGGCGCAGCACAACCTGAAGGGGATCGACGTCGACTTCCCGATCGGCAAGTTCGTCGCCGTCACCGGCGTCTCGGGCTCCGGCAAGTCGACGCTCGTCAACGAGATCGTCTTCAAGTCGCTCGCGAACCGGCTCAACCGGATGCGCGTGAAGCCGGGGGAGCACGAGAGCGTCGAGGGGATCGAGGCGTTCGACAAGGTGATCGAGATCGACCAACGCCCGATCGGCCGCACGCCGCGCTCGAACCCGGCCACCTACACCGACCTCTTCACGCACATCCGCGAGCTCTACTCGCTGACGCCGGACGCGAAGGTGCGCGGCTACAAGCCCGGCCGGTTCTCGTTCAACGTCAAGGGCGGGCGGTGCGAGACGTGCAAGGGCGACGGCCAGATCAAGATCGAGATGCACTTCCTGCCCGACGTCTACGTGCCGTGCGAGACGTGCAAGGGCAAGCGCTACAACCGCGAGACGCTCGAGGTCCGCTTCAAGGGCAAGACGATCGCCGACGTGCTCGAGATGTCGGTCGAGGAGGCGCTGCGCTTCTTCTCGAAGATCCCGAAGATCCGCCGCCGCCTGCAGACGCTCCACGACGTCGGCCTGGACTACATGACGCTCGGCCAGCCGGCGACGACGCTGTCGGGCGGCGAGGCGCAGCGGGTGAAGCTCGCGGCCGAGCTGTGCAAGGTCGCGACGGGGCGGACGCTCTACATCCTCGACGAGCCGACCACCGGGCTCCACTTCGCCGACATCGAGAAGCTGCTCGAGGTGCTGCAGCGGCTCGTCGACGGCGGCAACACGGTGCTCGTGATCGAGCACAACCTCGACGTGATCAAGCAGGCCGACTACCTCGTCGACCTCGGCCCGGAGGGCGGCGAGGCGGGGGGCGAGATCGTCGCGGTCGGGACGCCCGAGGAGGTGGCGCGGGTGGACGGCTCCTACACGGGCCAGTTCCTGCGGCCGCTGCTCGAGCGCAGCGCCGTCGCGGCGTGAACTGGCGCTCGAAGCGCGCAGTGCTCGCGCTGATCGGCGCCGTCTGCCTCCTCGTCTTCGCCGCCGGCATGGCCGCCGCCTGGCACAACCGCCATCACACGCTCTGCCCGGACGGCAAGCCGCCGGTCCGGCAGCGCGGCGGCCTGCTCGGGCAGACGGAGTACCTCTGCCACGACGGCCGCACCGTCACGACCTCGTAGCCGTCGAGCCGCCTCCGGCACCCGGCTAGCCTGACGCGCGACATGCGCGACTGGTGGCTCCGCACCCTGCTCGTGCTCCAGCGCCCCCGGCCCGTGTTCGTCGCCCTGCGCGACGAGAGCCGCGAGTCGCTCTCCGACCGGGCCGAGCCGGTGCTCGCGCTCGTGCTGCTCGCCGGGATCGCCGGCGCGCTCGACACGCCGACCGCGTCGCGCCTGATGGACGACCGGTCGTACGACGGGCTGCTCGTCGCGGTCTGGGCGTTCCTCGCGGGCGGCATCAGCGGCGCGTTCGCCTACTTCGCGCTCGGTGCGCTGCTGTACGCCGCCTCGAGGTCGCTCGGCTCGCTCGGGACGTACCGCCGGTCGCGCCAGGTGCTCGCGTTCGCGGCGGCGCCGGTCGCCCTGTCGCTCGTCGTCTGGCCGGTGAAGCTCGCCGTCTACGGCGACGCCGTCTTCCGGAGCGGCGGCAGCGACCGCGGCGCGGGGGCCGCCGCGTTCGAGGCGGTCCAGCTCGCCTTCGTCGGCTGGGGCGCGCTCCTGCTGCTGATCGGCGTCCGCGCCGTGCACGGCTGGACGTGGCCTCGCGCCGCCGCGACCCTCGCGCTGGCGGCCGCGGTGCCGCTCGCGCTCTGGCTCGCGCTCGGCAACCCGTAGTAACTACCGGCGGCGGTCCGCGGCCTTTCCGATGCCCCAGGACCGGAGACCCATGACGCTTGAGACATGTCGACGCAGCTGACGCCTCGGGAGCGCCAAGTCGCGACGCTCCTCGCCTACGGCCACACCAACACCGAGATCGCCGACCGGCTCACGATCTCGATCCGCACGGCCGAGATGCACCGCGCGAACGCGATGCGGAAGCTCGGCGCGGAGTCGCGCGCGGACGTCGTCCGCTGGGCGCTCGACCACAACCTCCTGCGGTAGCCGCTAGCCGGCGCGGACCTCCGCGAGCGCTTCCTCGAAGAGCGCCAGCTCGTCCTCGCTGATCGCGTAGGTGTGCTTCTCCTCCGGGAACGTGCCGCTGCGGACGTCGGTCGCGTACGCCGACACGGCGTCGCCGATCACCTGCGCGACCTCCGCGTACCGCTTCACGAAGCGCGGCGCGCGGCCCGCGTACATGCCGAGCAGGTCGTGCCAGACGAGCACCTGCCCGTCGCAGCCGGCGCCGGCGCCGATGCCGATGGTGGGGATGTCGAGCGCCTCGGTGATCCGCGCCGCCACCGCGGCCGGCACCGCCTCGAGGACGATCGAGAAGCAGCCGGCTTCCTGGAGCGCGAGCGCGTCGTCGAACAGCTTGCGCGCGGACTGACCGCTGCGTCCCTGCGCCTTGAAGCCTCCGAGCTTCGTCGCCGACTGCGGCGTCAGCCCGATGTGGCCCATCACGCCGATGTTGGAGTCGGCGATCGCGCGGACGCGCGAGAGCATCCGGCCGGCGCCCTCCAGCTTGACGACGTCCGCGCCCCCCTCCTTGAGCAGGCGGATCGCGCTGCCGACCGCCTGCTCGTCGGAGATCTCGTACGAGCCGAACGGCAGGTCGCCGATCACGAGCGGCCGGCGCGCGGCGCGCGTGACGGCCTTCGTCAGGAAGATCATCTCGTCGAGCGTCACCGGGACGGTCGACTCGTGGCCGAGCATCACCATCGCGGCGCTGTCGCCGACGAGGATCAGCTCGACGCCGGCGGCGTCCGCCATGCGCGCGGCGGGAGCGTCGTACGCGGTGATCATCACGATCTTGTCGCCGCGGCGCTTCATCTCCGCGAGCTCGGGCAGCGGCAGCTTGCCGGGCGCCGGCGCGTTGGGGCCGGGGGACTGCGGGCGGGTGCTCATCGGCGGTCTCCTTCCAGGAGGACGTTGTCGATCAGCCGCGTGGAGCCGACGCGCGCGGCGATGGCGAGGGTGGGGCCGTCGAGGTCGGCGACGGCGACGTAGTCGGGGACGATCCCGGCCTCGGTGAGGACGGCACGCGCACGTTCGGCGTCGCGCGTCGAGAGGGCGCGCGGGATCGCGAGGGCACGCTCGCGCTCGTCCGGCGAGAGCTGGGCGTTGCGCGAGGAGAGGGCGAGGCCGTCGTCGTCGCGGACGGTGTCGACGACGCGGATCTCGAGGTCGAGGTTCAGGTCGCGCACGAGCTGCTTGACGACCGCCACCTGCTGCGCGTCCTTGCGGCCGAACCACGCGAGCTGCGGGCGGACGATGGTGAAGAGCTTCAGGCAGACCGTGGCGACGCCGCGGAAGTGCCCCGGCCGGTGCTCGCCCTCGAGCCCGAGGGCGGCGCCCTCGGGCTCGACCCAGGTCGCGAAGCCGGGCGGGTACATCTCGTCGGCGGACGGCGCGAAGAGCAGGTCGACGCCGGCCGCCTCCGCCTCCGCCGCGTCCCGCTCGAGGTCGCGCGGGTACGCCGCGAGGTCCGTCTGCTCGCCGAACTGCGCGGGGTTGACGAAGACGCTCGCGACCAGCACGTCGCACTCGGGCCGCGCGGCGGCGAGGAGCGCGCGGTGGCCCGCGTGGAGGGCTCCCATCGTCGGCACGAGGCCGACGACGGTCCGGTGCGAGGGCGCCAGCTCGGCGCGCACCTCGTCGACCGTCCGCGCGACCTTCACGGGCGCGTCGCCTCCGCGAGCGCGGTGTAGACGCTCTCGAGCTGCGGCTCGTCGGTGCGGATCGCTGCGAGGTGGCGCTCGACCGTCTCCCAGTCGCCGCGCGCGATCGGGCCGGTCAGCTCGAAGCCGTTCTCGATCGTGCGCGTCATCAGCGGCACGAGCGCCTCGGGCGGCGCGCCCGCGTCCTCGAGGAGCTGTGCTGCCGCGCGCTCGAGCGTCACCAGGAAGTTCGACGCGATCGACGCTCCCGCGTGGTAGAGGGCGCGGCGGTCGTCGGCGAGCCTGAAGGGGCGCAGGCCGAGCGTGCGCGCGAGCCAGAGCCCCTGCTCGTACGCCTCGTCGCCCTCCGCCGTGACGGCGCCCCACGCGCCGTCGAGCTGCTCGGGGCCGCGGCCGAGTGTGAGCGTCTGGAGCGGGTGGACCGAGAAGCGGCGGACGTGCGGGTCGAGCGCGGCGAGCGGGGTCCCGCCGGAGATGTGCGCGACCCACGGGCCGGGCTCGATCGCGGCGGCCGCGTCGGCGATCGCGCGGTCGGGGACGCAGAGCAGCCGCAGCCCACCGTCCGGGCGCACGTCGACGCCGCGTTCGCGGAGGCGCGCGGCGAGCGCCGTGCCGGCACGGCCGCTGCCGATGACGGTGATGGATTCGAACATCTGCGCTCCAGTTCCGGGATCCGGATACCGGGCACGAGCAGTGTACCCCTCGCGGCGCTTGGTTATGCGCGTCTCACCAGAACCGCGACCGCGGCGTGTCGGTCACGGTGCCCGGGTCGACAGCCATAATCGTGCGGCTACGCGAGCGCGAGCACGACGCCGCGATCAGCTGACGGCGACCGCGAACGCGACGAACCCCCCGGGGTTCGCCATGCTCAATCCGGCGAACACCCGGGCGAGCAGCCGCACCCGATGATGATTCTGGCTCGCCACGTAGAGACCGACGCCGGCCGACAGGAGCGAGACCACGAGCGTGAGCAGCGTGAAGAGCCCTTCCCCGGCGCCCGTCGCCGTCGCCACCATCCCCCTGCCGTACCCCAGGCCATGACTCGGGTGCTGGTCGAGCACCACGGTGACGGCGAAGCAGAGGATGGCGAGGATGAGCGTGATCAGCGGCGTGCGCGCCTCGCCGAGGTCGTACAGCCAGCCCTCCTCGTGGTACGTGCCCTGATCCATCCGCCTGACCATAACGGCGCTCTCTGCACCTCCACCAGACTCCGCTAACGGAGCGCGAGCACGAGGTCGGCCGCGTGCGGCAGGGCCGCGTGCCGCGGCGCGTGCGGCTCGAGCGGCCGCTCGAGCGCGCGCTCGATCGCCGTCGCCAGTTCGCGCTCGTCCCGCGCGACCTCGGCCAGCCCGGTGCGGGCGAAGGAGCGGTTGTTGACGCGGATGTGCCCGACGCCCCAGCCGTACGAGATCGGCCGGCAGCCGACGAGCAGCGCCTCGAGCACCGTCAGCCCGGCCGTCGAGTGCACGAGCGCGTCCGCGGCCGCGAGCGGCGTCACCATGTCGTCGACGAAGGGGAGCGCGAGCACGCCCGCGCCGGCCAACTCGGCCAGGAGGCGCTCGTTGCGGCCGCAGAGCGCGAGCACCTGCGCGCGTTCGCGCGCGACCCGGACGGCGCCGCGTACGTCGCCGACGCCCCAGCCGCCCCCGGAGACGGCGACGACCGGCCCCTCCGCGTCGAGGCCGAGCGCCCGGCGGGCGTCGCCGCGCGCCGGCGGCGCGAGGAAGCGCTCGTCGTGCAGGCCGCGCACCGCGACGATCCCGCCGGGGCCGGCGATCCGCTCGACCTCCGGGATCGACTCCGGGTGGGTGACGAGGTGCAGGTCGATGCCCCGCGCCGCCCAGTAGTCAAGCCCGGCGAGGTCGGTGATCGCCGCGACCGCGGGCACGCGCAGCCGTCCCGTGCGCCGCAGCCAGCCGAGCACGTCCGTCGCGGCGGGGTAGGTCGAGACGACCACGTCCGGCGCGCGCCGCTCGATCTCCTCCAGCAGCCGCCCGCCTGTGACGCGGTGCAGGGCCGCCTGGCCGAACGCGCGGAGCGGGGGCGTCCGCGCGAACAACAGGTACTGCGCGTCGAACAGCCAGTGCATCCGGCCGGCGCCGAACGTGTCGCGCATCGAGTCCTCCGCGACCCGGCGGAGCGCGCCGCCGACGAGCGCGAGCACGTCGGCGATCTCCACCTCGGCGGCGGGGTCGCGCGCCCGCAGGCCCTCCGCCAGCACGCGGGCCGGCAGATCGTGGCCCTCGCCGACGCTGGCGGACAGGACGAGCACCCGCGGCACGCCGCGACTGTATGCATGCCGTCCGGGGGAGGCGCGAACATGCCGCTGCTAGGGTCTGTCAGGTGCCGATCTACGAATACGTCTGCATGAGCTGCGAGTCCCACTTCGAGGAGCTCGTCGGGATGTCGGACCCCGATCCGGCCTGTCCCGACTGCGGCCAGGAGAAGGTGGCGAAGCAGTTCAGCACGTCGTTCGCGGCTCACGGCACCGCCGGGCAGCCCTCCTTCGGTTCGGGCGGCTGCTGCGGCGGGTCCTGTGGCTGCTGCTGAGCCCGAGCCGCTCGCCCTCGACGCGTACGCCGCGTCGGTCGCCGGCTGCACGCGCTGCGCGCTCGCGCAGGGGCGCACGCAGGTGGTGTTCGGTGCCGGCTCGCCGACGGCAGACCTGATGTTCGTCGGCGAGGCGCCCGGCTTCCACGAGGACAAGCAGGGCGTCCCGTTCGTCGGCGCCGCCGGGCAGCTGCTCTCGAAGCTGCTCGCCGGCATCGGGCTGCACCGCGAGGACGTCTACATCGCCAACGTGCTCAAGTGCCGCCCTCCCGGCAACCGCGACCCGCTGCCCGAGGAGATCCAGGCCTGCGAGGGACACCTGTTCAGGCAGATCGAGCTGATCCGGCCGACGGTGGTGGCGACGCTCGGCAACTTCGCGACGAAGCTCCTCTCCGGGCGGCCGGACGGGATCACGCGCGTGCACGGCCGGGAGCAGGAGGTGACGCTCGGCGGGCGGCGCGTGCTGCTCTACCCGATCTTCCACCCGGCGGCGGCGCTCTACACGCCTCGCATGCTCGAGGTGCTGGAGGCCGACTTCCGCCGCATCCCGGAGCTGATCGGCCGCGAGCTCGCGCCGCCGGTGCAGCTCGTGCCGCCGGCGCCGGCGCCGCAGCCGGAGCAGCCGCTCCAGCTCGGCCTGTTCTAGCCTCTAGCCTTCCTGTGTGGAGGTTGTGACGGGCTCCCCGGAGGAGACGGAGGCGGTCGCCGCGCGCCTGGCGGGGCGGCTGCGCGCGGGCGACGTGGTCGCCGTCTCGGGCGAGCTCGGCGCCGGCAAGACGACCTTCGTCCGCGGCGCCGCGCGCGCGCTCGGCGTCCGCGGGCCCGTCTCCAGCCCGACGTTCACGATCGGCCACCGCTACGAGGCGGCGACGCCGGTCGCGCACCTCGACCTCTACCGGCTCGACGGTCTCGACCCGGAGGAGTGGGGCGACCTCGAGCCGTACTTCGACGGCACGGTCGCGTTCGTCGAGTGGCCCGAGCACGCGGGCGACTGGCTGCCCGCGCCGTGCGCGCTCGTTACCCTCAGCCATGTCGACAGCTCCCACCGGCGCGTGTCGATCGACACCGAGGACGACCTTGGCGACCCTGGCCTTTGACACCGCGACCTCGTTCGGTGCCGTGTGCGCGGTGACGCCGCACGGCTGGGGACGCCACGAGCGCGCGGGCGACCTGCTCGAGCTGGTCGACGAGCTGGTCGACGACCCCGCGTCGATCGAGCGGATCGTCGCCGGGCGGGGCCCGGGCAGCTTCACCAGCATCCGGATCGGGCTCGCGATCGCGCGCACGCTCGCGCTCGCGCTCGACGTCCCCGTCGCCGGCGCGTCGACGCTCGACGCGTACGACGGGGGCGTCCCGGTGCTCGACGCCCGCCGCAACGAGGTGTTCACGACGGGGCCGCGGGTGTGCCGCCCCGAGGAGCTCGACGTCGCCGGCGCGACGCTCGTCGGCGACGGTGCGATTCGCTACCGCGAGCTCTTCGAGTCGCGCGGCGCGACGGTGCCGCCGGACGACGACGCGGCGCACGTGCCCGACCCGTTCCTGCTGATCGAGCGCGCCGGGCCGTTCGGCCCGGCCGAGCTGGTGGAACCGCTGTACGTGCGCGCACCGGACGCGAAGCCGATGCCATGACCGCCGTCGCCGTCGAGATCCGCCCGCTCGCCCTGGAGCACCTCGATGCGATCGAGGAGATCGAGCGGCGCGCGTACCCGACGCCGTGGTCGCGCTCGATGTTCGCGTCCGAGCTCGCGAAGCCGACGTCGATCTGCCTCGGCGCGTTCGAGGGCGACGACCTGATCGGCTACGTCGTCAACTCGCGCTACGTCGACGCGTGGCACGTGATGAACGTCGCCGTCGACCCGCGCCACCAGCGTCGCGGCGTCGCGACTGCGCTGCTCGCGCGCCTGTTCGAGCTGACGGCCGACGACGAGCGGCGCGGCTACACGCTGGAGGTGCGCATCTCGAACGAGGAGGCGATCCGGCTGTACGAGAAGCTCGGCTTCGAGCCGCGCGGGATCCGCCGCGGCTACTACACGGACAACCGCGAAGACGCTCTGATCATGTGGCGTGATTCTCGGGGTTGAGACCAGCTGCGACGAGACGGCGGCGGCGGTCGTCACCCGCGACGGCGAGATCGTCGCGAACGTCGTCGCCTCGCAGGCGGAGCTGCACACGCGCTACGGCGGCGTCGTCCCGGAGGTCGCGAGCCGGCGCCACCTCGAGCTGATCGCGCCGGTGCTCGACGAGGCGCTCGGCGGCCGCGAGGTCGAGGCGGTCGCGGTCACCATGCGGCCCGGGCTGATCGGGGCGCTGCTCGTCGGCGTGAGCGCCGCGAAGGCGTTCGCGTGGGCGCGCCGCCTGCCGCTCGTCCCCGTCGACCACCTCCACGGCCACGTCGCGTCGCTCTACCTGAAGCCGCTCGACCTCGAGCCGCCCTTCACGTGCCTGCTCGCGAGCGGCGGCCACACGATGCTGCTCGACGTGCGCGAGCGCGGCGGCTACCGCGTCGTCGGCACGACGCTGGACGACGCGGCCGGCGAGGCCTTCGACAAGGGCGCGCGCCTGCTGGGGCTCGGCTACCCGGGCGGCCGCGCGATCGACGAGCTGGCGAAGCAGGGCGACCCCGATGCCTACGCGTTCCCCGTCGCGCGGGTGCCGGGCCTCGACTTCTCCTTCTCCGGCCTGAAGACGGCGCTGCTCTACGCGGTGCGCGACCTGCCGCCCGAGGAGCTCGCGGCGCGCCGCGCCGACCTCGCCGCGAGCTACCAGCGTGCGATCGTCCGCGCGCTCGTCGAGCGCGTCGAGGCGACCGGCGCCGACCGCGTCGCCGTCGTCGGCGGCGTCGCCGCGAACAGCGAGCTGCGCGCGTCGCTGCCGCAGGCCGCCCTCGCGCCGCTGCCGCTCTGCACCGACAACGCCGCGATGATCGCCTCGGCCGCCCGCTACGCCGAGCCGGTCCCGTACCCCGACTACCTCTCGCTCGATGCGAGCGCTACGGCGCTTTAGGCTCACCGTCGTCGGGGCGCTGACCGCCGCCGGCGTCGCGGTCACGCTCGTGGCGACGATGTCCGCGGGCGGCTCGCGCGCGCCCGCGCAGGGGCCGGCGAGCTGGCGCGGGCTGGTCGGGGAGCCGCGCACCGCCGTCCCGACCTCGGGCCGGATGATCGTCCTGCTCACGACGCCGTCGGTCGCGCAGCGGCTCGCGCAGGTGCACTACGCCACCGAGCTCCAGGAGCGCGCGTGGGCCGCCCAGGCGTTCGCGGCGCAGCAGCAGGTGCTGACCACCCTGGCCGCCGAGGGGATCACGGTGCACCCCGACTACAGCTACTCGCGCGTCGTCAACGGCTTCGCGGCGCTGCTCGACCCGCGCGCCGTCGCGCTGCTCGACGCGATGCCGGAGGTGGCGGGCGTCTACCCGGTGCGGGCCACGTACCCCGCCTCGCTCTCCGAGAAGCTGCTCGCGTCGAGCGCCTTCGGCCTGGGGAGCGGTCACCGCCCCGAGCCGGGGTTGCCCGGGTACGACGGCCGGGGCGTCACGATCGCCCTGCTCGACACCGGAGTCGACGAGGCGCACCCCTACCTGCGCGGCCGGATCCTGTCCGGGATCGACGTCGTCGACCGCGGCCCCGACGCGAGGGCGCACCCCGACCCGCAGGACCCGTCGCAGCTCGAGCGGCACGGCACGGAGCTCGCGGGCATCCTCGTCGGCGGGGGCGGCCCCGGCGGCCTCGAGGGCGTCGCGCCCGGCGCCACGGTGCTGCCGATCCGCGTTGCAGGCTGGCAGCCGGGCGTCGACGGCCGCGAGGCGGTCTACGGGCGCTCCGACCAGCTGATCGCCGGCCTCGACCGCGCGGTCGACCCGAACGGCGACGGCGACACCCACGACGCCGTGCGTGTCGCGCTCGTCGGCGTCGTCGAGCCGTACGCCGCGTTCACGGACGGGCCGGAGGCGCAGGCGGTGCAGGGTGCGCTCGACCTGAACACGGTGGTCGTCGCGCCGGCCGGCAACGACGGCGCCGCGGGGCCGCTCTTCGGCTCGGTCGCCGGGCCAGCCGGCGCGCCGGGCGCCCTCGCCGTCGGCGCGACCGACGGCCGGGCGGAGCTGCCGCACGTGCGCGTCGTGCTGCGGCGCGGCCTCCAGGTGATCTTCGACCGCGAGGTCCCGCTCGTCGGGTCGGTCGCGCCGCGGCGGTCGCTCTCCCTGCGGGTCGGCGAGCCCGCCGCGGGCGGACGGTACTTCGACGCGAAGGGCTTCAGCCTCGTCGCCGGCCGCGCCGTCGTGCTGCCCGCGGGCGGGAGCCCCGAGCAGACGGCGGTGGCGGCATCGCGCGCCGGCGCCTCGGCCGTCGTCCTCTACGGGGCCGCCCTGCCGCCGGACGGCCTGCGGCTGACCGAGGAGGAGTCGGCGCCGGTGGTGGTCGTGCCGGCCGCCGCCGCGGTCGAGCTGCTCGCGTCGCAGCGCGCGGGCGTCGACGTCGGCGTCGCGATCGGAGGCGTGCAGGAGGCGGCCAACCCCGCCGCCGGCGGCGTCGCCGGCTTCTCGTCCCGCGGGCTCGCCTTCGACACGACCGTCAAGCCGGACGTGGTCGCTCCCGGCATCGCGATCGCGACCGCCGCGCCGGGCGCCGCGGGCGACGGGTCGCCGCTCTACGCGACCGTGAACGGGACGAGCGCGGCGGCCGCGCAGGTCGCCGGCGCCGCCGCCGTGCTCGCGCAACTGCGGCCGGACCTCGACGGGCCCGCCCTGCGCAGCCTGCTCGTGGGCTACGCCGCCGCGGGCCCACCTGCGACGACCGGCGGCGCCGGCGTCTTCCGCCTCGGCGCCTCCGCGGTGGGCGAGGTCGCCGCCGATGCCGCGACGCTCGGCTTCGGCATCTGGGCCGGCCCGCACTGGCACGCGACGCGCGCCGTCGTCGTCCGCAATGTCTCCACGCGCCCGCTCCAACTCTCGATCGACGCGCTCGCGGGCGCCGACCCGGAGGCGCTCCGGTTCACGGTCGTGCCCGACCACCTCGTGCTCGGGCCCGGCCGCGCCGCGCCCGTCCAGGTGACGGTCCGCGCGCCTGCCGCGCCGCCCGTCGGCGTCGTCACCGGCGACCTGCGGATCGCGCCGCTCGGAGGCGAGCCGCTCGAGCTGCCGTGGGCGCTCTCCTTCGACCGCGCTCCGCCCACGCTGCTCTCGCACCTGTCCCTGAGCGAGAGCGCGTTCAAGCCGTCCGACACGCGTCCCGCGATCATGAGCGTCCAGGTCGGCTCGGTCTCGACGCAGGGCGGCGTCCAGGTGCAGCCGGTCGTCCGGCTCGACGTGCTCCTCTACACCGCCGCCGGCCGCTTCCTCGGCGTGCTCGCGCGGCTCCGCGACCTGCTGCCCGGCTCGTACAGCTTCGGCATCACCGGGCGCGGGCCCGGCTCCGAGCTGCTGCCCCCGGGCGGCTACGAGTTGCGGCTGAACGCGTGGCCGTCAATCCCGAAAGATGCCCCTCCGGCCGGCGGGAAGGTACGGTTCACGGTCGAGTAGCGGGTAGTAGATTCCTCGATATGGCAATCGTCGAGCGGGAATCTCACCTGCGTGAGAACCCATTTCACATAGCGCAGCAGCAGCTGCGCAACGTTGCCGAGGCGTTCGACATCGACGAGCGTCTCGTGAACGTTCTGCAAGAGACGAAGAAGGCCGTCGAGGTTTCCATCCCGACGCACATGGACGACGGCAGCGTGCGCGCATTCAAGGGCTTCCGCGTCACGCACAACATCGCACGCGGCCCCTCGAAGGGCGGCATCCGGTACCACCCGGACGTCACCCTCGACGAGGTGAAGGCGCTGTCGATGTGGATGACCTGGAAGTGCTCGCTGATGGGGCTGCCCTTCGGCGGCGCCAAGGGCGGTGTCCAGTGCGACCCGAAGGCGATGACCCGCGGCGAGCTCGAGCGCATGACGCGCCGGTTCACGTCCGAGATCATCAACGAGATCGGGCCCGAGAAGGACATCCCGGCCCCCGACGTCGGGACGAACGCCAACACGATGGCGTGGATCTTCGACACGTATTCGATGAACAAGGGGCACTCGGTGCTGGGCGTCGTCACCGGCAAGCCGCTGACGATCGGCGGCTCGCTCGGGCGCGAGGAGGCGACCTCGCGGGGCGGCCTCTTCTGCCTCCAGAGCGCGCTCCAGCGCCTCGACCTGCCGATGCAGGGCCTGAAGATCGCGGTCCAGGGCTTCGGCAACGTCGGCTCGTTCTTCGCGAAGTTCGTCTCCGAGCTCGGCGCGACCGTGATCGCGATCTCCGACTCGACGGGCGGGCTCTACAACGAGCAGGGCGTCGACGTCGCCGCCGCGTTCGCGCACAAGCGCGCAGGCGGGTCGCTCTCCGAGCTGAAGGGCGCGGAGACGATCTCGAACGAGGACCTCGTCCTCCTCGAGTGCGACGTGCTCGCCCCGTGCGCGCTCGAGCAGGTGATCACGGAGGCGAACGCCGACCAGGTGAAGGCGAAGATCATCGTCGAGGGCGCGAACGGTCCGGTCACGCCGGCCGCCGACGCGATCCTCGAGGGCAACAACGTGCTCGTGCTCCCCGACGTGCTCGCGAACGCGGGCGGCGTCGTCGTCTCGTACTTCGAGTGGGTCCAGGGGCTCCAGGAGTACTTCTGGAAGGAAGACGAGGTCAACGCGCGGCTGAACGAGATCGTCACGCGCGCCTTCGACGAGACCTGGCACACGCACGTCGAGCGCAACGTCTCGATGCGCCTCGCCGCGTACGGCCTGGCCGTGCAGCGGGTCGCCGAGGCGACGGTCACCCGCGGGCTCTATCCATAGCTCGCGTCACCCTCTACCACGCGACGGGCTGCCACCTGTGCGAACGGGCGCAGGGGCAGCTCGCGCGTCTCCGCGACGAGCTCGGGTTCGACCTCGAGGAGGTCGACATCGGTGGCGATCCCGACCTCGAGGCGCGCTACCGGGAGTGGCTGCCGGTGGTCGAGATCGACGGCGCGCGGGCGTTCGTCTACTACCTCGACGAGGCTGCGTTCCGCCGGAAGCTGTCACAAGCCTGAGCGCTTGTGACATCCCTCCGCCCGATTTCGAGCCTTCGGGCAGAATGCTCGTGATGTCGCAATCGCAGACACCCGGGGCGGCCCCGGATCGTCTGACCGTCGGCGTTGCGGCGAGGCTCTCCCGCTACCTGCAGGTGCTGACGCAGGCGCGGAAGATGGGCAAGGACCGCATCTCGTCGCAGGAGATCGCCGACTACACGAACATCAACGCGACGCAGATCCGCCGCGACCTCTCCAACTTCGGCAAGTTCGGCAAGCGCGGCGTCGGCTACTCGATCGACTCGCTGCTCGGCGAGATCCGCCGGATCCTGCGGACGCAGGGCCAGCACAACATCGCGCTCGTCGGCGCCGGCCGGCTCGGCCAGGCGATCGCGAGCTCGCCGATCTTCGCCGAGCACGGCATCAACATCGCCGCCGTCTTCGACACCGACGCCGAGAAGATCGGCCACGAGCTCGGCGGGGCGGTGATCGACGACGAGCGCCGGGTGAAGGAGGTCGTGCGCGAGAAGAACATCGTCGTCGGCGTGCTCGCCGTGCCCGCCTCCGCCGCGCAGAAGGTCGCGGACGACCTCGTCGACGCCGGCGTGCGCATCATCTTCAACTACTCCGAGGCGCTGCTCGACGTGCCCTCCGACGTGACGGTGCACACGTCGAACCCGGCCGTCGAGCTGCTGCACGCGCTCTACTTCCACCTCACGTAGCGTCCGCTGCGTGCGGATCTTGCTCTGGCACGGCTACCTGCTCGGCGGGACCGGGTCGAACGTGTACACGCGCGCGCTCGCCCGCGAGTGGAGCCGTGCGGGGCACGAGGTGGTCGTCGTCTGCCAGGAGCGCGCGCCGGAGCAGTACGACCTCGGCGGCGCGGAGGTGGTGGTGCCGGAGCTGCCGGGGCGGCTGCTGCCGGTGTTCGTGCTCGACCGCTACGAGGGCCTCGAGCCCAAGCTCCTCCAGGACTTCACGCGGGCCGAGCGGGACGCGTACGTCGAGGCGAACGCCTCGGTGCTGCGGAGCCTGCTGCCGGCCGGCCTCGTCTTCGCGAACCACGTGCTGCTGGGCGGCGCGGTCGGGGCGGCGGCGGGTGCGCCGTTCCGCGTCAAGGCGCACGGCTCCGAGCTCGAGTACTCGCTGCGCGGCCGGCCGGAACTGGTCGAGGCGGGGCGCGAGGCGCTCGCGCAGGCGGAGGTCACGTACGTCGGCTCGCAGCACATCCGCGAGGTGCTGGAGGAGGTGCTCGGGCACGTCGACCGCGTGGTCGAGGTGCCGCCCGGCGTCGACGTCGACGAGTTCGTGCTCCAGGACCGCGCGGACGCGTTGGCGGAGCTGCTGGCGGAGGCGCGCGCCGACCCGCCGAACCCCGGCAACGCGCAGGAGCGCCTCCCGGACGAGGGCAATGCGGAGCGGCTCGCGTCGTTCCTCGCCGGCGGCGAGCCGACGGTCGTCTACTTCGGGAAGCTGATCGAGCAGAAGGGCGTGCAGGTGCTGCTCGAGGCGATGCGCGGGATCGACGCCCGGCTCGTCGTCGTCGGCTTCGGGCCGTACCGCGCGACGCTCGAGTCGCTGGCCCCGCCGCGGACGCTGTTCACGGGGCCGCTCGAGCACCGCCACCTCGTCCACCTGCTGCCGCTCGCGGACGCGACCGTCGTCCCGTCGATCTTCCCGGAGGCCTTCGGGATGGTCGCCGCGGAGGCGGCGGCGGCCGGCTCGCCGCCGCTCGTCGCGCGTCACTCGGGGCTCGCGGAGGTGGCGGCCGGGCTCGAGGCCGAGTACCCCGAGCGCCTGCGCCACCTGGCGTCGTTCGAGACGGGCGACGCCGGCGACCTCGCGGCGAAGCTCCGCGAGCTGCTCGACCTACGCGACGCCGACCGGGACGAGCTGCGCCGCGCCGCCCGGCGGGCGGTCGTCGAGCGCTGGTCGTGGGCGGGCGTCGCGCGGCGCCTGCTCGCGCCCGCGCGGGCGACTTAGTAACAGACTGTCACTAAGTCCCCCGGGCGCGCCGCGGGCCGAGGCGGGCGCTCGTAACAGACTGTTACAAGCGTGGACACGGCCCGTGTGGCCACCCGGTTGCAGGCGGCTACGCTCTACATCCCTTGGGCGAGGAACAGACCACCTCGTGGCAGGAGCTCCTCGCGGCCTCGTTCGAGGCCTTCGAGGCGGGCACCGACTTCACCCTCGCGGTCGAGGAGGAGTTCGCGCTGCTCGACCCCGGCTCGCTCGGGCTCGTCAACCGCTTCGAGAAGCTGTACGCGGCCGCGATCCAGACCGAGCTCGCCCCGAACGTCGTCGGTGAGCTGATCGCCTCCGAGGTGGAGGTGCGCACGGGTCGCTGCGAGCACTTCGGCCAGGCGGCGGCCGCGATGGCCGAGCGGCGAGCGCAGATCCACACGCTCGCGCGCGACCTCGGGATCGCCCTCGGCGGCACCGGCACGCACCCGTGGAGCCGCTGGCAGGACCAGCGGATCATCGACACGCCGCACTACCGCCGCAACGACGAGCTCCTGCGCTACGTCGTCTGGCGCAACAACACCTTCGGGCTGCACGTGCACGTCGGCATCGCAGGCGCCGACCGCGCGATCGCCGTCCACGACGCGCTCCGCAACTTCCTGCCGGAGCTGCTCGCCCTGTCGGCCAGCTCGCCGTTCGTCGAGGGCGTGCAGAGCGGCCTCCACTCGGCGCGCACGGAGATCTTCACGCGCATGTTCCCGCGCTGCGGGATCCCGGACACCTACCGGGACTGGCGCGGCTTCTCCGACTACGTCTCGTTCCTCTACCGCACCGGCTCGATGACCGAGCACACGCAGCTCTGGTGGAGCGTCCGCCCGCACCTCGCCTACCCGACGATCGAGATCCGGATCTGCGACGCGCAGCCCGACCTGGCCGAGGCGCAGGCGCTGGCGGCACTCTGCTACGCGCTCGCCGCCCGCTGCGCGCGCGCACACGACGAGGGCGAGCCGCTGCCCGACCTGCCGCACAGGCTGCTCGAGGAGAACCTCTGGCGCGCGATCCGCTACGGGCTGTCGGGCGAGCTGCTCGACTTCGAGCGCGGCGAGCCGGTGGCGGCGCGCCGGCGGCTCGAGGACCTGCTCGAGTGGGTCGCGCCGGTTGCCGACGAGATCGGCGCGTCCTCGCACCTGGCCGTGCCGGAGCGCAACGCGGCCGAGCGGCAGATCGCCCGCTTCGCCGAGGGGGCCTCGCTGGAGGAGATCTACGCCGAGCAGGTCGCGGCGGGGGAGCCGATCGGTGGTTGACGACATCGATCCCGAGGAGTTCGCGGAGCAGGTCGCGTCCTTCGACGTCGACCAGTTCCTCGTCGCCGCGGCCTCGACGCTCGCCAGCCTGGCCTACGCGAAGCTGGAGCGCTCCGACCTCGAGCAGGCGAAGCACGCGATCGACGCGCTGACGGCGCTGCTGCCCCACGTCGGCGGCGCCCTCAAGGGCGACCTCGAGCGGGCGCTCGCCGGCCTCCAGGTGGCGTACGCCGACGCC
>CAZBYA010000026.1:6366-33639 GCA_964496175.1 uncultured Gaiellales bacterium | reverse complement strand
AGCCCGAGCCGCGCCGCCCACGCCGCGAGGTCGGAGGCGGGCCGCGCGAAGCGCGCCGTCGCGGGCGACCTCCACGCCTCGTCCAGCCGCGCGAGCGCCGCGGCGCGGTCACCGCGGAGCCACGCCGCCTCGACGAGCGCGACCCGGACCGCGCCGTGCCGCGAGCTCTCGGGCACCGCGGCGAGCTCGGCCCAGGCGTCGTCGAGGAGCCGGCGCGAGCCGGGCTCGGCCCGGCGTGCGTCGACGATGCCCTCGAGCGCACGCGCGACCGGGCGCTCGGAGGCCCAGTTGCGGTCGACGCGGGTCGCGACCGCGCGCGCCTCCTCGAAGCGCCCACGATCGAGCAGGCTGCGGGCGCGGTACAGCTCGATCGCGAAGCCGGGGATCCTCGTCTGGTACCCCTCGAAGAGCGCGAGCGCCTCGCGCGCAGCGGCGTCGACGACGTCGTGGCGACGGAGGCCCGCGGCGACGTGGACGAGGTTGACGAACGCGCGCACGGTCTGGATCGCGACCCCGGCCTCCTGCGCCGCGCCCGCGGAGCGCGTGAGCAGCTCGAGCGCCGCCTCGTCGCCCTGGTGGCCGCGCGCGAGCCCGACGCTGATCTCGACGTCGAGCTCCCACGTCTGGAGGCCGGCCGCAGCGGCGGCGGCACGCGCGGCGGGCGCGAGCTCGAGCGCGGCGGCGGGGTCGAAGGCGGTCGCCTCCATCCGCACCTGGGTCGCGCGCGCACGTGCGAGCTCGGCCGCATCGCCGACCGCCTCGAGCGCCTCGACCGCGCGGTCGACCGCAGCCTTGGCCTCGAGCACGCGGTCGCACGACCAGAGCGCCCAGGAGAGCGCGACGAGGGCGCGGCCGCGGCGTCCCCCGTCCCGCAGCTCGGCTGCGAGCGCCAACGCCTGCTCGGCCGACTCGACAGCGTCCTCGAGGCGCGTGCTCGCGAAGTTCGTCGCGCGAGAGTGCTGGAGCTGGAGCTCGTAGCGCTCCTCCGCTCCGAGCCGTCCGAGCCGCAGCGCGCGCTCGAGCTGGAGCCCTGTCTCCCGCAGCGCGCCGACCCGCTCGGCGTCCGCCGCGGCCGCGATCGCGTAGCGGGCGGCCTCGTCTGCGAGACCGCCCAGCTCGGCGTGGTGCGCGAGGCGGGCGTTGTCCGGCGGCCCGGGCTCCGCGGCGAGGGCGGCGGCGGCCGCCGCGTGCAGCCGCGCGCGCCGCAGCGGCGGGATCGACGCCTCGATCGCCTCGCGGATCAACTCGTGGCGAAAGCCGAGCGCGTCGCCGTCGGCGACGAGCACGCCGCCGGCGAGCGCCCCGTCGACCGCGCCGGAGCTTCCGGGCACGACCCGCTCGAGCAGGCGCGCGGGGACGCGCTGGCCGATCACGGCGGCGGCGTCGACGACCCGGCGCGCCTCGGGGTCGAGGCGGCCGGCCTGCGCGAGCGCGGCGTCGCGCACCGTCGCGGGCAGCCGCCCGCCCGCCGCGATCGACTCGACGACGAGGAACGGGTTGCCGCCCGAGACGCGCGCGAGGCGGCCCGCGTCGAGACCCGCCGCGCCGGCGAGCTCGCGCACCGTCGGCGCAGACAGCGGTCGCAGCGCGAGCCGGCGCACCGACGGCCGCGTCGCCAGGTCGCCGAGCAGGAGCCCCAGCTCCGCATTCGCGGCGACCTCGTCGTCGCGGTACGTGATCAGGAGCGCGACCGCCTGCTCCTCGACCCGCCGGGCGAGGAGCCGCAGCACGTCGAGCGTCGTCGGGTCGGCCCAGTGCGCGTCCTCGACCACCGCCACCGCCGGCGCCCGCTCCGCGAGCGCCGCGAGCAGGCGGCGCGCGAGCGAGAGGCGGTCGGCGTCGCCGGGCTCGGCCAGCTCGAGGTCGCCGGCCGCCTCGGCGAGCTCGCGCAGCGGCCCGAGCGGCACCGGCACCGAGAGCGCCTCGCATGCGCCGACGAGGAAGGTCGCCTCGGCGCCCGTCCGCTCGCGCAACGCGCGCACGAGCGCCGTCTTGCCGATCCCGGCCTCGCCGCCAACGAGCACGAGGCAGCCGCGCCCGGCGTGCAGGCCGCGCACGACGTCCACCAGCAGCGCGAGCTCGTCCTCGCGCTCGAGGAGCCCCTCCACCCTCGCCGACTCTACCCGCCGACGTGCTCCATGTTCTGGAGCGTCGTCTCGAACGCCGTCGGCTGCACCTTGACGCTGCCGACGAACGGGCCGTTGAGCGCGAAGATCAGGAAGAGCGCGAAGGAGAGTCATCCCCGACAGCATCACCGTCATCGCCGTCTGCTGCCAGACGCTGCGCACGGCGAACAGGTACGAGAACAGCACCATCACGACGCCGCCGACGACGAGCAGAGCCCACATGATCGGCTGCACGCGGCTCTCGCTCGCCAGCAGCCGCAGCCGGCGCTCGTCGGTGACCGTGTTCAGCGCCGTGAGCGAGCTCGCGTAGAGCGCGCCCGCACGCTGCGCGGGCGGCAGGTCCGTGTAGATGTGCCAGAGGTCGATCAGCTCCGCGTTGGCCAGCTCGCTGGACGTGCCCTTCGCCATCAGCGGCCACTCGCGCGTGATCACGACGTGCGCGTACGTCTGCGCGGCCTCGTGCACCTCCCGCCGGATCACGATCGGATAGCCGCGCGACATGCGCTCCAGGTCGCCGAGCGCGTTCGCCTCCTGCGCCACCGTCGACTGCGTCTCCGTGAACGCCTGCCAGACGATCACGACCGCGAACGCGAGCAGCACTGCGTAGATCGTCCCGATCAGCGCGTACATGGCGGCGGAGACGTCGTGATGCTCGCGGAGCAGCTCGGTCTTGGCGAAACGCCGCACGAGCAGCAGACCGGCGACGGCGCACGCCGTCGACACGAGCACGATCAGGCCGCCCTCTACCCACGTCGACACGGGCTCACCCCCTGCTTCGCCGGCGCCCGCGCCGCGGGCGCCGCCCAGCCGTGCCAGCGCGCGTGCAGCGTGTCGAGGAGCGACTGCCACTCCGCCTTCGTGCGCGTCGGCGGGAACGGCACCGGGTGCACGATCGCCTCCGACACCCACGTGACGGCGAACTGCCCGTTCCGCCGGATGCGCCCGATCCGGGTCGTCTTCCAGACGTGGTGGTTCGCGTCGTCGACGTACACGGTCCCCTCGGGCGCGGCGTAGCTCTGCCAGCCGATCTTCGCGAGCACAGGCTCGGGGGCGGCGGAGCCGGCGGCGCGGACGGCGTTCGCCCACAGCTCGACGCCGACGTACCCGGCCTCGACCGGGTCGTCGGTGAGGCAGCGGCTGCCGTACCGAGCTTCGAACGCCCGCACGAACGCGCGGTTGCGGGCGCCGGGCAGGCTCGCGAAGTAGTTCCACACGGCGTAGTTGCCGGCCAGCAGGCGCGCGCCGATCTGCTGGACCTCCTGCTCCGCGATCGAGAAGGAGACGACGGGCGTCGTCGCCGGGCGGATGCCCGCGGCGTGGAGCGCGCGGAAGAGGCCGACGTTGCTGTCGCCGTTGACGGTGTTGAGGATCACGTCGGGGCGCGCGCGGCGGATCGCCCGCGCGATCCCGGTGAAGTCCTGGCCGCCGAGCGGCACGTACCGCTCGCCGACGACGGTGCCGCCGTAGAGCTTCAGGTAGTCGCGGACGATCGCGTTCGCCGCGCGGGGGAAGACGTAGTCGGAGCCGACGAGGAAGAAGCGCCGCCCGAGGTTGTCGAGGAACCACTTGACCGCGGGGATGATCTGCTGGTTCGGAGCCGCGCCGACGTAGACGATGTTCGGCGAGGCCTCGAGCCCCTCGTACTGGACCGGATAGACGAGCAGGCTGCGGTCCCGCTCGACGATCGGCCGCAGCGTCTTCCGGCACGAGGACGACCAGCACCCGAAGATGACGTCGACCTTGTCGCGCTCGATCAGCGTGCGCGCGTCGCGGGCGAACGTCGCGTCGTCGGTGCGGCCGTCGAGCTGGAACACCTGGATCTTCCGCCCGAGCAGCCCGCCGTGCGCGTTCAGGTCGTCGATCGCCATCCGCGTCGCGTCGAGCACCGGGATCTCGCTGAGCGCGAGCGACCCCGTCTCCGAGTGGAGGATGCCGACGCGGATGGGCGGGCCGCCCGCGCTGGACGAGCCCGTGGCCGCCACCGTCACGCCGATCGCCGCGGCGACCGCGAGCGCGCCCGCGACCGTCTTCCCCCGCTTCGCCCTCACCGGGTCCTAGGGGACGCAGGCCGAGAAGTCGTGCCCGGCGATCGTGGTCGAGCCGCACGCCTGGAACGGCTGCGTCCTGATCGAGATGCCGATCCCGAAGAGCGTCTTCCAGTCCGACCAGCCGAAGAACCAGTACTGGTACTTGATCTCGGCGTTGCCCGCGGCGTCGACCGACAGGTAGACCGGGGCGTTCGCCGACGACGCGCCCAGCCCGAAGTGGTACGAGAAGAGCGCGTACCCCTTGACGACGCCCAGGTCGACGGTGCCGGACTGCCACGTCGACTCGCCCGAGACCGGCGTGCGGGCGGAGCCGCTCCACGCGCCGTTCGAGCTGACGCTCACGCTCAGGCCGAACCCGACGCCCGCGACGGTGACGGAGCCGTTCGCGCTCAGCGTCGGCGCGGAGTCGAACGTCGTGCAGCTCTGGCTCCAGGAGATGTTGAAGCCGGAGAAGCTGAACTTCGGGAAGCAGATCTGGCCGTAGTTCCGGAGGCTGACGTTCATGTTCGCCGTCAGCACCTTCAGGTCGACGTTCGCGTTCGCGCTCAGCGCGAACCTGCCGCCCGGCTGGATGTCGATGTCCCCGCGGGCCGAGACGACGCCGCCGACCGAGACGGTCACGGTCGCCTTCAGGCCGGCGTCCTCCGGGAAGTTGCTGAACTTGACGAACGCGTTCGCGAGGTTGTAGCCGCCGACGACGAGGCTGCCGGTGCCGGTCAGCCGGAACTGGTAGAGGCCGTTCGCGTAGGCGAAGTCGCCGTTGACCGCGATCGACGAGCCGAGCACGCTCAGGCTGGCCGAGCCGCTCAGCTTGACGACGTTCGGCGTCTTGCGGAACGTGACGGTGACGTTCGTCGTGAAGCTCGTCAGCGTCAGGTTCGCCGAGCCGGTCAGCGTGATGTCGTTCGTGCCGTTGAACGAGCCGGCGACCGTGACGGAGTTGTTCGACGAGCTGCCCGTGAGCTGGAGGCTCGCGCTGATCGAGCCGAAGGGCGTGCCGCCCGCCTTCCCGAACGCGACAGAGCCGACGGCCTTGAAGCCGGCCATGTTCAGCGTCACGTCCTTCGCGCTCAGGTAGAAGTCGCCGGTCTTCGCGGCGACGTTCCCGGACGCGGTCGGGATCGTCGCGCCCTTCGGCACCGCGCCGTAGTAGACGGCGCCGCTCACGTCGGCGGAGAAGAGCGTCCCGACCGAGACCTTGACGCCGACCTGCACGTAGCCGGTCTGGAGCGAGACGGTCCCGTCGAACTGCGTGTCGCCGGCGACGCCGACCTTGACCTTGACGTTCCCGTCGAGCGTGAACGGCTGGCCCTTTGCGTAGTCGCACTTGAATGTGCCGTTGAGCGAGACGCCCGTGCCGCCGCCGAAGTTGACGGCCGCCCGCAGGTCGGCGTGCGCCGCGTTCAGCTGGCCGTCCGCGAGCGAGAGCGAGAACGTCCCCGTCGCGGTCGCGCCGAGCACCTGCACGTCGCCCGACGCGGCGAACTGGAGCACGTTCTTCGCCCCGGTCTCGATGTGCACCGTGACCTTCAGGTTCTTCGCCGTGACGGCGCCGCCGCCGAGCGAGAGCTGGTCGAGTGAGCCCTTGAAGTCGGCGGTCGTGCCGGTCGTGCCCTTGACGACGCCGCCGGAGATGTCGACGTTCGTCCCGAACACCTCGACGCCGCCCGAGAACGTCACCTTCAGCTTGCTCGCGCCGAGCGCGACCTCGATGTTCGTCTCCTTGACGGTGAGCCCGCCGACGGCGAACTGGCCGATCTTCACCTTCCCGTCGAAGGCGAACGGCGAGATCGTCACGCTCGCGAGGATCTGCACCGGCACGCCGGCGACCGCGCCGTTGAACTGGAGCGAGAGCCCGGGGGCGTAGCTGTAGTCGCCGACCTTGCAGCCGAACGGGGCGATGTCGAACTCGAACTGCGTCGCCGTCAGCGCGCCGTTGCCGAGGTTGAGGACCGTCTGCCCGGTGTTCGTCGGGTCGGTGACCTGGAAGCCGACGCACGGGTGGTCGACCGAGATGTTCGCGACGACGGTCGTCTTCGCGCTGTTGAGCATCCCGAGCTGCTGCTGCATGGTCGGCGGCAGCGTGGCGGTGGCGCCGAACCCGATCCCGGGCGTGAGCGTCGGGATGTTGAACGAGAACTGGAGGGCGAGGCCGTACAGCGTCAGATCCTGCGTGCCGAACGCGTTGTGCCAGCCGTTCGGGCTCGAGAGGTTGAGCGTCCCGGAGACGGTCTGCGAGTTGACGATGTACGACACCTCGACCGTCAGGTCGGCGCTCGATGCCGGTAGCGACGGCGTGGCTGCGACGTTGAGCTGGGCCGAGCCGCCGAGCGCAAGGTTGAAGTCGCCCGCCTTGCTCTCGATCTGGAAGAAGACGCTCGTCAGCTTGATGTTCGTCGCCGAGCTCGCGCTGCCGTAGAGGTACGGCTGGCCCGGGACGCCGAAGTCCATGCGCAGCGCGTAGGTGTCCTTCGCCGGGTCGAACGTGCCGGTCGCGCGCGCGGTGACGTCGCCCGGGAGGCCGAGCGTCTGGCGCAGCCAGGCCGGCGTCGTGAACGAGCCGGTGAGCTTGAAGCCGCCGGCCGGGATCGAGATCTTCGTGACCTGCTTGGTCGCGGCGTCGTAGACGTTCATCGACGTCGCATAGGACGCCCACCCGAGCACCGCGCTCGCGACCTGCGAGCCGTCGCCGCTCGCGCCCGGCAGCGAGAAGCCGCCCATCGGCACCGCGATCGCCCAGCCCTGGTCGGAGAACGACGCGTGCACCGTCGGGAGCTGGCCGATGTGCGGCACCGAGATCGCGCCGCTCAGGTCGACGCGGAAGCCGCCCGCGTCGGCCGTCTCCGCCGACGGGTCCTCCGGATTCGGCGTCACGCCGTGCTCGATCGCGACGCTCGCGTTCGTGATCTGGATGCCGGCGCCGATCGAGACCGGGCTGGCGAGGTCGGCCGAGACGCTGAACTCGCCGGTCGGCAGCGCGAGCGACCCGGCGAGCTTCGCCGTCACGGTGCCGATCGACGGCAGGTTGAAGCTGACGTTGCCCTTGGCCTCCAGGAAGAGCGAGGCGTCCTTCGGGCACGGACCGCCGCCCTCGATGCACGTGTTCGACAGCGTCAGCTCGAGGCCGGAGACGGTGACGCGGTCGTTCGGCTTCCAGTCGTGCGACAGCGCGACGTGCAGCGTCAGCTGGTACGCGTCGTCCTTCGCGACGATCGCGCCGCTGAAGTCGCTGGCGGCGATCGTCAGCCCCGGCACCGGCGTCCACGTCGCGTCGCCGGAGCTCTCGGCCGTCAGCGACCAGTTCTTCGGGTTGTCGTACGTGAGCTTGACGTTCACGTCGACCGTGTTCGAGCCCGCGGCCATGCGGATCGTCCCGTTCGCGGTCAGCCCGAGCGAGTCGCTCGTCGGCTTCGCGTGCACGGTCAGCGTCTGGATGAAGAGGCCCGGGACGATCTGGATCGGCTGGTCGAGCGAGCCCTCGAGCTCCGTCGTGATCGCGCCGCCGGGCTCGGACCGGACGACGTGGCCGCTGACGCTCACCGACGAGCCCGCGAGCTGGACGAGCTTCTGGATCGAGAACGACAGGTCGAAGGTGCCGTTCGAAGAGACGGTGCCGTCAACCGACGCGGTCGGCGCCGGCGAGTCGGGGCTCGCGTCGGACTTCGGCCCGGTCACGCCCGCGGCGAACGTGACGCTGGTGCCGCTGCCGCTCGACGAGAACTCGAGGCTCGTCGTGCCGCTCCAGCCGGCCGGCAGCGGCACGAGCCCGAAGCTGTCCGCCGTGACCTTGCCCTCGACGGAGACGTCGCTGCCGTAGGCGATCGTCAGCGACGAGATCTTGAAGGCGGCCGTGTTCCACGCCGCCGGCGCGGCGATCGTGCCCGAGTCGAGCGAGATGCCGCCCGCGGAGATCGTCCCGGAGACGCCGGAGGCGGAGAGGTACGAGTCGAGCGAGAAGCCCGAGCCCTCGAACGTGACCGTCGTCCCGGAGTCGCACGCGCTGCCGTGCACCTTCACGTCGCTCAGGTGGAGGTCGACGCCCCCGGGCAGCGAGGCGGAGAACGAGCCGCCCGCGGCGAGCGCCTTGTCGACGAGCTCGCAGAAGATCGGCGGCAGCGAGGCAGACGGCGACGTCGTGGTGGTGGTGGTGGTCGTCGTCTCCGCCGTCGTCGTCGCGGACGTGGTCGTCTCCGACGTGGTCGTCGGGTTCGTGTCGGTCGGCGTCGCCGAGTCCTTCTTCGGCGGCGGCGGCGTCTTCGAGGGCTTCAGCGGATCGGCCGGCTTCGGCAGGCGGCGGCGCTCGTGGCCGGGTGCGACCTGCTTCTCCTTGTGCGGGTGCGCCTTGTCGAAGTTGAAGCCCTTGGTCGCCGACGGCAGCGGGTAGACCTTCAGGCGCACCTTCGTCGAGGCGGTCGCGCTGCCGTCCGTGACGGACAGCGAGAAGACCAGCGTCGTCGGCTTCGTCACCTGCGGCGCCTGAAACTCGACGTCCGCCGTCGTCGGGTGCGCCGTCCCGACCGGCTGCCCCAGCCAGGTCACCGGCGCGGTCACCGAGGTCCAGCGGTAGTGCAGGCCCATGCCGCTGCCGCCCGAGCCGTCGCCGCGCAGCACGATCGTCGTCGGCTTCACCTTCTCCGTCGACGAGATCAGCGGCTGGTCGGCGAACGCGACCCGGTCGGGCTCGGTGATGACAGCGCGCAGCGCGCCGCGCGGGACGACCGCCATGCGCGCGATCGCGTCCGACTGGGCGGGGCGGGCGCCGTCGGCGGCCCTCGCGACCAGGGTCAGCGCCCGGCCGGCCGTACCCGCACCGAACGAGAGCGCGAGGTCGATGTGCGCGAGGCGCGCACCGGCCGCCGCCGGCCGCGCGGAGATGCAGCGCGCGCTCGTGCGCGTCGTCTCGCAGCGCCACTCCGAGCTCGTCGTCAGCTGCTCGAGGCGAACGCCCGCGGGCAGGTGCAGGCCGAGCCGGACGGGGTCGACGCTGGCGCCGTCGCCGGCATTGTGGACGGTGAGCGTGTACCGGCCGGTGCCGCCGGCGGTCGGCACGCGGTCCGCCGTGAAGTTCGGGACGAGCCGGATCGTCGTGTGCTGCACCGACACGAGCACCGGCAGTCGGCTCGCCTTCGGCGCGTCGGCCCCGGCGAGACGGATCGTCGCGGGCCAGTTGACCTCGCCCTTGGTCGCCGTCGCCGCGGTGACGACGATCGTCGGGCCGTCGAGCGACGCCGCCGGCAACACGTCCGCCGGGAAGGTGACGGTGCACGAGACGCGCGCGCGGGTGCTGCAGCTCCAGCCGGCCGGCTCGGAGAGCAGCCGCGCGTTCGCGCCCGGGCCGAGGCTCTGCGTCAGCTCCGCCTTGCTGCCGGCGGCGATCGGCGCGCTGCCCGCGTCGCGGACGTCGAGGCGCTCGGTGAACGCTCCGCCGGCGAGGACCGACGCCGGCGATCCGTCCAGCACCGGCTGGAGCGAGCTCGAGCCGACCGCGCGCAGCAGTGTCAGCGCCGGGAAGCCGGTGCCGTTCCTGAGGATGACGATCGGCAGGCTCGTCGCACGCGTCTTCTCGCCGGCGACCTGGTTCTCGGAGGTGGCGGCGATCGTGACCGCGCTGTCGACGGGCGCGGCGCCGGTCGCCGCGGCCAGCGTCAGCTCGACGGCGAGCGAGCGGCGGGGCGCGATGCTCGTGCCGGGCGGCGCGAGGCAGGTGACGTTCCGCGGCTCGGCGGTCTCGGGCGTGCACGAGAAGCCGCCCGACGCGGCCGTGATGCTCATGCCGGCGGGCACGCTGACGAGCAGCGCGAGCTGCTTCGTCGCGCCGTTGCCGATGTTCGCGAGCTTGACGTGGATCGACGTCGTCGTCCCGGGCAGGAGCTCCTGCCCGCCGCGGCCGGCGACGGCGGTCGTCACGATCAGAGCCCCCGGCGGCGCGCCGACGGCGACGAAGGCGGGCGAGGTCGTCGTCTGCCCCGCCCCACCGCCCGACGTGACGCCGATCTCCCAGGTCTGCACCGACGGAGCGCCGCCGACGGGGAGGTTCAGCGCGGCGACGCGCGCCGGATCGAGCCGGTACGAGATCGTCAGCCGCGGCGCAACGGTGTCGACGCCGACCGCGCCGGAGTAGGTGCAGGTCGGCGGCGTCCCCGACGCGCCGGCGCACGTCCAGCCGCGGCCGCCCGCGCTCCAGGTGCCGACGACGGCCGGCGGCAGCAGGTTCGCGAGCTTGACGGAGGTGGCGGGGCCGGAGCCGACGTTGACGACGGTGACCTGCTCCACCGCCGTCTGGTCGGCGCGCACGGTGCTCGTGCCGCGCGTGTCGACGAAGATCGACGGCGACGGCTGCCCCGAGGCGAGCCGCATCGGCGCCCGCTTCGTCACCGAGGCGGCGCCGGAGGCGGAGACGACGAACGACGGCGAGCCGCGGCTGCGCAGGTCGGCAGGCGCGGCGAAGCGGATCAGCGCTGCGACCGACTGCCCCGGCGCGAGCCCCGCGGGCTCCTGGCAGAGCGCGACGTGGCCGCCGGACGTCGCGGTGCAACGCCAGTGCTCGCCGGCCGGGTGGCGGAAGCTGTCGAGCCCCGGCAGGTGCGCGACGTCGGTGACCGCGAGGAAGCGGAACGACGCGGGCGCCGTGACGGTGAGCTGCACCCCGGCGCGCGTGGCGACGCGGCCGGTGTTCGAGACGGTGACGAGCAGCGGCGCGGAGCCGCCGGGCACGACGCGGGCGGCGAGCACCTGCGCGCTCAGATCGACGGACGCGCGCGGCGTCGCGGCGCTGCCCGCGCGAACGGCCCCTCCGGTCAGGGAGGCGACCACCACACCGACGATCACCAGCGCAGCGCCGTAGCGCCGCGGCCCCTCGCTCACCCTGCTCCCCCGTCGAACCCGGTCGGTTGTCCGCGCAGCCTACGACGGTCCCCCGGTGGTTTTCAAGACCGGGGCTTCTACGTTCCCTGAGACGAGGGACGACTAGAGGCCGCCGGAGAGGAGGAGCAGCGTCGCCGCCCTGAACGGGTCGCTCGAGACCGCGATCGATCCGGAGTACGGGTAGTCGAGCATCAGCGCGACGAGCATCGCGGTGCCGACGAGCGCGGACGCGGCGCCGATCATCGCGAGCTGGATCCCCTCGCCGAACGGCTTGAAGTAGAACGTCGTCGAGAGCGCGAGCACCGCACCGAGCAGCAGCATCACCTGGAAGACGGGTGGCAGCGAGAGGTTCGCGTCGTCGAGCCGGGTGCGTCGTGCGATCACGAGGTCGTTGATGCGCGACAGCGTCTGCGAGTAGAAGGGGTTCGCGCCGAGCGTCGTGCGCTGCGCATCGAGCGTCTTGTACATCCGGTCGAGGTCCTCCCACGCGGTGACGCTCGACTGCCCGTGCTGCATCAGCCTCCACTCCTGCGTCCGAACGTCGTTCGCGTACCGCAGCACCTCGGCCCTGATCGTCGCCGCAGGGCCGGCGCCGAGCCCGTTGCTCGTGCGCAGCACCTGTGCGAGCACCGTCGCCTCCTGCTTCGCGTCGGCGCCCGCGCGGGTGAAGTTCCCGTAGAGCTGGCCGATCGTGAACGCGAGCACGAAGCTGAAGAGGCCGGTGGTCATGCCGAACGCGCTCGAGAGGCTGCGGCTGTCGGCGTGCGCCTCGAGGCTCGGAACGAAGCGCTTCATCGTCAGGAAGCCGCCGATGCCGACCGCCATCGCGCCGCCGACGATCAGGAGCACGAGCCCCCAGGTCGGGAACGTGTTCAGCAGCCAGCGGTCCACGGCATCCCTACCGGTGGTCGGCCTTGAAGACCGTGAGCCCGCCGGTCGTGTACGGCGCGTTCGAGACGGTCACCTGGCCCGAGAAGGGGAAGTCGAGGACCAGCGCGACGAGCAGGTTGAAGCCGAGCAGCGCGGCGACCGCGACCGCCATCGCCGCGTGCAGCCGGGCGCTGCGCACCCCGAAGACGAAGGTGAACGCGAGCACGAGCAGCGCGCCGCCGACCAGCAGCACCTCGAAGGTCGGCGGGATCCCCTCCTCCGCGTCGTTCAGCCGCTCACGCCGCGCGGCGACGAGGTTGTTCACCCGCACGAGCGTCTCCTGGTACCAGTCCTTCTGGCTCGTCGTCTGCGGCTGGTACGCCTGCAGCGTCGAGTAGACGGAGGCGAGGTCGGACCAGGCGCGCTCGCTCTCTCGCCCGTTCGCCATCGCGCGCCACTCCTCGCCCGTCACGGCCTGGATGTAGTCGCCGAGCTCGAGCTTCAGCTTCGCGGCGACCGGCGGCGCGAAGCCGCGCGTGTCGCGGTAGACCATCGAGAGCGCGCTCGCTTCCGTGCGCACGTCCCCCGCCGTCTTGTGGAAGTCGTCGTACAGCGACACGATCACGAACGCGAGCACGATCCCGTAGATCGCGGCCAGCACGCCGAGAATGACGCCGGCGACGTCGTTGATCTCCTCCTCCGCGATCCGCGGCAGCAGCCGCTTGAAGCCGTAGAGGCCGACGACGGCGAGCAGCACGAAGCCGCCGACGATGATCAGCCCGAGCTCCCAGGTGGTGAACGTGTTCAGCAGCCAGCGGTTCAATAGAGCCCCTCCCTACGGGCGTAGCGGGCGGCGCGCTCGCGGTCGTACTCGTCGACGTCGAGGTCGGAGTCGGCGACACGGCGCAGGATCTCGCCGGAGGTCGGCAGCTCGGAGCGGTCGACGTGCGTCTCGGGGTTCCAGAGGTCGGAGCGGATCAGCGCCTTCGAGCACTGCGTGTACGCCTCCTCGACGGCGACGAGGATCCCGAGCTTGGGCATCTTGCCCTCCATCGCGCACGGCTCGAGCAGCTCCGGGTCGTCGACCAGCGTCGCGCGCCCGTTGACGCGGAAGCTGTCGCCGACGCCGGGGATCAGGAAGAGCAGCGCGATCCGGTCGTCGGCGAGCAGGTTCGTGAGCGTGTCCGCCAGCTTGTTGCCGGGGCGCTCCGGCAGCAGCAGCGTGCGCTCGTCGAGGATGCGCACGAAGCCCGGCGGGTCGCCGCGCGGCGAGACGTCGAGCCCGCCGCCGGGGCTCGCGGTCGCCACGCAGACGAACGGCGACCGTTCGATGAACTGCCGGGTCAGCTCGTTCAGCCGGTCGGCGATCTTCGAGACGACGAGCTCGGTCGGCTCGCCGATCAGCGCACGCAGCTGCCGCTCGTCGCGAATCGCCCTCGTCACGACCACGCGGCGAGCATACCCGCGGCCTCGGCGCGTCGAAAAGGCCCCGCCCGCAGGCGGGGCCTCGGCGTTCAGGCGGGGCGGTCCCGCCGGTGCTCGTCCGGCCGGTCGGGTGTGGGCCGCATCGTCTCGCGGCCGCGCCCCGTCTGCTCGCCGTCGTCCCCGTGCGGGCGCATCGTCTCCTCGCGCGGAGGGCCAGCGTCGCGCTCCTGCTCGTGCTTCATCGCGCTTCACCTCGCTGCTTCGTCGGATGTATCGTGGTCCTATCCGTTCGCCGCGGGGTGGAAACAGGCTGCTCGCAGGCGGTTTGCGCCGGTTCGCTCGAAGTTGCGACCCGGCGGCGAGGAAGCCGATACTACGAGCCACCCCCCGGTACCGCCTACGAGGAGGAAACGAATGTCCCGCCGTATCGTGCGGCCCGCTCTCGTCGCGGCACTGCTGCTCACCTTCGCCTCCGCCGGCTATGCCGGATCGGGGCCGCTCGCGGCGTCGAGCACGAAGGTGCAGCCCGTGCCGAAGATCGCCGCCGAGGTCCCCGCGAGCATCAAGGCCAAGGGCACGCTCATCGTCGCCGCCGACGCGACCTACGCGCCGAACGAGTTCGTCGCGGCGAATGGGCACACCGTCATCGGCATGGATCCGGACCTCGCTCAGGCACTGGCAGGCGTGCTCGGGCTGAAGTTCAAGGTTGTCAATGCTCACTTCGACACGATCATCCCGGGGCTCAAGTCCGGGAAGTACGACATCGGCATGTCGTCGTTCACCGACACGAAGGCACGCGAGAAGGTGGTCGACTTCGTCACCTACTTCTCGGCGGGCACGTCGTTCTTCGTGAAGGCGGCCGGCGGCCCGAACATCCGCTCGCTCGCCGACCTCTGCGGCAAGTCCGTTTCGGTCGAGAGCGGGACGACCGAGCAGACGGACGCGGCCACGCAGAACGCGACCTGCAAGAAGCAGGGCAAGCCCGGCGTGAACGTCGAGGTCTATCCCGACCAGAACTCGGCCAACCTCGCGCTGGCAAGCGGCCGCGCACAGGTCGGCATGGCCGACTCGCCCGTTGCGGCGTACCAGGTGAAGCAGTCGCACGGCAAGTTCAAGCTGTCGGGGAAGCCGTACGGCACCGCGCCATACGGCATCGCGCTCCCGAAGAAGAACGGCATGGCGAACCCGGTCCGCGACGCGCTGAAGTACCTCATGGGGAACGGCACCTACACGAAGATCCTCGAGAAGTGGGGAATCCAGGCGGGCGCGATCTCCAAGCCGGTGATCAACGGCGCGACCAGCTGAGCGGGCGGCTCTGCGCGCGGTGAGATGACGGACGCGGCAGAGCCAATCCCGCCTGACGAGATCAGGGCGATCCCGGTCCGCCACCCAGGTCGCTGGGTGGCGGCCGCGATCGTCGTCTTCTTCGGCATCGCGATCGGCAAGTCGGTCGCGACGAACCCGAACTTCGAGTGGGCGGTCGTCGGCCACTACTTCCTGACCGCGCAGATCCTCGACGGGCTCGTAACCACGCTCGAGCTGACGGCGACGGCGATGGCGATCGGCATCGCGCTCGGGATCGTGCTCGCCGTGATGCGGCTCTCTCCGAACCCGCTCGTGTCGGGGGCGAGCTCCCTCTACATCTGGTTCTTCCGCGGCACGCCGGTTCTCGTCCAGATCCTGTTTTGGTTCAACATCTCCGCGCTGTACTCGAAGATCCCGCTCGGGATCCCGTTCGGGCCGCAGTTCGCGCATCTCGACGCGAACACGCTGATCACGCCGTTCATCGCTGCGATGCTCGCACTGGGGCTGAACGAGGGGGCGTACATGGCGGAGATCGTGCGCGCCGGGATCATCTCGGTCGACGAGGGGCAGGCCGAGGCCGCGCAGAGCCTGGGCATGACGCGGCTCCTGACGATGCGCAGGATCGTGCTGCCGCAGGCGATGCGCGTGATCGTCCCGCCGACGGGCAACGAGACGATTTCGATGCTGAAGACGAGCTCGCTCGCCAGCACGATCGCGGTCACCGAGCTCCTCTACTCGGCGCAGCTGATCTACGCGCGGACGTACCAGACGATCCCGCTGCTCCTGGTCGCCTCGATCTGGTACCTGATCGTGACGACGGTGCTCTCGGTCGGCCAGTACTACCTCGAGCGCCACTTCGGCCGCGGGTCGTCCCGCGAGCTGCCGCCGACGGCGCTGCAGCGACTGCGGATGAATCTCGTCACCTTCCACCATCCGTGGAGCTGAGATGACCGCGATGGTGAAAGCGGAGGCCGTGCACAAGCGCTTCGGGCGTCTCGAAGTGCTGAAGGGGATCTCGCTCGAGGTGCAGCCGGGCGAGGTGATGTGCATCCTCGGTCCGTCCGGGTCCGGCAAGACGACCTTCATTCGCTGCGTCAACCATCTCGAGAAGATCAACGCGGGGCGACTGTGGGTCGACGGCGAGCTCGTCGGCTACCGGCAGGCCGGCGACAAGCTCCACGAGCTTCCGGACGCCGAGGTCTGCCGCAAGCGCGCCGAGATCGGGATGGTCTTCCAGCGGTTCAACCTGTTCGCGCACATGACCGCACTCGAGAATGTGATCGAGGCGCCGATTCGGGTCCGCAAAGTGCCGAAGGCCCACGCGGTGGACCGCGCGACGGAGCTCCTCGCACGCGTCGGGCTGGCCGACAAGCGCGACAGCTACCCGTCGCAGCTGTCCGGAGGCCAGCAGCAGCGCGTTGCGATCGCACGTGCGCTCGCGATGGAGCCGAAGCTGATGCTGTTCGACGAACCGACGTCGGCACTCGACCCGGAGCTGGTCGGCGAGGTGCTCGACGCGATGAGGCAGCTGGCCGCGGACGGGATGACGATGATCGTCGTCACACACGAGATCGGCTTCGCGCGCGAGGTCGGCGACACGGCCGTGTTCATGGACGACGGCGTCGTGGTCGAGTCGGGCGTCCCGCGCGAGGTGCTCGCGAACCCGCAGCACGAACGGACGCGCGCGTTCCTGTCGAAGGTGCTCTAGCGGACCGCGCGGGCGCCGGCGCGGGCGGCGAAGCGGATCGCCGAGCTCGGGATGCGCGCCGCCTTGCGGACGACGCGGTCGAGCGCGTCGGCGAAGCGCGCGATCTCCTCCTCCGAGATGACGAGCGGCGGCAGCGCCTTGACGACGTTCAGCCCGTGCCCCGCCACCTGGCTGAGCACGCGGTGCTCGTGGAAGAGCGGCCCGACGACGAGCTGCGAGAAGATGCCCGCCTGCCGCCGCTCGATCGCGCGCCACGCCGCGCCGCCACGCCGGGGCTCGCCGAACTCGATCCCCCAGAGCAGGCCGAGCCCGCGCACCTCGCGCACCACCTCGTAGCGCTCGGCGAGCGGCCGCGTCAGCTCGAGCAGCTGCTCGCCGCGCTCCGCCGCCCGCTCCACGAGCTGCGCGCGGTCGAGCTCCTCGAGCGTCGCCAGGCCCGCCACCATCGCGAGCTCGTTCGGCGCGAACGTCGAGCCGTGCCGCAGCGCGTTCTCCATCGAGTCGCAGACGGTGTCGAACACGCGCTTCGAGACGGCGCACGCCCCGGACGGGATGTAGCCGCCGGAGATCGACTTCGCCACCGTGACGATGTCCGGCTGGAGGGCCCAGTGCTCGAGCGCGAACATGCGCCCGGTGCGGCCGAAGCCGGTCTGCACCTCGTCGATGCCGAAAAGCGTCCCGTAACGCCGGCACAGCTCCTGGGCCGCCTCGAGGTAGCCCGGCGGCGGCAGGTTCACGCCCTTGCCCTGCACCGGCTCGACGAGGAAGAGCGCGACGTCCTCGCGCGCGAGCTCGCGCTCGAGCGCGTCGGGATCGCCGAACGGCACGTGGTCGAAGCCGTCGAGCAGAGGCCCGAAGCCGGCCTGGAACTCGGGGCAGTCGCCGGCGGAGAGCGAGCCCATCGTCAGCCCGTGGAACGCGTGCGACGCCGTCACCACACGCGGCCTGCCGGTGGCGGCGCGCGCGTACTTGAGCGCCGCCTCCACCGCCTCGGTGCCGGAGCTCGTGAAGACGATGCGCCCGACCGAGTCCGGCAGCCGCTCGAGCAGCCGCTCGGCGAGCAGTCCCGCGTACGGCGAGATGCCGAGCTGCGGGGCGATCGGCAGGTCGGCCGCGAGCGCCTCGACGAGGGCCTCGCGCACCGCCGCGTTGCTCCGCCCGACGTTGAACATGCCGAAGCCGCCGACCAGGTCGAGGTAGCGCTCGCCCTGGTCGTCGATCAGGTGCGCGCCCTCGGCGCGGACCCAGCTGCGGTCGAAGCCGATCGTCCGGAGGACGCGGACGAACTGCGGGTTCACGTGGGCGGCGTACCGCTCCGCGGCCCGCGCGAAGGGCTGCTCTGCGTCCACGCCCGGAGCATACGCGCGCACCGATGAGTTTTCGGCGCCGCGGGAGTCGAAGTCCATACTTGGCCGAGGCCGCACAACCCGGAGGAGGACGATGGCGAGGACACTGCTACTGATCGGCACCCGCAAGGGGTGCTTCGTGCTCGAGAGCGACGGCGACCGGCGCGACTGGCACCTGCGCGGACCGTACTGCGAGGGCTGGCCCGTCTACCACGCGATCTACGAGCCCGACTCCGGCGCGATCTACGCGGCCGCCGCGAGCGAGTGGCACGGGGCGTCCGTGTGGCGCAGCGGCGACCTCGGCGAGACGTGGACGCAGTCGAGTGCCGGGATCGAGTACGCGGACGGCAAGAAGCTCTCGAAGGTCTCGTCCCTCGCCGCCGACAAGGGGCGCGTGCTCGTCGGCGCCGAGGCGCCCGGCATCTTCCAGAGCACCGACGACGGCGAGAGCTGGTCGCTCCTGACCACGCTCGCCGGCCAGCCGGGGAGCGAGGCCTGGGACGACCCGTCGAACCAGCCGCCCGGCCACCTCGGCATCTCGGCGATCACGCTCGACCGCGACGACCCCGCGCACTTCTGGACGATCGTCCAGGGCGTGAGCCTGTTCGAGACGACCGACGGGGGCACGAGCTGGACGCCGCGCAACCGCGGCCTGCGCCGCGACTGGCCGGCCGAGCACGAGGAGGTCGGCTTCTGCGTCCACAAGTTCGTGCGCTCGCCCGACCCGAACCGGATGTACCAGCAGAACCACGTCGGCATGCACCGCTCGGACGACGCCGGCGCGACGTGGACCGAGATCACCGAGGGCCTGCCCTCCGATTTCGGCTTCGCCGCGGCGGCGCACCCGCACGACCGCGACAGCTTCTACGTGATCCCGCTCGACCCGGGCCACGGCCGCACGATGCCGGACGGGCAGGCGGCGGTCTGGCGCACCCGGGACGCGGGCTCGAGCTGGCAGCGGCTGGCGAGCGGCCTGCCGCAGGACGGCGCGTACCTCGGCGTGCTCCGTCACGGGATGACGAACGACCGCGCCGACTCGCCGGGCTTCTACTTCGGCACGAGCACCGGCCAGGTGTTCGCGAGCGTCGACGACGGCGACACCTGGAGCGAGATCGCGAGCTACCTGCCGGCGATCTCGTCCGTCGAGGTGGCGGTGGTCGACTGATGGCGGACGTCCACCTCCCCGGGACGCTGGCGCCGCTCTTCCCCGGGCTCGGCCGGCACGTGCAGGTCGAGGCGGGGACGGTCGCGGGCCTGGTGGACGAGCTCGACCGCCGCTGGCCGGGGCTGCGCGACCGGCTCTGCGAGCCGGGGCAGCCGCGGATCCGCATGCACATCCACGTGTACGTCGACCGGGAGCGCGCGGGGCTCGAGACGCCAGTCGAGCCGCGCTCCCGCGTCGACGTGATCGCCGCGATCAGCGGCGGCTAGACGCGGGACGGGCGCCTCGCGGCGCCCGTCCCGGGTGCATCGCTTCTTCCGGCTTCGCCTAGCCGTGCGTGAAGCTGCGGCGGGCCGGCAGGCTCGTGGCGCCGGACTGCTCGCGCGCACGGAGCGTCAGGGTGTACCGGCCGGGGCCGCGGAAGCGGGCCGCCGGCACCCAGTGCCGGTCGTACACACCGCAGGGCAGCGGCGTCGTCAGCGTCGAGAAGGTCCTGTTGTAGGACAGCTTCCCGGGCCGCGAGTCCGTCTCGAGGATCGCGACGTTGCGCAGCGACTGGCTGCACACGCGGAACCGCGCGTAGACGGCGGCGCCGACGAAGCGGACGGACACGATCGTCACCTTCGGCGGGCCGGCCGTCGGCGTGCTGACGGGCTCGACGATCGCAGTCGCCGCCGAGTTCGCCACACCGGTGCCGTTGGCGTTCTTCGCCGTCACGACGACGCGGAGCCGATACCCGAGGTCCTCGTTCGTGACCCCGTAGGTCGAGCCGGTCGCGCCGGGGACGTCGGTGCAGTACACGACGTCGGCGTCACAGCGCTGCCAGTCGTACGCGTACGTCGCAGTGCCGCCGCTCCAGGTGCCGGGGTCGGCGGACAGGCGGTTGCCGACCTGCGCCGTGCCGGTGATCGTCGGCGCCGCGGTGTTCTTCGGCGACGACGGCGACGTGACGACGGAGGTCTCCGCAGACTCGGCCGAGGCCGAGCCGCCTGCGTTCGTCGCGGTGACGCGGACGCGCATCGCGTGCCCGGCGTCGGCGGTGACGAGCTTGTACGTCTTCAACGTCGCACCGCTGACCGACACGCAGCTGCCGCCCGCGGACGTGCAGCGGAGCCACTGGTACGCGTAGCTGGTCGGGGTCCCGCTCCACGCGCCGTTCGACGCGGTCAGCGTCTGCCCGACGGCGGGCGTGCCGCTGATGGACGGCGGTGTCGTGTTCGAAGGTGGCGACGTCGCACCGGCTGCGCCGCCGGCCGCAAAGGCCGCCGTCGCGGCGACGAGCGCCGTTCCGAGGATCGTCTTCATGGGTGTTCTCATGCGATTGCTCCCTCCCGTGGCAGTTGCCCCGACGTTCCGCGGCATGCGGACGCCGGAGAGGGGTACGCAGGGAGAACGGCGGCGTCGAGGCGCCCGGTGCGGCGGTCAACGAAATGCCCCCGAGACATTTACGGAGCCCTAACGCCGCTTCTAGGCTTCGTGCAATGGAGAGGCTGCGCGAGCTCGCCGCGCGATGAGGGAGGCGCCGCTGCCGGAGGGCCGGTCGCGCGAGGAGGGCTCGTTCCTCGCGTGCGTCGCCACCGTCGCCGAGGTGCCCGTCGAGTCGCTGCCCGGGCCGGACCGCGTGCACCGCTGGCTCGGCGGCCTCGGCCTCGGGCTCGCGCCGGTGGCGGAGCCGCGGACGTTCTCGTGGCCGGGGCCGTGGATCGCGCGCCTCGCGGACGGTCGCTCGGTCGTGATGTTCGGCGTCCCCTCGGGAGTCGTCTGGGACCCCGCCGGCGGCGAGGCGGCGGAGATCGTCGAGGGCTTCCTCGTCGCCGCCGCGGACGTCGCGCTCGCACTACCCGCGCGGCCGGACGCGCCCACGACGGCCGGCACGGTGGAGGCGATCTACGTCGCGCCCGCCGCGGGCGAGCCGGTGCAGGCGCTCGCGTCGGTGCGGGCGCTCGCGGGGCGCGGCCTCGACGGCGACCGGCACGTGCTCGGCACGGGGACGTTCCCCTCCGGCACTCCCGGCAGCGCGCTGACGCTGATCGCGGCGGAGGTGTGCGAGTCGTTCGCGCCGCCGCTCGAGCCGTCCGTGCACCGGCGCAACGTCGTCACGCGCGGGATCGACCTGAACGCGCTCGTCGGCCGCGAGTTCGCGATCGGCGGCGTGCCGTGCCGCGGCATGCGCCTCTGTGAGCCCTGCCGGGTGCTCGACGGCTACGCGGGCCGGCCGGTGCTGCGCGCCCTCGTGCACCGGGGCGGCCTGCGCGCGGACGTGCTCGCCGACGGCGAGCTGCGCGTGGGCGACGCGGTCGTCCCTACTTGAGCGTCTTCAGGTAGGCGACGAGCGCCTGGAGGCGCTGCTGCGGGATGATGCCGCCCCAGTGCGGCATGCTCACGATCGGCGCGCGCCCGATCACGCTGCCCGAGTCGATCACCGCGATGATCTTCGCGTCGGTGTTGAACTGCTTGCGGAACGCGACGCCCGAGAGGGGCGGGACCACCCGGTCGGGCGCGGACGGGTTCGGCACGCCGCCGAGGCCGTTCGGGCCGTGGCAGTTGATGCAGCCGTAGACGACGTACAGCGAGGCGCCCTCGACGGCCAGCCCCTGCCCCTGCGGGACCGGCGGCGGCGACGCGGTCGGCACCTGGGGCAGCCCGGCGCGGAGGTAGGCGATCAGGTCGGAGACCTGCTGCTTCGAGACCACCTCGCCCCAGACCGGCATGTACGGATGCGTCGGGTTCGCCGACTCGCCGAGGCCGTGGTCGATGATGAAGCGGAGCCGCGTCGGCGTGAGCGCGCCCGCGACGTGCGTGAGCGCGGGGACGAACACCGAGACGCCGCCGCGGCCCTGGAGGCCGTGGCACTGCGCGCACGCGAACTGCACGAAGTCGTGCGCGCCCGCCGCGACGTGCGGGTCGACGGCGGCGCCAGGCGGTGTCGGCGCCGCCCCGGCCGCAACCGTGACCGTCTTCCCGCTCGAGTGCCCGACGACGTAGCCGACGATGGCACCGGCGAACCCGAGGCCGACCGCGAGCATCACGATCAGCGCCTCCGCGACCATCCCGGTTGCGTCGGGCTTGCGTGCGATGCGGCGATCCTACAGCGCGGGCCGGGCGGGCCAAAGGCCGCGAGGCGATGAGTTCGACCCGGCTGCGGGGTCTGAACTGCGATGGCCCGGCGAACGGTCCCGTGCGACGTGAGCGCGCTGCGCGCGGACGCAACCACCGTGAACTGCCTCGCGCGCGTCCAGCTCGCGCTGCGGCGCCTCGGCTACGAGCTGCGCCTGCGCCGCGCGACGCGGGAGCTCGTCGAGCTCGTCGCGCTCGCCGGGCTCGCCGACGTCCTACGCGTCGAGGCGGGCCGGCAGGCCCCAGAGGGGGAAGAGCGTCTCCGTGTCGAGGAAGAACGTGAACTCGGCGATCCGCCCGTCGCGTAGCTCGAGCACGATCAGCGCCCACGGGTCGTACCCGCCGCTCTCGCTCGGCTTGTACTGCGCGAACGCGGGCGAGCCGTTCGCAGTCAGCGCCGGCAGGAGGCGCGACCCCTTGCAGCCGATGCCGGGGCCGAACCACCAGCGGAAGACGTCGTCGCGACCGGCGATCCACATGTCGTACGGCGGCATCGACTGCGTGGCGTCCTCGTGGATCAGCACCGTGAGCGCGTCGATGTCGTACGCCTCGAACGCCTGCACGTAGCGCTGCAGCAGCTCCTCGTCCTCCGCCGTCAGCGGCCGCGCGGTCGCTTCCGCCTCCTCGAGCGTCGCACGCGCACGCTGGAGCGCGCTGTTCACCGACGCGACGCTGGTCTCGAGCAGCTCCGCCGCCTCGGACGCCTTCCAGCGGAGCACCTCGCAGAGGATCAGCGCCGCGCGCTGCTTCGGCGGCAGGTGCTGCAGCGCGGAGATGAACGCGAGCTTGATCGTCTCCTTGCGCTCGGCGACCTCGGCCGGGTCCGCGACGAGCGCATCGGGAATCGGCTGCACCCATGCCACCTCGGCCGGAACGTTCAGGTTCTCGAACACCGGCTCGGAGGCCGGGCCGAAGTCCATCGGCCGCGCGCGCCGCTCGCGCCCGTTCAGCAGGTCGAAGCAGACGTTCGTCGCGATCCGGTAGAGCCACGAGCGCAGCGCCGCGCGGCCCTCGAAGCGGTCGTAGCCGCGCCAGGCGCGGATCATCGTCTCCTGCACGGCGTCCTCGGCCTCGAAGGGCGAGGCGAGCATGCGGTAGCAGTACGCGGTCAGCTCGGAGCGGTGCTGCTCCAGCTGCTCCTCGAGGCCGGCGGTCTGAACCCCCACTGCACGCATCCTAGAAGGAGACCGCGGCGCGCGCGGAATCTCATCGCGCCGCGGCGGCGAGCGCCGTCGCGAAGCGGTCCTGCGCGGCGCGGGCCGACGTCCAGGAGACGGGGCTCCCGTCCTGGACGACGGTGAAGAGGTAGCGGTCGCGCGCGTAGCCCGACAGCGCTGAGGCGATGTCGGTGGTGCCGGTCTTGGCGTGGATCGCGCCGCGCGCCGGCGCGCCCGTCAGCCGGCCGGCGAGGGTGCCGTTCTCGCCGGCGACGGCGAGCGCGTGCCAGAAGTCGGAGCGGATCGCGCGGTCGCGCCAGCCGGCGAGCAGGATCGACGCGATCGCGCGGGCGGTCAGCCGGTCGCGCGACGAGAGCCCCGAGCCGTCCGCGATGCGCACGCCGTCGAGGGGCACGTGCGCAGCGGCGAGCGTGCGGACGACGACGGCGGCGCCGGCGGCGGTCGTGCCGTGGCCGAGCGTCTTCAGCAGCATCTCGGCGGTGAAGTTGTCGCTCCAGCGGTCCATGAAGCGGACGATCGTCGCGAGCGGCGCCGACGCACGCTGCGCGAGCAGGGTCGCGCCGCTCGGCGTGGTCCCCCACGCCGAGCGTCCCGCCACGTGCACGCCCGCCGCGTCGAGCCGGCGCACGAACAGCGCGGCCGCGGCGCCGGCGGGGTCGGGCGACATCGCGCCGTCGTAGGTCGCGCGGTCGACGACGAGCGCCGAGAGCGGCGGCGACTCGTGCAGCCAGAACTCCGCCTTCCAGCCGGGTGCGGTGCGGCGCGTGTCGAAGAGCGACTCGTCGGCGAGCACGTTGCCGTCGATGCGGCGGATGCCGAGCGCGCGCAGGCGCAGCGCGAGCGCGCGCAGCCCGGCCGTCTCGAGCGTCGGGTCGCCGCCGCCGCGCAGGTAGAGGTCGCCGTGCCAGACGGGGCCGCGGCGCGCGCCCGCGCCGAGCACCTGCGTGTGGAAGCGGAAGCCTGGGCCGAGCCGGACGAGCGCCGCGTACGTCACGGTCAGCTTCTCGTTCGACGCCGGCGCGAGCGGCAGGGACGGGTTGAGCGCGTAGACGACGCGATGCGCCGAGAGGTCGAACGCGAGCGCACCGGTGCGCGCGCGGGACACACCCGGCACGGCCAGCGCGGCGGCGAGCCGCTGCTCGAACGCGCTGTGGCGGAACGACCCGAGCCCCGCGAGGCCGCTCGCGCCCGTCTGCGCGGCCAGTGCACACGCGGCGGCGACCGCCGCCGCGAGGGCGAGCGGGCCGCGCATCAGTTGGCGGTCGCCGCGCCGATGTTGGTGACCGAGGCGAGCGCCCGCACCGGGACCGGCGCCGAGCGGGCCGCGAGCTCCACGCGCAGCGTGTGCCGCGCCATCGGCGCCGTGTAGCCGCAGCCCGAGCAGTTCGTCCAGTGCTGCGTCATCACGCCCGCAAGCTGGATCGGCCTGCCGTAGCGGGTGACGCTGCGCTTCGTCGCGTCGGCCCACTCGCCGGCCATCGCGCGGTTGTAGATCTCGGGCACGACCCGCGCCTCGGGCATGCCGCCCGTGACGTAGTACACCTGGCGCAGCGACCAGATCGCCCCGACGCCGCCGTCGAGCGAGCCGAAGTCGTAGAGCAGGTAGCCGCGTGCGCCGGTGTGGTAGCCGCGGAAGAAGTCGTACGTGCCGCCGAAGGCGGGATCCCAGGCGGGCTCGACGTCGTCCGCCGCGGCCGCCGTGACGTGGACGAACTGGTGCCGCTTCAGGTAGTTGCCGAGCGCTACGGTCGCGCCGGCCCAGAGGCGCCCGGCCACCCACGTGCTCGGGACGGTGGGGTCGTAGTTGCTCGTCCCGCGCGCCAGCGTGATCTGCGCCGTCGAGCCGTGCGGCAGGCACTGCGAGTAGCCGCGGGCGTACGACTTCATCGCCCACGTGATCGCCTGGTTCGACGCGAACGTGTCACCGAAGGTGATCGTCCCGTAGCCCCACCGCGAGCGGTAGTCGAGCTTGCCGAAGTCGAGGATGACGAGCCCGTTCGTCCCGGCCGAGCCGGCGGCGCAGCCCTGTGCGCGCAGCACCTGCATCGAGGCGGTGTGCTCGTAGAGCGACGGCGTCGCGCCGATGCGCACCGCCGTCGTGCGCTGGACGACCTGCGGGCGCGGACGCACGGCGTGGCGCACGGCGGCTCGGCGCACGACGCGCCGCGAGCGCAGCGACGCGAGCTGGGCGACGCCTGCGGCCACGGGCCGCTGCGCCGGCGTCCGCGCGGCGGCCGGAGCGGCCGTCGGCGACGCGATCGTGATCGCCGCCGCGGTGACGGCCGACGTGAGAGCCGTGGCGCCGAGCAGCGCACAGCAGAACCGCAGGTTGCCCATTCGAAAGACCCCTTGTCTCGACCCGATCTTGCGTCGTCCACGCTAGCGCCGGTCTGCCCGCGCGCCATAGGCCGCTCGGCCTGTTTTTCCGGCGTCTGCGACCCGCCTCGGGTCACAGAACTTCGGGCGTCACCGGGGACCGATCGGCCTACCCCGATCGGGTGACGGCGTCAGCCGCTCGGCGGGTGGGCGGCCGCTTCGAGCGCGCCGATGAAGAGCTCGTTCTCCCTCCAGAGGTGCACGCGGATCAGCGCGTCGAGCCCATAGAGCAGCTCCTGCAGGCAGGGCACGTCGTCGGCGTCCGCCGACTCGAGCTCGGCGATCCAGTGACGGATCGCCACGTGGTCGTACTCCAGCGACGCCGCCTCGAGCGCATCCCCGACCGCGGGATACAGGACGTGCTCGTTGAGCTTCGTGTGCGGCTCGATCGACGTGTGCAGGAGGTCGAGGAGCTCGTCCCGGAGGTGCGTCCGTTCCTCCCGGCTCAGCGTCGGCAGGCGGGCGGCGCCGGCGCGCAGGTCGTCGGCGTGGGCGCTGAGGCGACCGTGCGCCTCGCGGAACCCTGCCGTCTCGACGGGCATCCCGCCCCCTTCCTCCAGGGCGAGAGCCTCGCGCCCCTCCCCCTGCGGCACATCGGGGAGAGCGCGTAGGGTCCGCGCATGACTACCGCAACGATGCAGACGAACCACGGGACGATCGAGCTCGAGCTCTACGACGAGGACGCGCCGAAGACGGTCGAGAACTTCTTGAAGCTCTCACGCGACGGCTTCTACGACGGCGTCGTCTTCCACCGTGTGATCGAGGACTTCATGATCCAGGGCGGCGACCCGACCGGGACCGGCTCCGGCGGGCCCGGCTACCAGTTCGAGGACGAGTTCAACGAGCGCCGCGTCGAGCGCGGCGCGCTGGCGATGGCGAACGCGGGGCCCAACACGAACGGCTCGCAGTTCTTCATCGTCACCGCGGAGGCCTGTCCGTGGCTCGACGGGAAGCACACCGTCTTCGGCCGCGTCACCTCAGGCATGGACGTGGTGGACGAGATCTCGCAGGTCGAGACCGGACCCGGCGACCGCCCGCGCGACGAGGTGCGAATCGAGTCGATCCAGGTAGCCTGAGGGCATGGCCCAGGAACCCTCGACCGCCGAGCCGGCCGAGATCGTCTGCCCGCACTGCAAGAAGCGCTTCACGGCGCCGCTGCTCGCGGGCGGGGCCGAGCGCTACCGCGGGTTCAAGTGCCCGCACTGCCGCCTCTTCGTGCCGGCAGCGCGCATCAAGGGCTAGCCCCGGCCTGCCGATACCGGAGGCGTGGCACTCGACGCCGCCCTCCCGGCCGCGCACGGCCGGACGCTCGCCCGCGGGCTGACCGCCCGCGTCGGGCTGACGCTGCTCGTGGCGGCGTCGTTCGCGGCTCGCACCGTGGCGGCGGCCGGCCACCCGGCGCCGCGGTACTTCCCCGACGAGTACCTGTACACGGCGATCGCGCGCGCGCTCGGGGCAGGGCACGCGCCCGCGGTGCGCGGCGCGTCCGCGCACTTCCCTGCGCTGCTCGAGCCGCTCCTCGCAGCGCCGTTCCAGGCCTTGTTCGCGCCCGTCGCCGCCTACCGGCTGACGCAGGCCGAGAACGCGCTGCTGATGTCGCTGGCCGCCGTGCCGGTCTACCTGCTCGCCCGCCGCCTCGGGCTCGCAGCGCGCTACGCGCTCGCCTGCGCCGCGTTCGCCCTGCTCCTCCCCGACCTCGTCTACGCCTCGTACACGCTCGCCGACCCCGTCGGCTACCCGCTCGCGCT